>QHZE01000040.1 GCA_003225335.1 Acidobacteriota bacterium
CGCCCCTTCGGGGCTAGTTTCGCGCCAGAAAGTAATTAGTACGGAACAGGCTCGTTGGGCCTCACTATTCGTATCCAATGATCGCTGAACTTGAAGTGCGCACCGGGGAGCTCGATTTTGGGCATGTGACACGTCACACAATTCCTGACTTCAACCGTACAACCGCCCGGTTTGCGCTCGGCCGTTTCGGGAATTGTCTTCGCACTGCTTTCGCGCTTCGGCTTGCGGCTCGAAAGATGACAGGAGAGGCACTTTGAATCGTAGAAAGCCGGATTCGAGATCAACTCCGCATGTGGGTCGTGGCAGGCGATACAGCTGATCCGGCGGTCGTCCTGGTAACACTTGCTCTTAAAAATCCGGTAAGGCTGGAAACGAAGATTGTTGATTTCGCCTCGCTGCGGCATCGCAAATACTTCGTCCACGCTGCGGTGACAGGAACCGCAAAACTCCTGGGACAATAAGTCGCCAGACAAGATTCCCGGATTGAAAATCTGTTTTGCCTCCACGCTCCCGCTCCTCATTGCAGCAACGTGCCTCTCGCCGGATCCGTGACAGGCTTCACACCGGATCCCGGGTACAAGCTTGTACAACTGCAACTGAGACCCGCCGACAGCGCCGGTAGCGTGACAGCCGAAACAATCACGCGCGTCGTTGTGAGACATCTTGCGGCCGAGTGCTTCGTTCAAGGAAGCGGGCGCCATGTCTCGCGACCCAAGAGTAAGATCGAGTCCGCCGATCTCTCTATAGAAACTAACCCGGCTTTCGTAGTACGAGCCGTCGTGGAAAATCACGTAGGTCTGGCCCGCGTTCCCTTGCCCGAATGTGTAAACAATCGGCTCGGAAATCTTGTTGCTCCCGTCCGAAACGGAATAGACGCTCTTATCCCCCGCGCGCGCAATTTCGTAAACATAAGCTCCGCTCCCGAACGACAGGTGCGGGTGCGAGCGCAACACTGCGCTATCGCTGCCCAGTTCCAGGGCCCGCGCCATGCCGGTCGTCCTTTGCCTGGCTACCTTGCTCCGATGGCATTGAGCGCAGGCATTGTCGCCGACGTAGTGCGCATCCAGGGGAGGCCGATTCGGCCGCCATGGCGGCAGCGTTGGCGGCCGAGGCGTCGAGTCCTGACGCCCCGAAAGGAATGCCTCGCAAGAAGCAACAACCGCACCGTTAAGCAACGTCAGAAGAATAGCTCTTAACACGAAGCCCTTTGAAAGCTCTTTTCCCATCTGGCCAATTTACCACTCCCGGGCTCAGCCTGAGAGGAGGCTCGGGAAAGAACCAACGCTGGAAACACTTTGCCACGAATTTCACGAATTCCACGAATTTTGTTCGATCACAGGCGGTTGTACGTCGTTGGTGAGCGTGATGCAAAAACGCTGCACGAACCGCGCCCCTGTTTTCGTGTAATTCGTCAAATTCGTGGCCAGTTTTTCTCAGTGGCTCTGTGTCTCTGTGGCCAATTCACTCGTCATCAGCAGAAATTTCGTGTGTTACGACCTGATGGATGAGGTCGTGGACCGTCCGCACGTCCTTCAGGTCTTCCTGGACCAGCCGCGCGTTGAATTCCTCTTGCAACTCGATCGCGAGCTGGACGAGAAGAAAAGAGTCGTGGACCAGGTCGGAGAGCGTCGCATTGTCTTGCAACCGCTCGAGTGGAATCTTGAGGAATGCTCCCATCTTCGCTTTCACAGCCTGAGGATCAATCATCTTCGCCTGCCCCCGTTGATGAGTTCCTGGAGCCTTTCGGTGTGCTCGTCGGTCGTTTTTCTGTAGACCTCCAGATCGGCCTCGCCAAAGCGCTTGAGAGTCGTCTCGACGCGCTCTTTGCCATAGTCCGACTCCAGGCCTTTCAGCGCGTCCCGGATCCATTCGATGTGCCACTTCTCGTCTTGCATGATCTTGCGGAGCGTCGCCTGGATTTCGGGATCAAGGCCCGGCAACGAGCTGTGGAGCGAGTACTGCCCGATGACCCGCTTCTCAAAAACCTGGGTAATGGCGAGAACTTCCATGATGTTGACGGGCAGGCCGGCGGCCGCCAGGTACTGGTCCTGGTAAGACTGTTCCAGCTTAAGGGCGTGCGCGCCGAGCTTCTCGATACACGCTGTCCAATACCACGCGTGCATGGATTCGTCGGAAAAGTGCTTCGTCATGTCCCGCTGGATCTCCCCGGGCTTCATTGTTCTCGCCAGCCGCCCGAAAAACAGCGCGCCGCTGATCTCCGAGGTCCGGTAAAAGCTCAGGATCCACAGTTCATTCTCATCCACCATCAATCCTCCTTCGTACGATTGCGGATTTCGGATTGCGGATTTCGGATTGAGAAAATCCGCAATCCGAAATCCGAAATCCGCAATAAGCCTAAGCCTGCACACGAGCGTCTGGAAAGTCCCGACCCTGACAGCCTGAAGGCTGAACTCCGAACCATAGGTTCACGTACGAAAGGCGATGGTGAGAAACCCATCATCGAGAGCGAGTGTTCCATAACGATAACGGATACTCTCGTCCCCTCTCCAGCGCGCCTGCCCCGCGAGCGCTTCCGGGTCGATCAAGCCATAGTGACCGAGAAGCGAATCCCGATTATGCGGGTTGGCTTTGAAGAGGGCTTCTTTCACGGTCCAAAGGCGCAAAAGCTCGCGAGGCCGGCTAATCGGCGGCGCTGTGTGAATCCAGACCTGCTCCTGTGCGTTCAGGAAGAATCTTTCCGAACCGGGCTTCGGCATCCTTGAAAGCTCCAAATCCACCCCGAACCCTGACGTGGCGCGCGATTTCACACCTGCGGCCACTGCATACGGCCCGCTGTGGCTCAGCGAGATTACCTTGTGAGGGAAGCAGAGCGTGCCCGGACCGTTGCTCTCGTCCAACCGGGAAAGGAGATTCCGGAGCGCCATCCGTCCCCGAAGCCAGCATTCCAGGCGAGGGTTGCCTTGCAGGCGCGCGTACGCCTCTCTTTCCTGCGGGTCCAGGGCCTCAGGCGCCACGGGTTCCCGAGCCAGCGATATCAGGACCGGCAAGCCCAGCTTCGCCCCAAACTCTTCTTCCAAAGATTGCGCGTCAAGAAACACGGTCCTTCTCCCGGCCCCATTTCGTGCGCACGAGGTGCCGGCATGTTGCTTCGACGACTGCCGAGGCGTCAGGCGCCGGATCCCGGCCCAGAGCGGCAATCAGGTTTGCGTTCTGAACCTCCTTGGTGATGAAGAGCTGTCTCGCGAACGGGGCGACACTGTCCACCGCCTGGTTCACGACACCCCCGGCGAAGGCGCCAAGAGCCGAATGGAGAAGCTCGAAAGCCTCCTCGTCCACGTACAGAGGTCTGGGAATGCGCCGCTTCCTGAAGAACTCATCCGTCCCGAAGACCTCGAAGACCAGCGCGATGAGCTCATCGAGAGAAAGCGACTGCTCGCGCCTGTGAGCCACATGGAAGATCCGCTCGCTCCCGGAGACGCTCATCAAACGGCATACGGCGTCCGCCGCGAAATCGCCGGTCACCAGGTACATAGGCGTGCCCGGCTTGCCCGGCAGCGTTGAAATCAGCCCGTAATAGAGCAGCTTCAGCGTGTTGTGAACAGCGTTGTGCTGGGAGACCTGTCCGTTGGCGTCATCTGCGATCGCAGTGGCGATGCGAAAGATGCGCCAGGGAAGGTGCGCGTATTTTTCAAACAGCAGGGTTTCCGCCGCCCACTTGGAACTTTCGTAATGGTTCGCAAAACCGGCATTCACGAACGGAGTTTCGGGAATGGGCCCCGCCCTCATTCCGGAAGCGTAAATACTGCTTAGAAGTCCCAGCCTTTCCAGCGCGCCGCAGCGCTCCGCAAATCGCAGCAGCTTTTCCGTACCTTCAATGTTGACCCGGCGCGCCGTACCTTCATCCACGTTGAAACGGGTGACAGCCGCAGCGTGGACGATCCGGCAAATCGATGCCGGCTCAATGCCGTCGAAGGGGCTCTCGCCCGTGAGATCCCCGTAGCAGTATTCGACGCGCCCCTCGAAACGGCCGAACGACTCTGCCAGAACATCCTGCTTGGACAAGAACGCCGAAGCATCGGCGGCTCGAAGCCAGAGGAGCAAGCGAGAGTCTGTTTCTTCGAGCAGTTTTGCAGCGATGCGCCGCCCGAGATACCCATCTCCGCCCGTAATCAACGTCACTCGCCCCATCTTCTCGGTGTCCCCCGTGTCTCCTATGCTACCAACGTGAAAATCCTTACCAGGCTGGCAAGGATTTTTCGTCAAATGAAAAATGACAAATAGAAGTCAGAAGTCTGGACAGAGAACTGCGATTTGTCATTTTTCATTGGGCATTTGTCATTTGTCATTTGCCAAATCTCCCGCGATGCCGTGCGATCGAAGCACCGAGGGCCAGGATCTCTCGTCCGGGCCGAAGCGGCTCAGGAAAGCATACAGCCAGCGCTCGACCCCGAAGGCGACGCAACCGGAGAAGGCCGCTTCTCCGTTTCTCCGCATGTCGAAGGTCTCGCCAAAAAAATTTCGATGGAAATTGATCGACCCGATTGCAAGCGCCCCGCCGAAGACCATCTCCGTTTTCACCGGCTCGAGCTTCTGCGCCAGGAATTTTGGGTTGCGCGACGGATCGAAAAACGGATCGGTCGCGTTCTCCCATGCCACAGGCAGACCGATGTCCGAAAGGAAGCGCTCGATCCGCGCCCGGTAATCCGCGAGGAAATCCTTCACCTCTTCCGCGGCTCCGATGCGAACGATCTCCCTCATGGTGAAGTTCCACTGGCGCTCGAGAGGCCGGTAATAGGCCTCGCGCCGGAAGCAGGTCGCGACCGTGGTCAAATTGCGCGCTGTCTTCAGCTCCGTCCCCTGGAATAACACGTAGAAGTGATAACAGGCAGCCGGAGTCAGGACCTCGCGCACGGGCGCGCATTTGCCAAGCTGGACGACTCCCGCCTCGTCGATCACCGCGCTGCGAGAGAATTCCTTGAGATGCTCCGGCGACGTGTCCAGGGCGACCGGAAAGGTCACCAGATGCGGGAACGAGCGGAAATAGTCGAGTTTGTGAAGCTGTCCGGCTTCGATGAAGGTAGGAAACCGGTATTCCTCGGCGCCGCACTCCCCGGCCCAAAGCAGAAAAAGCCGGTCGAGTCTCCGCAGCATCGCCAGCGCCATCCCCGAAAGCACCGCCTGGCCGTTTTCCTGCCAGCCGATCCCGTCAAGCTTTTTCAGGTCCAGGGCCATCCGCCTTCACTGCGAAGAAGTTCCGATAGATTGTGTCAATGTTTCTGAAGACTCCGGGCTTGAGTTGCTCCACATCGATCGTGCGCCCGCTGTGTTCTTCGATGAAGAGGATAAGATCGGGTATCCGGACCGATTTTATGATCCGCTTTTCAATGATCGCAGTGTCATCGGCGAGCTCTTCGGGCCGGATTTTTCCGGATTGCCGGACAACCCACTCTCTCAGCTTCTGTCGAATTTCAGCTTCAGTCATCATGGTACGGATCCTCCGTCAGAATTCCTTGTCTGAGCAGCATCGTCAGCCATGGCCGCGAGACCTGTTCGTGGCGGCTTCGGCATGAAGGCAAGCTGAGCGCTTCTTTCTGAACATCGTACGGGTTGGGCAGGCCGGCATCTTTGTACACCGCCGGATTGTAGTATTCCTGCCAGGTAGAACGAATGTAATCGCCGAGGTATTCGCGCACCCCGGAAAGGACCTCCGGCGCCCAGCCGGGGGAATGGCGGTCAAAGAGCTCCTTGACCAGCCGGCGTCCGAAGGCGAGGTGTCTGCTCTCATCGCGGTGGTGCAGGCGGTTGATCTCGCGCGCGATTGGGTGCAGGCGCGGATCCGCCGCCATGCGCTTGTTGTAGACATCCACAATCTCTTCAAAGATCAGAACCTTGGCGAAGAAGAGAAAGTCCTCTTCCCCGGGCGCATAGTCGCGGGGGAGGACCATTTTTTTATCAGGATAGACCTTCGCGGCATAGCGCACGCAGAAGGTCCCGAAGTAAACCATGTGCTTGTTTTCCTCGTCGAGGAAATGGTGCAGATACCGCGTATAGTCATCGTTTCCTTTGCGGTAGAGCCGGTACGCCAGCCCTTCGATCAGGGATCGTTCGCCATGGATGTTCAGGCTGAAGAAATTCACCGCCTCATGGAAGCTCAGCCGTTTCTGTCCCTGCGCGTCCAGATGCGCATACGCTTCCGATCCGAAGAGCGATATCAGCTCCGGGCTGAAATACCACGCGTCGTCCTCGAGCTTTTCAGGCCAATCAAGCCCGGCGTAGGGGCTGTAAAAATCCTGCACCGAAGCTTCACAGAGTTTCCCCACCAGATCCGAAAGCCCACGCATCTTCGCGCCTACACCCTCCGCAAATCGCACAAAATGAAACCACCGATGAACACAGATGAACACAGTGCACCCCAACCGCAACCAAAAATCTCCTCGCAGAGACCCAGAGGCACAAAGAAAAGCTGGCCACGAATTTCACGAATTACACGAAACAGGCTGGCGGTCAGAGCTTCTGCATAACCCTCACTACACACCGTCTGTGATCCCCAAAAATTCGTGTAATTCGTGAAATTCGTGGCAAGTCTTTTTGTCGTCAATTCTTTGACCGAGGATAGTCTTGCTTGGGGCCCGGGTGATCTGTGTTCATCCGTGTTCATCTGTGGTTTCATTCAATAGTTTTGCTGTGCGGCTATGTCTTTTCCAGAATGACGCACTGCCAGTTCAGACCGTATCCTGCCATGCACAGGAGCACGCGCTCGCCGCCTTGTATTTGCCCGCGCTCGGCGAGGTATTTCAAGTTGATCAGGTTATCGCCGCTGATCACGTGGGCGACCTCGGGCAGCGTAGGGGAAACGGCCCGCCCAGGGTCGAACTTCAGCAACCGTGCGAGGATGTCGGTGGCCTTCCGGTTCATGTTTTGGGCGACAAACCACGCGACATCGCTTATTTGAAGCCCTGCTTTGGCCAGAGTCTCCTGGATCACCCGATGAGTGTAAGCGAAAAAGCTCCCGGCCGTCTCGTCATCGCTTGCCTGGGCCAAGGCGCCATTGGTAATGCCGTGGGCGGCAAGGAGTCGAAACGAGGCGGGCGCCAGGGAAACGACGCAGGCAGCGGCGCCATCCGAAATCAGATTGTACGATTGCTCGTAGAGAGCGCCTTCCGGGAAGCGGTCCGACGTCAGACAGAGGACCCGCTCCGTCTCCGGCTCGCTGCGAAGAAGCGCCTGCGCCAGCCGGAGCGATCCCAGGAGCCCGGTACAGGCCTGCTGGCTCAGGCCGATGACAATGGCCCGATCGAGACCGAAGTCGCTCTGAAGATGGCTCGCCGGGAAGTCCATGAGGTTTTTCACGTCGCGGCTTTCCAGATACGCATCTGCCCTGCCGATATTGGCGTTGGCCGGAATGCACGTCGAATAGATGATGGCGCCCACATTCCCAAGCTCACGCTCAACGGTTTGGACGGCCTGCCTTGCAAAGTCATACGCAGTCTGACGGGGGCCGCTGACATGATGGACGCAGAAACCGGCTTCCCTCAATACGTCCGGCTGGGAAAGGAGGTCTCCTCGCGATCCCGTTTCTTCCACCGTTCTTGTGACCTCGCCAAGGGCGTAGCCAATGTGATCGACAAAGACCTCCCGGTTCATGAGCTGCGGCCCCACCTCGGGAAGAAGCGGCCGGTTCGCATCATGTAAGCCTGATATTCGCTCCCGAGCTCCGATGCCCGGAGCTTCTTCTCTTCCCCGGCCGCAGTGAGGTTGAGTATCAGCAAGACGTAGAGAGCGAACGCCACTATTACAGGGTGCGGAAGAAGAAGCGCCGCCGCGGCGAATGCGAGAAGAAACGAAGAATAGAACGGGTGCCGGATGAACCGGTACGCCCCGTACGTCACGATGTGGCGCGGGGCCAGCGAAGCCAGCGAAAAAGGCACGGCAAGGAGGTCCTGATAGGGCCCCAATAGAGTGGAAAAGAGGGGTGATATGGGAACAACGCCAATATGAGCGCCCAGGAGAACCAGGGGACAGATGAAGAAGGGGCCGCCCGTAAGCCACCACATGAGATTCAGCTTCCCGTCGCGTCGGAAAAAAAAGACAGGCAGGCCGCCGATAATCACGAAATTGAGAACGACTGCGAGGAGCGCTGCGCGGTTCATGCCCGTGGTCTGGTGCTAAAACTGCGCAAAACGAAACCACAGATGAATACAGATGAACACAGATCCGTACTACCAACCCGAAAATCCTTCGATAAGAGCGAAGGATTTCCGACAGTTTTTTTCACCGCAGAGACGCGGAGTTCGCAGAGGAGTCTGTTTTGTGGTTGTTTTCTCCGCGGCCTCTGCGTCTCTGCGGTGAGATTTTTTGGGTTGTGGCTGGGCTGCGCCTTTGTTTTATCGGTGTTCATCTGTGTTCATCTGTGGTTTCGTTCACTCTTTTGGTTGCGGCTGAGCTGCTGCGTGTTCATCCAGCCAGCGCGATACCAGCTGGCGCTTCACCTTGTTCGAAACGGACCTCGGCAGAGCGCCCGGATACAGAACCAGGCGCGAGGGCCGCTTGTACGCTGCGATCGAAGCGCCGAGTCTTTCTATCTCCACACGGATCGCCTCCTGGAGCAGCTCCGGCTGGCCTCCGTAGCGCGCGCCGGTCTCCTCGGAAGCCACCACCACGGCGCATATTTCTTCCGTGCCCGCGAGCAACCCGGATGTCGCTTTGACTCCCACCACGCAGATTTCTTTAAGAAGGGCGCTCTGCGCCAGGGCGGCCTCGACCTCTTCCGGCTGTACTTTCTTGCCGTTACCCAGCACGATCAGGTCTTTCAGCCGTCCGGTCACAAAGAGATACCCGTCGCCGTCAAGCCGCCCCAGGTCCCCGGTTCGGAGCCAGCCTTCCGGATCAACAAGTTCCCGTGTGAGATCGTCCCTGCGGTAATAGCCTCTCATCACGTGCGGCCCGCGCGTTTGGATCTCGCCCTCCTGCGTTGCTCCGCCAGTGCCCTGAATTCGCACTTCAATCCCGTCCAGCGGCCTGCCCACCGAGGCGAATCGGCAGGCTTGAGGCGAATTTGACGCCACGACGGGGCTGCACTCGGTCAAGCCGTAGCCCTGATAGACGGGGATGCCGGACCTGAAGAAGAAATCTTCCACCTCGGGGTCCAGCGCGGCCCCCCCGGAGATGAAATAAAGGAATCCGCCTCCCAGCCTGTCCCGCATCGTGCGTCCCTCACCTTTCTTTTCGGCCCTCTCCAGCTCTCGCTTCAGGAGTTTGAGAAACAGGGGGACTGTCACCATCTTGGTGACCCGCTTCTCCGCCATGATCTTCAAGATTTCATGGGGCAGGAGACTGGGTCCGTAGCAGACCTCCGCCCCGGCGTAGAGAACGCTGCAGAGACCGCCGGTGAACTCCAGGAGGTGATTGAGCGGGAGCATGGAATAGAAGACATCCGTTTCCTCGACCGGCAAGCGCTTGAGCAGGCTCTCTATTTCGAAGACCAGATTGGCAAAGGTTATGATCACCCCTTTAGGGGTCCCGGTCGTTCCCGATGTGTAGACGATGAGCGCGGCCTCTTCGGGCTTCCGTTCCCTTCCCCGATGAGGGCGCTCGGCTTTCAGCCGGTCCATACAGGAAACGGGCCCTGCGTCCGGGGGCTGATCCAGAAGGATCACCTTTTCAATGCCGGGGACGACGGCTTTCATCCGCAGCCCCGCATCGACGCAGCGGCTGGAAACAAACGCCACGCGCGGCCCGCCATCGCGGGCCACCTCGCAGAGTTCTTCGGCCGTGAGCTTCGGATCCAGGGGGATCACTGCGGCCCCCGCGCGCGCGGCTGCGAACAGGGCCACAACCCACTCGGGTCTCGGCTCGGAAAGTATGGCCACGCGGTCTTCGTAGCCGATGCCTTGCTCGATCAGATAATCGGAAAGAGCGAGAGCGCGGCTCCTGAGCTCTTCATGGGTGACCTCGCGCCGCACCCTCCCGTCGATCAGCGACAGAGCGACCCGCTCTCTGCGCGGCCAATCGCGCAGCTGGAGGAGCGACAACATGGAGATTCGTTCTGCTTTCACCTGGCTCCCAACATAGCGGTTTCGGGCGAAAGGATCAACACCGCAGCCTTTTCGGACTCCGATTTGGCCATAGAGCCACGGAGACACTTAGTACATGATTTCATAAACACGGTAACGTATTTTCGAGAGAAGCCTGGGCGCCCTGGAAAGGGCGCCGGGAGCTTAGCCGGGGGTGAGCGAAGCGAACCCCCGGAATATTGCAATAAACGAATGCGCCCCGGCAGGGGCGCGGGGAGCTCCTGCAATCCCTGCCGGGGTGCGTATCGTTGTTTCTCTGCGACCCAGGGGCTCGCTTCGCTCACCCCTGGCTAATTTCCTTCCGCCCCGCTGGGGCGGAATACGTTACCGTATTTTCTGAAACGTGACTCGCACATCTAATTACACCCGAGTTTGACCGTTTCGCCCGAAACCGCTATGTTGGGAG
>QHZE01000041.1 GCA_003225335.1 Acidobacteriota bacterium
TATGTTAAGCCGGACTGAAAGTATTGCATGAGCGCGGCCGGCTGTCACAGGCCTCCACATGGTTGCCTGCCGCGCGGCGGTTGGAGGTGAGCACCATGTCCAGCCGCAACGCTTTTTACTCCGATGGCGAATATCCCGCCTCGAATCCGGAGTGGCATGATGGGGTCAACTGCCGAGCGTTCTTGCGCCGGGCGGGCCCTGACTCGTCGCGGCCCTCCAGGCGCTACAAAAGCGCGGCCGGACAGCGTATAGTAGCCCCGAGCTGAACTTTGAAAGGCAATCTAAAGCGACGAGGTATCCGCAATGGTGGGTTCATTCGGACTGCTGTTGATTATCCTGGCGGTGTTGGTCGTCTCTGTCATTGCAGCATACAACGGGCTCGTGAAGCTGCGCGTGCAGGCGGAGAACGCCTGGGCCGATGTTGACGTCCAACTCAAGCGACGCTACGACTTGATCCCGAATCTGGTGGAGACGGTGAAGGGCTACGCGGCACACGAAAAGGGCACGCTCGAAGCGGTGGTCAACGCGCGCAACCGCGCGATGAGCGCGCAGGGGCCCGCCGCCAAAGCCGAAGCGGAAGGCATGCTGGCCGGCGCGCTGCGGCAGCTCTTTGCGCTCGCCGAAGCCTATCCGCAATTGAGAGCGGTAGAAAGCTTCACGTCGCTGCAGGGCTCGCTCAACGAGATCGAGGACCACGTGCAAAACGCTCGGCGCTACTACAACGCCGTAGTGCGCGACCTCAATACAAAAATCGCCCAGTTCCCTTCCAACATCATTGCGGGGATGTTCGGATTCAACGCGCGCGAGTTTTTCGAGCTGAAGGACGCGGCGCAGCGCGAAGCCCCCAAAGTGAGCTTCGGAACGAACTAGAAACGTGTTGCCCTTGAGCGGAAGCCGCCACCTGCGATTGCGTCTCTATCGCCCCTATCGTCCCTGCCGGACTCCATTCCTGTTTTCCGGCATCCCCGGGGATAGATCGCCGGGCCATCTGGACCGGAAACGCTCCAAGACATGATTCCGCAAACAAGCCTGCTGTTCCGAATTCTGTTCCTTTGGCCCGTCATCGCGGCGACGGCAGCACCGGTGTGGGCGCGGTCGCTGGCGATTGAGCGCTTTGACGTTTTGATCCGCGTGGATGCGGATGGCTCGATTACTGTGACTGAGACGATCCATCCGCGCTTCACCGGCAAGTGGAACGGGATTTACCGCACGATTCCGGTCGAATACCGCACGCCGCAAGGATTCAACAAAACGCTTTTCCTGGATCTGACGAGCGTCACCGGCGGCGAAGGCGGCGCGCTCAAGTACGAGTCCAGCCGCGAGCGGCACTATCGTAAATTCAAGATTTGGGTGCCCGGGGCGGAAGACGCCGCGCGCACGGTGAAGATCACCTACCGCGTGCCCAACGCGCTGCTCTACTTCGAAGACCACGACGAGCTCTACTGGAACATCACCGGCGACGAGTGGGAAGTCCCCATCGAGCAGGCCGGCGCCGTCGTGCAGCTCCCCACTGGCACGACCGGCATTCGCACGCTGGTGTTTACGGGGGCTTACGGCTCGCGCGAGAGTGAAGCCGACGTGGAAGCGAAAGACAATGAAGTCTACTTCCGGATGCGGCGTCCGTTGTCCTTTCGCGAGGGGCTCACCGCCGTCATCGGCTGGGACAAGGGCTTTGTGAAAGAGCCAAGCCAGGCGCAGAGCGTGTGGCTTTTCCTGCGCAGCAACTGGCCGCTGTTCATTCCGATCGGTGTGTTTGCATTCATGTTCCGGCTGTGGTGGACACGCGGTCGCGATCCAAAACTCCGCCCGATCGTCGTGCAGTTCGCGCCGCCGGAGGGCCTGACGCCGGGCGAAGCAGGCACCTTGATTGACGGCACGCCGGACATGCGGGACATCACCGCGACGATTGTGGACCTCGCCGTACGCGGGTACCTGCTGATTGAAGAAACGAAGGAAGAGCACATGCTGGGCTTGTGGTCCAGCAAGGACTACAGTTTTCATAAGCGCACGCCGCCGGAGGGCGCGAAGCCTCTCAAACCGCACGAGAGCGCACTGCTCGAGTCGCTCTTCGCCTTCGGCAACCCGGTTACGCTCTCGTCGCTCCAAAATCGTTTCTACACGCATCTGCCGGGCATCAAGAATCTCATGTACGACACGCTGCTGAAGCAGAAGTACTACGGCGCGCGACCGGACATGGTGAGGGTCGTTTACGTTGTTGCCGCGATTGCGGCCGGTCTCTTGACCATCGGGGGCGGCGGGATGCTGAGCGCGGCGTTCGGTATCGCGATGCAGACCGTCGTCGTGGCGGGCCTGCTGAGCGCGGCGACCATCATCGGTTTCGGATGGGTCATGCCCGCGCGGACAACGGCGGGCACACGCGCGCTGGAAGGCGTGCTGGGCTTCGAGGAATTCCTGGGGCGCGTGGAAGAGCCGCGGTTCGAGGCGATGATCAAAACCCCGGAGATGTTCGAAAAGTACCTGCCGTATGCAATGGCGCTCGGAGTGGAAAAGCGCTGGGTAGCCGCGTTTGATGATATTTGCAAGCAGCCGCCCGACTGGTATCGCGGCTCCAGTTACGCCATGTTTCGTCCCAGCTATTTCGTCAGCGACATGAACCGCATGACGACGAGCATGGCATCGACCATGGCGTCGTCGCCGCGCAGTTCGGGCGGCTCCGGATTCGGCGGAGGAGGATCTTCAGGCGGAGGCGGCGGGGGGGGCGGCGGCGGGGGCTTTTAGGGGTCGGTAACACACGCAACCCCCAATAGGGGCCGTGTCCAGTGCAACGAGAAGTTAGGCGGTGTTCCTCTGTCGACCTCAGTCGCCCGCCGCCATCAACGCCCGCCTTGCCACTTCCGGCAGCTCAATAGGTGCAAACATGGACGCTGGGTAGAGATAGCCGTCTGGCTCCGACTTGTCCTCATCAACAACGCGGAGCATGTTGTGCGCCTCCGCCTCTGCATCTGGCAGCGTGCGGTAAACTTTGCCCAAAATCAGGCTGCCTGGATTGCTGTCATTATTAATGCAGATCACAAAATCACTCATCGGATTAGCCTCTTGATTTTGAAATCCTTACGCCCTATCCCAGGCGCTTCGAACCAGTGTATCTCGGCTTCGCAGATTGTATCGTCCGCAAGTTGCACGGTCGCTCTTCCTTTCCTCTTCCGCCAACGGCCTTTGCCATAAGTGCGTTCCAGATGGCGCCGGATGTGCACGCCCCGGCCTGTAGCGATTGTCTCGATGTTCTTGATCTCGCCGAGGATCTCAAATTCCGTCATCATCCGTCGCTACGGCACTGTGACAGTTGCGACTAAATGTATCACGACCTATCGAGGTATCGATCAAAGGAACCTTCCATGGGTGTTGAGTTTCGAAGCTTGCGATCCGCTCTTCGGGATCAAAATAACCGCGAATGCGCCTGAAGCTGCCATTGCGGCAAGCAGCGCGAAGCCCGCGTCATAGCTCCGGTGCAAGTCATAGATCCGGCCGACCACCACGGGCGCGACCGCCTGAGAGATGGCGTCCGTGGTCAAGATCACTCCCATCAGTCTTCCGAGAGAAGCCAGTCCAAAACACTCAGCGGTCATTAAAGGGATAAGCATGTAATCGGCTCCCATGCCAAAGCCGAAAATGAAGGCAAAAATGTAAACCGTACCCGGGACGGTGGAAAAATACAGGAGCGCAATACCGCCGGCGACCATCAGGCAGGCGGCCAGCATCACATATTTCCTGGGAAACCGGTCTGCGAGATACCCCATCGTGATGCGGCCGAGAATACTGGCGACAAGAAGGAAGCTGGCCACCTGTGCGGCGCGATCCGGCGTGAATCGCCGATCGCCCAGGTATAGCTGGAGGTGCTGGATGACTCCCCCGACGGCGCCGATGCTCAGCAGGCTTCCCGTCAGAATCATCCAGAAAGAGCGGGTCCGCATCGCCTGGCGAAGGGTGGTCGCCGGCGTGGCGGGAGTCGCTCGTTCTGCCGCAGGCGCCGGATCCCCGTCAGGGCAGAGACCCATGTCGGACGGGCGATTTTTCACGAGCGCCAGTGCCAGGGGAATCAGAACGAGCAGGATGATTCCGCTCAACGCCAACATGGCTCTCCTCCAGCCGGCTTCCCGGATGAGAAACCGCGCCAGCACGGGAGCGACCGCGCCTCCCACGCCGATTCCCACGTAGGCCAGCCCCATGGCGCGCCCGCGCATCCGAGAGAACCAATGTGAAATCAGCACCTGATTGGGAATCGGGCCGGCGCTCACGTAGCCGATTGTCTGCATGAAGTAAAACAGGTAGTAGGCCAGGAGAGAATGCATGAATGCGAAGCCCAGGAAAGCGCTTCCCGCGAACAGCAGGCCTGTCAGGAGGATTCGCCGCGTGCCATGGCGATCGATCAGGAAACCCGCCGAAATTCCGAAAAGCGGTCCAATGAGCAGAATGCTGAAGAAAAAGCCTGCAGTGACCTCAGCGCGGCTCCAGCCGAACTCATTGATCAACGGAAGGTAAAACACCGGAAAGCTGTAGTACACGATCCCGACGACCACGAACAGGATCGTGAAGGAGGCCGTGACGATGCGCCATCCGTAGAAGACGCGATGAGACAAAGACGACAAGCGAGCCTCAAAACCTCTGCGTTCTTCGCGTCTTCGCGGTGAATTCGGTACTCAGTTTCACCGCGAAGGCGCTAGTGCGCACAGGAATGACGAAGGTTTTTTAGGTTGACTCTCACCGCTGCCAATTCGATCATCTTAGCAAACTACGAGAAGCGCATGCAGCCAAAGATCAAGACAACCGTCGTGGGGAGTTATCCGGTCCCCTCCTGGCTGGTGGGAAACAGCTCGCGCATCGCCCTCCACGATGCGATCATGACGGTCTTAAAAACTCAGGAGCTTGCAGGACTGGATGTGATCAGCGACGGAGAATTGAAGCGATTTGATCCCGGCCATCCGGAAACGAACGGAATGATCGATTACTTCGTCTCGCAGATGGAAGGGGTCCGAACGCGCTTTTCCCTGTCCGATCTAAATCGATTCCGCTCCGACCGGGGGCTCGACTATCGGGCCGTCCCGGCGGGCATCGTCGCCGGAAAGATCGGAGAGGGGACTCTCGATCTTCCCGGCGATTTCGCTTCCGTGCGCCGGTTTACCCGGTGGCCTCTGAAGTTCACCTGTACGGGCCCGCATATGTTGGCCAAAGTATTGACGAATTGCCACTATCCGGGAGCGCCGGAGCTGGCGCTGGATCTGGCGGCAGTCCTGCGCAAGCAGCTCGAACCGATCGACGCCGCGGTCGTTCAGCTGGACGAGGCGAACATCAGCGGGCATCCGGAGGACAGGGAGTGGGCTGCCGAGGCGATCAACCATGTGCTCGATGGAATCCGGGCAGAGAAAGCAGTCCATATCTGCTTCGGCAATTACGGGGGGCAGACAGTACAGAAAGGTCTCTGGCGCAACCTGATCCCCTTTCTCAATTCCCTGCATGCCGATCACCTCGTTCTCGAATTCGCGCGCCGTGGCTACGGGGAGCTGCCCGATTTCCTCGAACTCGACGCGAAGATCGGCCTGGGGATCGGCGTTATCGACATCAAGGACAACGAAGTTGAAGAACCGGCGTTGATCGCGAGCCGGATCGAACAGATCGTGCGGACCCTCGGCGAAGGAAGGCTGTGCTACGTTCATCCCGATTGCGGCCTCTGGATGCTCCATCGCAGCGTGGCCGAGCAAAAGCTGCGTGTACTGGTCCAAGGGAGGGATTTGTTTGAAGGCAGGAGCTAAAATCAGCCGCCGCGCATTTGCCAAAAGTATGGCGCTCGCGCCTCTTCTGTCCCGGCCTGCCGAATACCGCCGCTTCAGGGACGAGTTGACGCGGGCCGTGATCCACCAACTGACGTCACACCCTTCCATCAATCACCCGACCTACTTCCTGACATCTTCGTTTACGCCTGACGGCAAGCACGTGATCTTCACCTCCTATAGATCCGGATCGCCGCAGTTGTACGAATTGGAGTTCCCCGACGGTCCGATACGGAAACTGACCGAAGGGGAAGGTGTACACCCCTATTCGGCGACAAACTCGCCCGACGGGACCGAAGTCTACTTCACGCGGAAGGGAAGAGTCGAAGCCGTGCGCCGCAAGGACCTGTCTCTGAAGACGCTCTTTGCCCTCGAAGGGGCGCAGTTTGGTGAATGCAGCCTCAGCGCGGACGGCCTTTGGATCGTTACGGCCATGAAGCAGGGTTCGAAGAACGGCGTGGCGCTCGCCAGCACGGAAGGAAGGCCCGGGCGCGCGCTCGTCTACTTCCCGCGCACGATTATCCATCCACAGTTCCACCCGCTGGACAGCAACTGGATCGAGTTTTCGGGAGACCCGGCTCCCCGCATGCACAGGGTCCGGCGAGACGGAAGCGGGCTCGAATGTCTGTACGAGCACGGCAACGACGAATTCGTCGTGCATGAGACCTTTCTGGGCCGCACCGGCGACATTGTCTTCACGGTCTGGCCGCGTGCGCTCAAGAGAATGGGCTGGGAAAGCCGCAACATCACAACGATCGCCGAGTTCAACGCCTGGCACATCACACCGAACCGGGCGGGAACCGCGGTTCTGTGCGACACGAATCATCCCGACGTCGGGTTGCAGCTTGTGGAGGTTGGAAGCGGCCGCCGGCGCACGATCTGCCACCCTCGAAGTTCGAACAGTGGCAGCCAGTGGAAAAAGTCGCGGTATGCCCTGGCCGAGGACTGGGCTGCCGCGGGGCGGGAGGAACGGAAAGGGGTGCTTAGCTGGATGGAAATGCCGACCGACACGGTCTACGGACCGCAGTGGACCCACCCTCATCCGTCCTTCAGTCCCGACGAAAAACTCGCCGCCTATACGTCCGACGTATCCGGACATCCCCAGGTCTACGTAGTCGAGCTCTGATTCCCCGCAGTCCGTGCCATCTCCACTTTGAATCGCGCCGCATATCGGTCCTTGGAGACCCGTCGCGCCGGGAGGCCGGGCGGTTCGGAAATCGACTTGTGCCAACGCCTGAACCGGCGAATCACTCGGGCATCCAGGTCAGCGTCAGCCCGGCATCTGACTCTCAAGAGGTGCGCGCTGCAGCTTTTGTAGTCAGGTCTGCGTTCCGCCGTTGGACTCCCACCATATAGGTTTCCCCGCCACCACGAGGATTTCGAGTCGGTGCTCTTCAAGCAAATGCGACGTCAGTTGGACTTCCGACTAGATAGTTTCTGGCGCGAAACCAAGGACCCCGAAGGGGTCCAGCAGGACAGCCCAGGGCGCAAGCCCTGGGTTCAAGGTCCAAATTGCGGAAAGCCCTGAAAGGGCGGTGCAGGGAGTTCGATCTCAACTCCAGATAAATGCTCGTCATAAGGCGCCTCTTTGGTACCGGGACCAACTGCATCGCCCCTTCGGGGCTTCCCTTGTTACTGTGCTTCTTCCCAGGGCTTGCGCCCTGGGCTTTCCTGAGTCGCCCCTGCGGGGCTAGTTTCGCGCCAGAAACTAGATAAGCGCCAAAACGAATCACGTGCTACCTGCGCCAACAGCAAAGGCCTTGGATATCCGGAATGCCTTCCTGCAGGCTAAGATTGCGATTCGGAACTGACCGAATCGTTTGTGACCGTTAGGCCTAAGCTTAGCGGGCCAGAGGGTGCTTGTTCCTCCTTTTTTGTATTTCCGGGGCAGCAGATAGACGGTTCGATGACGCAGGTCCTCGCTGGCAGAGACTCGAGGCCTGCGAAGAATTCACGCATGAAAAT
>QHZE01000042.1 GCA_003225335.1 Acidobacteriota bacterium
TTTTCTATGGCCACCGACAAGCCTGCCCTACAGAGGGTGTCGGTCACAGCGGATCCCAGGCCGCCTATGACGGAGTGGTTTTCCAGGGTAAGGACCGCTCCTGTCTCCCTACTTGCGCGACAGATGGCCTGCTCATCCAGGGGTTTCAACGTGGGGACGTGCAGGACGCCTGCCCGCACCCCTTCAGCAAGGAGCAAATCCGCCGCTCGCAGCGCGCGTTCTGTCATCAACCCGGTGCTTATAAGAACAAGGTGTTCGCCCTGTCGAATGAGGTGCGCTTTGCCTATTTCAAACCTGTATGTTGCGGGATCGAGCACTGTGTTGACCTGACCGCGCAACACCCGCATGTAAACCGGTCCTTGATATTCGGCAATGGCGTACACGGCCTGTTGGATGTCAGTGGCGTCACAGGGATCGATTACTACCATGTTCGGGACGGCACGCATCAGCGCGAGGTCATCGATCCCCTGGTGCGTTGCGCCATATCCGGTCGTCAGCCCGGGCAGTCCCGCTATGATCTTCACGTTAGCCCGCCCCAGCGCAACGTCGATAGCGATAAAATCATAGGCCCGACGGGTAGCAAACACGCAGTAAGTCGTGGCAAAAGGTGTGAACCCGGTTCGGGCGAGGCCTGCCGCAACTCCGATCAGATTCTGCTCCGCCATGCCCAACTGAAAAAAACGGCCGGGAAACTCCTGAGCGAAGATGTCGATATCAGTGTACTTACTCAGATCGGCGGTCAATCCGACGATGTCGGCGCGGCGCCGCGCTACTTCGGCAAGCGCGCGACCAAAGGGCTTCTCCACAATGAGGCCGGCCTGACCGTGCGCATCCGAGACGCTCACGGCGCCCGTTGCCCCTTGTTTCGGCTCAGCATTCCTCATGGATTCGATGCCTCCAGTTGGCTTAAGGCGGATTCCCATTCGTCCGGGTCTACCCTGATGAAGTGGGCCTTCTGCCGCTGCTCCAGGAAGAGCACTCCCTTGCCCATCAATGTGTGACACACGATCATTTTTGGACTGTCCTTGACGGACCGGGCGAGGCTCAATGCCAGGACTAATTCTTGAATGGAATTCCCATTTATGGTCTGGGCGTACCAGCCGAAGGCTTTCCACTTGTCGGCAACCGGTTCGACCGTCATGATGTCGGCGACCTTTCCATCGGCCTGCGTTTCGTTGACATCAACCAGGGCCACGAGATTGTCGAGCTTGTAATGGGCCGCGGCCATGGCAGCTTCCCAGGTGGCACCTTCCTGCAGTTCTCCATCGGAGAGGAAATTGTACACACGAAAATTCCGCCCGCTCAGGCGCGAACCGATAGCCATGCCTACAGCTTGCGACAGACCATGTCCCAGTGAACCGCCGGTTATCTCGACACCCGGAGTAGTCTCGCAGGCCGACATTTCCAGGCGGCTTTCGTCGGCGCCATAGGAAGAGAGCTCCTCACGGGGAATGACACCCAGCTCGGCGAGCACGGCAAACAAGGCAATGGAATAATGCCCGGTGGAGAGCAGGAACCGATCCCGGTCCGGCCAGTCCAGCAATTGGGGATCGAAACGCATTTCGTGGCAGTACAGAGCCGTCAGGATATCCGCTGCCCCAAGGCCCTGCCCCACATACCCCTGCCCTTTGCCCTTCGCCATGAGGAGGATATTTCGCCGGACATTTTTCGCTCTGACGTGCAGGCTATGAATCAACTCCGGGGGCAGACTTTCTCTCCCCTCACCTTCTGTCGAACGTATTTCGCTCATTCAAGAAATCTCCAATCCTCCGGAGACGCTCAACCGGTGGCAAGTGATGTAATCGGCCTGCGGGCTCGCCAACCAGAGTACGGCTTGCGCCACCTCCTGAGGTGAAATACGCCTCTCAAGCGGGATATCTTGCGTCCTGCTCTTGACGAACATCTCCACACTCACACCGGCATAGGCGGCAAACTTTTCTTCCGTCATGCGCTGCATATCGGTGTCCATTCTTCCGGGAGAGACGGAGTTCACCGTTATGTTATGTTTGGCCAGCGCGATGGCGCTGGAACGCGTGATACTATCGACCGCGGCCTTGCTGGCCGCGTAAGCGGCATAAAAAGGCAATCCCATCCGCGATGCGGGAGAAGTGATGTTGATGATTTTGCCTGATCCGTTTTGCATCATCACCCTGGCGGCCGCCTGAATGCAGAACATCAATCCCTTGACGTTGACCCTAAAGACCCGGTCCCACTCTTCCTCTGTAATCTCGATAAAGGGCTCGACGGAAGCAACCGCCGCGTTATTCACCAGGATGTCAAGGCGGCCGAGTTCCGTCCCAGTCTGCCGCACAATCGTATCCGCCGCGCCGGTCTGTGAAATATCCGCCGCGATCACACAATAGCGCCGCCCCAGTTCACGGATGCAGCTCGCGGTGTCGAGCGCCGCCACTTCGTCTACATCCGCAATGCCCACGCCGGCGCCTTCGCGCGCGAAACCCAACGCGACAGCCCGGCCCAACCCGCGAGCACCTCCAGTGACCAGGGCGACCTTGCCCTCGAATGTGGGTCGCATTTGACTGCTAGCCATCTGCTCAGGTTACTCAAACTGGAGCAGCAGAAGAGCCGCTCGCTTTGAGCCATAGATTTTAGGCTCACTGCCTTTCAAAGAGAACCAGTTCGGACCGCAGCACCTCCCCCAGCCGAATCAGGAGGCCGGAACGACCAAGTTCCTCGCCGCGCATTTGAACGCTTTTTCCGGTGTTGTCAAACGTCACTTTATAGGTCGCACTGACATCCAGCCCACGAGGCCGAAACAGGTAGCTTTCTTCCCGGGCCCCTGCCAGACGGAAAACGCCCGCATATCCCCGGCTCTGGTCGGGTGTAACGTGTTCCAACACACACCATTCGCCGGGCTCCGTGTTGGGGAGAACGGGAGTGTGATGGTAGACCTTTACCGTCGGCAGGACGGGCCGAATGAAGGTCTTGTAGAGATTCACGTTGTGCCGGACCTTATCACGATGGGCAGCGGGAAACTCAGCAGCATTCGGGGCCACGCCTCCCAGGCAAAGGTGACCGAACATCTGGCCGCGAAAGCGAAAATCAACATCGCCGTACCTGTAGTTCTCATCGTTCATGAATCCCACATAGCTCAGGCCGTATTCCGGCGGGAGAGCAAGCGAGAAGCCGTTGAGAGCCTTCAAGGTCCGTACACCTCCCCATTCGTCGGAGACCTGAGCCCAGTGAAAGTTCTGCAGCATGCCCAGGTCATTCCGGCCTCCTCCACCGGCACAGTTCTCCATCATCAAGTTTGGAAAGCGTTTGCGAAGCTGCCGGTACATCGCATAAATCGCGTCATAGTGCCGCCAGTAACTGTTTTCGACAAAGCCTTCCCGCCTGTTCTGCGCCCCGCTGAGCCCGATATCCGTGTTATAGTCCAGGCGAAACACATCCAGTTTGTAGCGTTCAATCAGACCGGCGAGTGTTTCTTCCGCAAACTTGACAACTTCGGGATTGGTGAAGTCCAGGGCAGTTTGACCTTCGCTGGCTCCGTGGACTCTTACGATCCAGTCCGGGTGTTTTTTCCGCAGCTCGCTGGCCGTCCCGATCCGCTCGATGTCTATCCATAGACCGCACATCAATCCTTTGCTTCGTGCATAGTCGAAAATCGGCTCCAGCCCGTCGGGTAATCTGGATCCGGTTTTCCAGTCCCCGGCCATCTGCCACCAGTTCGACTTCACATCGCCATACCAGCCTGCGTCGATAGTGAATAACTCGACACCCACATCAGCCGCCGTATCGATGGCGGATCGCAGGCTGTCTTCCGAGAGCTCGAATGCCACAAATCCCCAGGAGTTCATCTCGACCGGCCGGACACGGCCCTTGGGCAGCGCGGGAAGAACAGATTCTCTCAAGAACTTGTGCGACGCCAGCACGATTCCGTCCAGGTCATCGAGAAAATGGCCGATGAAAACAGGGGGAGAAGTCGCTGTTTCCCCCGGACCCAGTACGCGGAAGGGCCCAGGTCCTGCAAGCCCCGCGCGGAAGTAGAGCGACGCGTCGTCGCTGGCGGGATTGTGGTTGTTGAAAAATTCGAAGGAATAGCGCCCGGTCCAGCCAAAATAAATGGCGAAAGACTCGCCAGTGACCGCATTGCGAACCACGCTGTAGGGCATTCCCCACTTGGAGTTACCATAGCTGTAGCTCCCGTCGGGGAGCGTGACCCAGCGAAAATCGCCTTCTCTCCACGGATCAAAGTTGGCCGTTCTCAGTACTGAGAAGATTCCAGCCCCCTCCGAAGGCAAGTTCTCTTTCAGCCTGCGCCCCGCGAACAAAAACCCAGACATGGGATAGAGCGCACCGATCGCGGCTGCGGACTGGCCGTTATTCGTGATTTCCAGCCAGCGTTTAAGGAATGGGTTTCCATCCACTTGAGTATGCACCCGAACACGGATGGGCCGGATCTCATTGACCAAGTCCACTGCCATGTGACGGCAACGGCGGTGATCCTCTCTTCCTGACTGCGAGTCGTGTTCCGCTTCACACGGCAGTTCTTGGGATGACTTCCAACTCCAGTGATCCCACAGTTCCTGCCCGTCGACGGAGAGGCCAAACGAGCAAGCGATAGGTTCGTCGAGGAGGGGCAACTCGTCGCCCGCGGCCACCTGTGCGACGTCGCGCTCCAGGAAGGCGTCCGGTTTGATCAGGCCGGTGGGGGACCAGTAGCGGGTCCGTAACCCGCCTTTGTACAGATGTTCTTCGTAGACCAGTCCTCCCGAAACTGCGCGCATTCTTGGACGAGGCTTGGTTCGCAAGGTGAAATCCACCCGGCCACGATCCGGTTCCACTCTCTGTGCCGGCAAACCGCCGGTCGGAAGAAGGTCTGCACACATGAAGAGAGCCGTCAATAACAAGCTGCTGCGTCTTAGTGCGATTGAACGACGACCGATCATAGAATGACCTCTGCCTGCTAGAGACCTGGACAGGCGCAGTTTGTTAATGATCGTTTGCCGGTGGCCCACGTCCGAGCAGAGAAAAAACCGTGACAAAGCGCGCCCTTCAGATGGTCGGAGCTCTCTGACGGGGCAAGAGTCCCTTTCCTCAAAATCGCAATTTCAAGACAAATTGAATTTGCCTCGGTGTGTTGTCTTGCGAAAGGAGCCGCCCAAACGTGGGGCTACTGACGTCCAGGTTTGGACCTCCGAAGACAGTGCGGTTAAACAGGTTGAAGAACTCGGCGCGGAACTGTAAGGAGCGCCGCTCGCCGAAGCGGATGTTCTTCAAGAGACTTATGTCTTCGTTAATGAATGCAGGCACGCGACAGTCCGAGTATCGCGCAGATGCATTGCCAAAAGTGAACGGCGCAGGCTGCGAGAAGGCCGCGCCGTTGAAATACGGATCGCGATTGACGTCAAATCCGCCAGCCCCGGCGGCTGCGCGACAGGGCTGACCGGAGATTCGGTCAGGACGGAGAAAATCCCCCGACAACAAGATCCCGGGCAAGGGGGAGCTGACGGTGAAACCCATGGGATAACCGGTCTGGTAAGGCTGAATACCGGAGATCGCCCAGCCGCCCAAGAGCGCGTTCGGCCCGCCGGGTCGGTTCAGAAAACGTTTTCCCTTGCCTATGGGGAACTCGTAGAGGTAGCTCATCACGAGATTGTGGGTTGCATCCTGCAAACCTATGGCGCGCTCGGAGCGTTTGTCGAATCCATTCTGATGCCCGGTGAACGCGACAAAAGTAAGCGCACTGTCGGCGTCCGTAATTGTTTTCGAGAAGGTATAGGAGACAAGAAAGTTGAGGTTGTCCGAATACCTCTTTTCCAGTTTCGTCTGGAGCGCATGATATGTGGAGTTCCCATCGGGCTCGATCTGTTTGATTATGTCTCGATACTGCGGAAACGGACGCAGCGCCTGCGCCACCGTACCTTTAAAACCGGGGAATGGAGGCCTGATCCCTGCCGTTGTGGCCTCGGGTGAATTGATGTTCTGAGTCAACAGGTTCCCCAAGGAATAGAACCGGGGATCCAGCTGATTGGGCCGATCCAGGTAAGAAAAGAGCCGGGTCCCCTTATTGCCGACGTATGCCACGTCCACTACCATGTTCCGCCGGAGTTCTCGCTGCACACTGAGACTCCAGGATGCGAGGTATGGGGGCCGGAACCCATCGCGTGGCGTCCATGTTATGTTCTGCCCGTTAGCAAAACTCGGATCAATCTTGGGAGGTAATCCGAAGTTCTGCGGGTAACCGTTATCCAGAAGGAAAGCCGGGGTCACTCCTCCATCGAGAGTCCGGACCTGTGCGCCGGTCTCAAACGACCCGAGATTGAACCCCAGGGTCGAAGGGAAGCGCGCGGAGCCTAAGCCGCTATTCTGTGAGAAAGAGATTCCAAACCCGGCCCGAACAACGGTCCTTGGGTTCGGCGCATAGGCAAACCCCAACTTGGGAGCGAAGTTGCGCCAATACGTATCGGAGATCCTTCTGCGTCCGATGCGGCCCGGGCCTTCGCCCGCAAAAGCCAGCGCACCGGGGCGGTTACCGGCTCCAGGGTTCGGCAGCGTGGGATCAAAGGTTGAGAGACGATCCGCTACTTCGTAGGGAGGGAGAAAGGCCTCCCAGCGCAATCCCGCGTTGATCGTCAGCTTGGAAGTCATCTTGAAATCGTCTTGGATGTAAGCTCCGTAATAATGCCAACGGAAACCGGGCCGGGTTGGCGTGTACGCAATCGAAGCGGCATCTACGGTTCCCAGCATCATGCTCGCCAAACCAGAACCGGTCTCATTCCGGTCTGGGGAATTGGGCAGGGAGGTTTCCAGGAAGCTGAAGCCAAGATTGATGCGGCCCGTGTCCTGCCTTCCGCCGTGGATACGTCTATGGTCGAAGCCCATCTTCAGTGAATGCTTGCCTCGGATATACGATATATCATCGCGATATTGATAGGATTGTTCCGGAATCGCAAAGGGCGCGAACACCCCAAATCCTTCGGTCCCGATCGGGCCGGAGAAGCTTACGGCGGGAAACTGGGGAGGGTCTCCGGGTACACCCTTGATGCCAAGTTCCTTGATGAAGTTCCTGTCATCGGGAGGGGGTAAGCCCCAGTTCTTCACATACGTATATCCGGCCGAGACTTGATTAATCAGGTTTGGAGAGATCGTCAGCGTGTGGTTGAGGACGACAAAATCCGTTCTCTGGGACTGATCACCCCCCTGCACCGGGGGCGGGAAGGCGCCGAAATTCTTGGCCGTGAGGCTCCCTTTGTTGTAAACGCCTGAGATACTCTGACGGGACGAAAGGTGGCTGTTTATCTTGATCGACCAGGTGTTTTCATCACTCCGGTTGGCCAGTGTTCCGCCCAAATAATTATTGACGATCCCTCCGAGATCGCCGGCCCTATTCGGATTGGGGTAAAAAGTCAGAAGCTTGACGGAGACCGGACTGATGCGGTCCGGGCAGATAACGTTGAGCACCCCCTTGCAGCTTATCTGCTGGCGCGTAAATCCGCCGTTTCCGTCGGGAGCGGTTGTTGCGGGATCATAAATAGGGAAGGGATAAGCGGTGAAGTCACCGTTCCTCATGGCTTCCGTCGGCACCGTCGTGATGATACTGTTAGGCGCCGTCCGAAACCTGAAACCCTGGATGGTGAAGAAAAAGAAACTCTCCCTCAGTTTCTTGGTGCCAGGGATCCCAAGCGGCCCTCCTAAACTGCCTCCGAATTGATTCATCCTGAGAACAGGGACGGATTGTGCGAAGAAGCCGCGAGCATCGAGGGCATCATTTCTCAGATAGTCATAGAGTGTCCCGTGATATTCGCGCCCTCCGGATTTCATGGAGTAGACTTCAGCGCCGCCAAAGGCATGCCCGAATTCG
>QHZE01000760.1 GCA_003225335.1 Acidobacteriota bacterium
CGGCGCAGACCATAAGGCGAAGGTATCGGGTGCGCTTTGAGCTCCCGGAACTTCACCAGCGCTTCGTCGGCGAGCTGCGTCTCGCCTGATTTCCTGTAGTAACGCGCCAGCAGGTAATACGCATTAGCATAGCCCGCATCGAGACGAATCGCTTCAGCTAGCGCCTCCTTTACCTGCGACCCCGCTCCTTTCTCAAGGCGGGCCCGGGCATACTCATAATATGTTTTGGGGCAAGAAGGATCATTCTGGATGCCGCGAGTAAGCCACGTAATCGCCCGATCTGACTCTCCCGCATCATTCAGTTCTCTGCCTAAGTCGGCAAACGGCCAGGCGTAACGAATTTTTCTGCCTTCGACGATTTTAATCGAAGCAAGGTACTCTTCCCGCGCACGCTGCTTGTCGCCAGCGGAAGCGTAGATAAGCCCGGCATAGTAATGTGCCTTGTAGTGCTCAGGCTCAATCTGTAGCACTTTCTGAAAGGCGCTCAGGGCTTCAGCGAACCTGCCCATTTCGTAAAGATAGCGGGCCAGGAAGAATTGGGCCTCGGCATCTGACGGGTTCCTCTGCAGGATGGCCCGAACCCGATTTTCGAACTGCTCCGTCTGCCCCAGCAGATACTCGGAAAGCGCCAAGATTTTGTAAACTTCCGGTCGCACATCCCCAAGCAAGATGCAGCGCGAGGCAAGGTCGCTGGCCCTGTGCGGATCACCCCGCCGGAATGCAATTAGAGCCGATAGAAAGACCGGTTCCGCGTCCTGCGGCGATTGCCTGCTCATGATCTGGACTTGCTGTTGGGCATCCGCCCAGCGCGCCAGCCGAATCAGCACCTCGACCAACTGGATCCGCGCTCGCTTGTTGGCTTGATCGCGGAGCAGTTTTTGTTCCAGGCTGGCGCGAATGCTCTCGAGCTCGCCGCGTCCCGGATTCGCCTGAACGTTATCGGGAGACTGGCCACCGGCACAGACCAAATCGGCTGCTAGAAGCGCCGTACAAATCCAGACGCCGGTTCTCAAACAGCGCACGCACCTACTCCTCAGAATCTGATCCGGCCAGAGAACTGGAACTTCCGCTGTCCGTACGTATCGATGATCTTCCCAAATGCCGGGCTGCTCAGGTCCGTGACCGGATCAGATCGGCTGGTGCGGTTGAAAACATTCGTCGAGTCCGCCCGCACCTCGAACGTAAAGTTCTCGCGGATGGGGAATACTTTAAGCAGTCCGGCCAGTTCGCTGGCCTGGTAAGGCCCATACACATCCAGTACCCGTGGCGCGTTCCCCAGCCGCAACGGCACACCACCGGGCGAGGACGGCACGCTCACAAAGGCCTGGGGATTGATCCAGTTCGTCCCGTTGGCCAGATCGTAACCGCTCGACTTCTGATAAACCGGAACACCCGAAACGCGATCCGGACGAATCGCGTCGGTGAAGATCACGCCGGGATCAAAGTCAAAGTCCACAAATTGCAACGGGTCTCCGGACCGATAGCGTTGGATTGCGGTCAGTGTCCATCCACCGATGATCTTGTCCAGAATGCCGCCACGATTGAGGAAATGCCGGCCCTTTCCGACCGGAATCTCCCAAATCCAGGTGAGCTTTAGGTCATGCGGGTAGCTGAATGTGGTCACGGACTTCTCGCTCTTGCGATTGTTGAAATCCTGATAGTTATAGTTATACCCTGCACCGTCGCCCACGTCGCTCAACGTTTTGTTGAAGGTATAAGCGGCGATGAATCCAAGCCCGCCCTTAGCAGGACGCTTGCGTAACTGTACTTGCAGGGCGTTGTAACTGGACTTGCCGACGTTGAATCCGGTCAGTCCGATGCTCGTGTATTGGGGATATGGGCGTAAGGCCTGGTTGATGGTTCCTTGAAAGTCGGGATACGCCTTAGGAATCTCGGGGTGGTTGTTGATGTCATCCCGAAGCGTGTCGCCCAGACTCAGAGACCGCGCAGGGGTCATGTTGAACAGACAGGGCAAGTGACAATTACCGGCCGGCGAGCCGGTCGGGAGGCGAGTCCCTTTGACGCCGACGTAATCCACCTGGCGAATGCTGTCCGGCAGGGTATAACTGATGCCACTGCCGTTCACCTGAGTTGGGTCCTTATCGGGCAATTGGACGGGAGGCGCTGCGGGCATGCCGTTGTCCCAAAAAAGCACCGGATCGTATCCGTTGCTGACGCGGCTGCGGTTCAGATCCAGGAAAGACACCAAGCCGTAGGACTCAGCAAATCCATACCCGTTCGCGATAGGCGGGTTGTAGGTGATGCTGTAACTGGTGCGGACCACGGTCTCAGGAGTAACCGAGTACGCAACGCCAAGATTAGGCGCAAACTCTTTATAGTAGGTGTCTTGGAAGGAGCGCCGGCCCTTGTCCGCCAGAAAAACGAGTGCTCCTTTGAAGCCATCGGCGCCCGGGTTTGGCTCATTGGGATCGAATCCGGCAGTGTAATTGTGCGCTTCATACCGTGGTCTTGGAATTTCCCACCGTAAGCCGGTGGTGATCGTCAACTTCCTGGTGGCTTTGATTTCATCCTGAAAATACAGGCTGGGATAGTTGGCCAGGAATTTCGCGCTCTTTTGAGCTACGTTCCGGTTAGCCGTGTGTACCGCGCCGAGCAGGAAGCTCGCAAACTGATTGCCGGTGTCACCGAAGCCCGGCAACTGGGTGGATACCTGATCGAAATTGAAATTTCCAGATTGGTTTGAGAGGGGCGCCGACCCGTAAAAGTAGTGATGAAACTCGAACCCCGCTTGATAGGTGTGCTTCCCGCGGATCTTGGTGAAATCATCTTTCACGATCCAGCTGCCGCTGGTCGGACCGCCATAACTGCCATCGCCGAAGGGCTGCAAGTCGATCCCATTGGTGCCGTTGAAGTTAATATAAGGGAAATGGGCTTTGGGATCCACACCCGTCAACCCGATCTTCTGCGGCCACCCCTGCCCGTTCGCGAGGGGAAATTGCGGCGTTGCAATGCTGTTCCAGCCGAAACCCACGTGATTCAGAGTCGTGAGCGTAATCGTCCAGTCTTCTGACCAGCGTACAAGATTTTCCGTGTCTACCTCAGTGTGGTCCCGGTTGAGGGGATTATTGAGATCCTTAAAGAACCCGCCCGCGTACGCGATATCGTACGGCCGCCTCCCCCAGAGATAATAGCCGCTCATACGGTGTTTCTCGTTGAAGAGGTGATCTACCTTTCCCGAAAACTGGTTCATGTGGGAACGTTCGGCACCGCTGATAAGGATGTAGTTATTGATCACACTGGGAAGCAGCGGGGTCGGAATCAAAGGCAAAATATTCTTGCTCACGGTACTAAAGCGGGATGGATCGATCACATTGAGCTTCCCCCCAAACGTGAAGGGATCCCGAACCAACTGTCCGTTAACGCTGCGCGTAGTAGTGGGGTCGAACAGCTCACCGGAATAAACCGGGCGGCCGAGCGCATCCGTACCCTCCTGGGCCCCCAATTGGTCGGAGAAATCTCCCTGCCTCCAGACCATCTCAGGGAGTGTGGTATAGTTGCCGGGACTAAAATCTCTGGTCCGAGCTCCCTCGTAGGTGGCAAAAAAGAAAGTTTTGTTTTTGCGGATCGGGCCGGACAGCGCGCCCCCGAAGTTATTCTGGTTGTACCGCCCCTTCCCGTAACCAAAGGCATTAGCCGCGGCGCCGTTTGACTTGAACAGGCTGTTCCCGTTGAATTCGTAGGCGGTGCCGTGAGCAGTGTTGCCGCCGGATTTCACCGAAAAGTTAAGAACAGCGGACCGACTCAGCGCTGGGCGTCAGCTCGACGGGCGCGCCCGCGAGGTAATTGCGCTCGATCGCGATACCGTCCACCTGAACCTCGAAGCCGAACGTCTGGCCGCCGTTGATGGCGCCGGTGAACGTGCCTCCCGTTGTGCCCGGCAGGCTGTTAAACACAAATGACGACGGCTGCCGCTGATCAGTGTCGATGATCACCGGCCACGTCTCGAATTCCTTGGGAGAGACGTCGGTGTTGATCTCGGCCCGCGTCTGCAGTTCCTCAACGTGAGCGGCAACCGTAACAGATTGAGTGGCCGTGCCGACCTCCAACGCCACATCGACGTTCACCGTGCCGCTCACCGGAACGCGCACGTTGTCGATCAGCGCCTGCTTGAATCCCTCCTTTGTGGAAGCAATATTGTAGATTCCAGGCGGCAAATTGGTCACGCGATACGTGCCCGTCCCGGTGCTGGTCGTGGACGTACGGATGTTGGTGGCAATGTTCGTGACTGTGATTTCCGCACCCGGCACGGCCGCACCGGAGGCATCA
>QHZE01000043.1 GCA_003225335.1 Acidobacteriota bacterium
AATCTATTGATTTCGTTTCAGTTATTGCCAAATATCCAAAATTTGCCCGATTTACAGCCAAAGAATCGCTTTTGCGCTAAACATTTGATCTCTCCTTTCCGATATGTTGAGTATCCCCTCTAAAGAACAAAGAACTACAGCCATAGAATTGCACTTAGAGTTCTCATGGTGGATCCCCTTTCTGGTTTGTGTGGCAAACATCCGCACACCCATGCCTTGAGGTACAGTTACGGGTCCAAATCGGACGCAAAACCATTCCCCGCCCGTCTCCGTTGAGACGGAAAAACTATTGTCAAGTTAAAGGTTTAAAGGTTAAAGCCTAGTACGAACCGCACTTGGCGGCTCTACGCAGCGGCTCTTCCGCAGATTGGAGGTGGACGTGGCTCAAGTGTGTGTTGTAACACGCATAAAACCACGAAACACCTTGCAAGCTGGGAGGAGCTATTCGAGAAAACGTAGTCACTTGTTCAGTGAGCTACTTAGTTCTATCTCAACCGGGTCGGGCTTCAGACCTGAAAAGCTTGAGGCCTGGACGCACCTTTACCGCATTTGTCTTAAGCATGTCTGCCCGTTTCCCGTAATCCATACTGCCTTCAATATACTCTTCGGCAGATTATCGCCGTGACTACACCTGAAAGTCAATAAATCTTTTCTCATTTCTAACATTTTGTGATGGATATCACTGAATACATATAAATCCTATATTTAATATTATTTAGCGAGCTAGGGCAAATACTCCCAGAATTCCGTTCTGAGCCAGCGGGTGGTTCGCCGGGTCACCAGTTACGCAATCATCCTCTTCCCGCAAAGGATCTTTCCCACACCCGTCATTCCCGCCTTCAGTGTTTGGTCGGAGTTGGACAGCACGCTTTGCACCAGAACCCTGCGCTCCATGCCGCTCTCAATCGCGACCGGCGAGATGCTCGCCACCTTCCCCTCAAACGAACGATGCGAGAAGCCTCGAACCTTGAGGATTATCGGCTGCCCCACGCGCACATCGGCAATTTCCTTCTCGGGCACGGGCATCTCGATGATCATCAGGTCCGGGTTGACGATCTCGCAGAAGAAATCGCCCTTTTTCAGATACTCTCCGGTCCGGTTGCGGAGATACGGCGTGGAAACCACGCCTTCAATGGAGCTGCGGACCCTGAGATGCTGGAGTTGCTGCTCCAGGATCTTCAGCTTTTCCTCCAGCTTCGCGACCTCCGCCGCGGAGGCCTCGATGGCTTCCTTGCGCGACCCGGCGAGGAGGATGTTCAGAGCACTTTCCGCTTCACCCACTTCCTTTTTCTTGACCTGAAGCAGGCGGTCCGTCGTTTCGGCCAGCACACCGAGCTGGCTCTGCGCTTCGGAAACCTCTCTGAGATGCACTTCATACGCGGTCCGGTCGCGTTCGAAGTCGTTGCGGGATATCAAGCCTGAATCGAGAAGCTGCTTGCTTCTCTCGTAGACTTCCTGCGCATTCCGAACCTCGGCCTTTTTCTTGGCGACCGTTTCTTGAAGCAGGTCCCGTTCTTTTTCCACGCGAGATATGCTTGCAAACTCTGCCTCCTTCGTTTCGACCTGCCTCTTTGCCCTCTCGATCTCTTCGGGCCGGGCGCCGGCCTTCAAGAGCCTCAGGGTCGCGGTCTTGGTCGCAAGCTCTCCTCGTGTTTCCCCCAATTCATTCTCGAGCTCGAAGTTTTCGATCTCGGCCAGCAAGTCCCCGGGTTTCACCTTCGAACCCTCGTCCGCGTTGACAACCTTCAACGTCCCTTCGACCTGGGAGCTTACCGACACGCGCTCGCTCGATCGGATGGTAAAATCGCCGGCCACTTTCAGCTCCCAGGGGAGCAGGCTTCCCAACACGACGACCGCCAGCGCCAGGAGCATGCGCGGCGTTTTCCGCACCCTTTCCATCAGCGCGGCAAAAAATCGGAGCGTGGCGGCCGGCCCGCCCTTCTCCGCGATGGTCTGAACGGACATCAGCCCTATCGCGGAGATCACGAGCATGCCCCACAGCTGGTATTCTCTGATCAGCCACCCTCCGAGCCGATCGACCATAACCCAGAGCAGGCCGGCGCTGAAAAAGAAGGAAGAGATCCCATAGCGCCAGTAGATCCGTTTCTCCCTCTCGCTCGCCGAGGGGCCGGCAACCGTCCTGTCCTGGGTCCCCAACAGCCAGCCGGAAAATTGCTTTTTCAAGAATCCATAAGCTCTGGGCCTCAGGTTTGGAATCTCCAGATAATCGCCCAGGAGATAGTACCCGTCGAGGCGAATCAGCGGATTGAAATTGAAGAGCGTTTGAATTCCTGAAAAGGCGATCGCGATCAGGCAGATCCGGCTCAATACGGTCTCCGGAGAGAGCAGCCGCCACGCGATCGTAGCAAGGGCCCAAAGAAACAACTGGACGAAGCCTCCGGCCAGAGTCACCAGCATTCTCTCTCGCTTCTTGAGCATCCAGGCATCACTCACGTTGCAGTAGAACGCGGGAATGAAATAAAGGAGTAGGAACCCCATCTCTTCCACTCTTCCGCCGTAGTGTTTCAAAGTAAGTCCGTGAGCAAATTCGTGAATCGTCAATATCGCCAGCGCGGTCCCAAGTATCAGCGGAACGGAATACAACTGAAACAGCGTTCCGAACGAAACGAAGAGGAACTCCCAGTTCAGAATCGAGATGTTGAGAGCCACAAACATCGTCAGGCAAACCCACGCCGCGAACCCCTTGCTGAAACAGAAGCGGAGTTTTTCCTCAAGTCTTCCGAGCAAGGCGTCGGGATTGAACGCGCGGATTTTTATGGACAGGATGTTTTTTTGGAATCCGTCGGCGGATCCGGAGGCGCCTTGGAGCTTGGCCCAGCACGCCGGATCGTCCAGCAGGAGCAGGCCTCTCAGTTTTTCTGCGAAGGTCTCGATCTGGGATTGGAGCACTTCGGTCTTGCATTCCTGGGAGACCGCTTGCGCAATGGCGCCCGAAGCTTCGATGCCGTTGAGCCTTCCAAGGACTGCGGCCTGGACCGCGGTAAACCGATAGAAGCGGCGTGCGATCGGATCTTTTACGATGATTGCTGATGCCGGCCCGGAAGATTCAGAGCGAAACTCCAAATCCGAGCGCAGCTTCGGGGGAATGTCTGGCAAGTCCTGCCTCGGTTAACATGGTGGCCGGACCATGGCAAGATCCATACCGGCCGTGCACAGCTTTTTCCTATGGGAAACGGCGGTTCCTCGCGCCTGCCAGCGCAGTTTTCAACTTGATGACCGCCAAACGGTTACCGCGCATTCGCGATCCGTCGATTCGTAATGGCCCTGACTAGCCGGCTTTCCCATTTATCATTTTTCATCGGCCATTTGTCATTTGGCATTAGGCCTATTCGCTTGGCTCAATATGCATTATACAAAATAACCTCTCGGGCTTTTTCCAAATCCAGCTTTATCCTACTCGGGCGCGGTGCGGCCTGGAGGCTGAACCTTGTTTTCGGAGCTCAGGCTTCAGACTGATCGAAGAGCAAAGTCAGAGGGCAGCCTGAACGCTGAACTCCAAACCTGCCCGCTGGGTCCGTTGCGCACCGTTGCGCATCTATAATTGACTGCCCCGGAAGTGCTGTATATAATCGCACCGCATTTTTAATCCCAAATTGCCAGAAACTCTAGATCATCAGGGAGATGTCCATGATCAAGAAAGGGTTTTCTGCATTTGCCCTGCTGCTGGTCTGTTTTTACGCGTGTGCAAAGAAGGAAGAGGCCCCCTCCGGGGAGACTCCAGCCGTCCCGGCAAAGCCTGCCTTTACTCCGGGTGAAACGGTTTTGATACCCGCGGGCGAGTTCATCTTCGGCTCCAGTGACAAAGAAACAACCGCGTTTCCGCAGCAAAAGATAAACTTGCCCGCCTTCCGGATTGACAAATACGAAGTCACCAATGCCGAGTATCTGGATTTTTGCATCAAAGCGCCATACGCCAGCGAAGGGAACTACCGTCTCTTCTTCACGGCGGAAAAAGGGAGATATCCGGTAGTCAACATCACGTGGAATGATGCGGTTGCTTATTGCAAGTGGGCCGGCAAGCGGCTGCCGACAGAACAGGAATGGGAGAAGGCCGCGAGAGGCGCGGATGGCAGGCGCTACCCCTGGGGAGAGAAATGGGAGTCGGGCCGCAGCAACACCTACGAGGCCTCAATGCGGGGGCCCACCGAGGTGACTTCGCTTGATGACGTCAGCCCATATGGAGTGCACGACATGCTGGGCAATGCACAGGAGTGGATAGCCGACTGGTACAAAGCGTACAAGGGCGCCACGAAAAAAGACGAGAACTTTGGCGAGCGATTCAGAGTGCTGCGGGGCGCTCGATGGGACATTTACGGCAGCAAATTTTATCTCTGGGTGCGGTCAGCCGCTCTTCCAAAGGCCCTTTACGGTTACGGCTGCCGCTGCGCGAAAGACGCGACGGCAGAGGAGGCCGCAAAGGGCGGCAAGACCAACTAGAAGCAGCGAGGAAGCCCCCAGTCATTCACGGGCGAGACGGCCGTGCCACGGGAGCTTCGTGGCATGGACACTCTGACATCGCGCAGGTCAGATCCTCGCTTCCCACGGGCGGGACGCCCGCGCCACGAGCCTTTTGTGCGCACCAAGAAAACCTAGCTAGTTTCTGGCGCGAAACTAGCCCCGCAGGGGCGACTCAGGAAAGCCCAGGGCGCAAGCCCTGGGAACAAGCACAGTAACAAGGGAAGCCCCGAAGGGGCGATGCAGTTGGTCCCGGTACCAAAGAGGCGGCCGCCCTTTGCCGCTGCCCGTGATTCGCGATTCTTGGCGAACGCCGGCGGATCCAGACAGACGGCATCGAACTGTTCGCCGGAGCGGTCCATTTCCTTCAGGGCGTCGAAGACGTTTCCCTCGCGGAACACGACGTTGCCGATTCCATTTCGCGCCGCGTTCTTTTCGGCCAGATCGAGAGAATCTCGTGAGGTCTCAATACCGAGGACCGACTGGCAGCGCGCCGCAAAGTGCAACGCGAACGCGCCGGTGTTCGTGAAGCAATCCAATGCCCTGCCCGCGACATGCTTACGCGCGGCAATCCGGTTCTCGCTCTGGTCGAGAAAGAAGCCGGTTTTCTGGCCCTGCAGGAGATCCACAAGAAACACCACGCCTCCTTCTTCAATCTCCACTCGATCCGGAACCGTGCCGTAAAGAACCCCCCGGGTTTCTTCCAGGCCCTCAAGACGCCTGGCCTTGACGTCGTTTCGTTCCAGAATGCCGGTCGGTTGAATCGATTCCTTCAGTATGTCCGCGATACAGTGCTTAAGGGCGTCGGCGCCCCTGGAGAGCGTCTGCAGCACGAGGTAGTCTGCATATCGATCCACGATGATGGAAGGGAGCAAATCCGCCTCTCCAAAAACGAGCCGGTGCGCCGCGCGCGTGTTCTCCTGAATCTGCCGCCTGCCGATCGCAGCGCGGATTCTGTCGCGCAGCAGCTCGGGTGTCGGAGGGTCCGGATCGCGGCTCAGCAGGCGCAGCTTGATCTGGGAGGCGGGACTGTAAAAGGCATAACCCACGGTGTTGCGGGCGGTGTCGAGCACGCGCACCAGGGGGGAGCCGGAATCGTCGAGATCTTGAACGATGTCTCCCGAGTACACCCAGAGGTGACCCTGCCGCAGGCGGCGCAATCCCGCTGCTGAAATTCTTATCTCGTTTCGAATCTCGAACGGGTTCAAGTCCGGCTCCGCCCGCTAATCCCCGACACCGGTTTTGGAGTCTTGAGTCAGGGGAAATGTCTTCTTCACGAATTCGAGGACTTCTTCACGGGTCGCAAGCGCGTTCTCCAACTGCAAGTCTTCCACGCGATCGAGGATCTCTTTGAAGATCGGGCCCGGCGTATAACCCATTTCGATCAGATCGCGTCCCGTTATCAGGGGCGGCGGCGACGGGGGCTCCTGTTGGAATTCGTGCATTTTCAATTTGCAGAACTTGTAGCTATCCAGGTTTCCGTGACTGCTGAGGCAGTCGGCGCGGTGAAGATCGAGGTGGTCCGAAAAATTCGGCATTCGCAGGAATTTCTTCAGCGTGCTCTGGCGCATTTCCCGGACGTGCATGAACTTCAGGTGATTGCGAACCAGAGCCACAACATGTTCGGTTTCGTCGTTGGAGAGACGCAAGCGCCGGCAGATCGCCTCGGCCATCTGCGCGCCCACTTCGACGTGCCCGTCGAACCGGATTCGCTCCTTTACCGCGAAGGTGGGGGGCTTCCCGACATCGTGCAGGAGGGCGGCGAGCGCCAGCACAGGGCTGGGTCTTCGCAGTGTGTCCAATATCATGCGCGTGTGAACGAAAACATCGCCTTCCGGGTGAAACTCCGGAGGCTGCTCGACGCCGCGCATGGCTTCCACCTCCGGCAGGATATGTCCCAGAAGCCCGCTCTCGTGCAGAAGATCGAGCGCACCCCCGGCATTGGGGCCGGGGAGGATCTTCAACAGCTCGTCGCGTATTCTCTCCCAACTGACCTGCAGGATGCCGGCGGACTCCTGTTTTATGGCCTGCCAGGTGTTGGGATCGATCTGGAAACTCAGGGCGCAGGCGAATCTGACGGCGCGAAGCATGCGCAGCTTGTCTTCGGCGAACCGCTCCAGAGGATTACCGATGGTTCTTATTATCTTCCGCTGGATGTCGGCCCGCCCATGAACATAGTCGATCACTCGATCGGCCACGGGATCGTAGAAGAGGCCGTTGATGGTGAAATCTCGCCGCAGCGCATCCTGCCGCGGGCCTGAAAAAGTCACCTGCGAAGGATGCCGGCCGTCGAGATACGGTCCCTCGCTCCGGAAAGTGGCGACTTCGTACGCATGGCCGTACATGCGCACCTGAACCACGCCGAAACTCGCGCCAATGGGAGTGGTTTCGCGGAACAGCTTCAGCACCTCTTCGGGACGGGCGCTGGTTGCAATGTCGATATCCTTGGGTTTTCTCCGCATCAGAAAGTCCCGCACCCAGCCGCCGGCAAAGAATGCCTCATAGCCATGGAGGCGCAGTTTTTCCACGATCCTTTGCGCTGCTCTCTGCATGGCAATACCGTGAGAAAAAGGGCTGCGGCGAGTGGGCGGGTCAGCCCAGCTTGTCCAGGTACTTGTTCCAGTTATCCTCCGGGAACATTTTCCGGCACAGCTTGCGGTACTTCGCGAAGTTCTTTCTGTCGCCAAGCTTGTGGTAACTCAGGGCCATCCGGAAGAAAAACTCGTTGTTGTTTCGAAAGTTCTTCGCCAGTTTTACGGTCTTCTCACCTTCGACAACCGCGTCCCGGTAACGGCCCAGTTCGTACTGGTTCGTGGTGAGGTAGCTCCTCAGCTCAGCCTTTTCCAAATGGTTCTTTGCTCTCCTTCGTAGCGCTTCCAGGGCTGCCTGTAAGGATTTTTCGTGCTGTTCGAGCCGGAAATAGCATTCGGCAATTCTGGTATAGAGCCAGGTCAGGTTCTGTTTCTTTCCGGTGATCTCCTTGAGCTCCAGCATCCTCCGGTAGGTCTCCAGCGCCATACGGTCGTTAGTAAGATTGTGATAGCAGTTGGCAACCTTCAGATAGATCTCGTCCTGACGTTCGAAGTCAGGGTCCAACTCGAGCACCTTGGAAAAATACTGGAGAGCGTCGGAGTATTGCTTCATGCTCAGGTAATTGTTGCCCATGCTCTCGTACAGATAGGCGAGCCCCGGATCATCATTGCTCAGAACCTGGATTGCCTTTTGAGAGTATTCGATGGCTTCATTGGGCCGGCCGAGAACTTCATAATTCCGGCTGATTCCGGAGTAGAGCATCCATCGGGTGTCCTTCTCCTGGCTGTCGATATACTGTTCGCACAATTTCCGGGCTTTGAGGGACTTCAGGACATCTCCTTTATACTCGTAGAGGGAACCAAGGTGGAACTGCACAAACCCGTACATGTCCGCCATGAAATCCGGCTTCTCCGGATCGAACAGGTTTGCGGACTTCAGGAGATACTTCCGAGCCTCAGCGTCATTTCCCAGGTTGTAGTAACAAATTCCAAGCTGCCCGCTGAAGTAAGCCCTTACGTTTTGCCTCCGCTCCAGCTTGAGTGCGGCCAAGTAGTGCTTGCTCGCCTCCCGGTATCTTTGCTTGTCGAACAGTTCCTCAGCGCGAGAATCGAGGAGGGAAATCTTGTCTTCCCTGGAATTCGCCTGTGCGAGTCTATCCTAAGGAAGCGTGAAACAGAGCCGTGACCGGACCGACCTGACCGGCAAGGGAAGACGAGGTAGGGGACCCGGCCAGAGCAGCCCTGATTTGGCCGTAGAGTTTCCATAATCCTCCGCTCGCCATTGCCGATGAAAATGGCCGCAGCGGCGCCTGCCCAATTGTAGGGGCGGCCTCTGTGGCCGCCGCAGTCGCGGGCGGCCACGCAGGCGCGCCCTGAAAAGAGGATTCAACGGGAGCCGGAATTTTCACGAGAGACAAGGAGACAGCGCGAAGTTGCAGAGGAGCAGAGGGGAATACAGCTTTGATTATTGATAAACCAGGATGTACTCGCGATGCAGGTCCACTCGTTCTATATTGTACGGCATAGTGTTGGGCTGCATCGGGTCGAACGGCGGCTTTTGCTTTTTTCCGACCGCGGAGATGATCTCCTCAACCAGAAAGTTGGGCAAGGTCGTGTCATCGAAACGGGCTTCCTCGAGTTGAAAGCTACCTTTGCCGTCCCGCGCCAGAAGCTTTCCTCGAACGGCAAGGTTATGAACGCCCGCAAAGAGCTTTGTGAAAAGCTTCGCCGCCACCGACTTGGAATTCATACCCAGAACATCAAAATCAATCGTGGCCACCCCCTGCAATCTGTCTTCCTCGAGGGCTACAAGGAGGCTCTTCAGACTTGGATGATATTGCCGGCTCAGCTCCAGGGCCAGGAAGGAATTCAGCTCGCTCTGCGAGAACTGTGTAGTTTGCTTCTCCTTCGGATCGGGCTTTGCCGTGTATTCTTCGAGACGCTTTACCTTGAGGCCGCAACTGTCCGACGCCTCTTTGGAAATCCCTGCCGGTTTGTTGTCGGGGCGGCTGAGAACGCCGAGTCCTGGGGAAAGGCTCGAGAACATGCCCAGGAGCCCCAAAGGGACGAGAATGACGCTGCCCCTGAACCTCGAGATCCTCATTTTGCTCCTTCGGCGTGTAGCGGCGGCATACCGGACTACCGAATGACTTTGAGAGTCCGGCTCCAGCGCGTCTTCGTGAAGAAGTTGAGGAACACATCGGCGAATTGTTTAAGCCGGTCGGACAGATTCGTCTGAAGATACTCGTCTCTGGGGGTTTCGTAAGACCAGTAGATTGCCAGCGCCTTTCCGACGATGTGGTCCCTGGGGACATAACCCCAGAACCGGCTGTCCTGACTGTTGTCGCGATTGTCTCCCATTGCGAAGTACTTGCCTTCGGGGACGTAGAAGGGACCGTAACGGTCGTAAAGGCTGGTCGACTCAATGTACTGCGTGTAGTTTTCCTGTAGCGGTTTGTCGTTGATGTACACGGTCCTGCCCACCATTTCGACCTTTTCTCCCGGCAAGCCGATGAGACGTTTGACGTAAGCCACTTCGGGACTGTTAGGATATTTGAAAACGATCACATCGCCGCGTTTCAGCTCTTTGTAAGGAAGAATTTTGGCAAGCGGGCCCGAGTACTGGCCATAAGCAAACTTGTTCACCAGGAGGTGATCCCCGATCAGCAGGTTCGATTCCATGGATCCCGTCGGGATCTTGAAGGCTTGGACGACGAAGGTTGTGGCAAACAGGGCAATGATCGCGGTAATGACAATGGACTCAAAATATTCACGAGCTGTCGACTTCTTGAACTCCACCTGTTGTGGTTCCATCTCCGGTTCCGTTTTAAGGACAGTAAGATAACATACGCCGTGACGCCCAACAAGGCAGCCGAATGGACCGGCGCTGCGACGTTATTCCCTCGCGTACTGGCGCCTTCGCGGTGAAATTGATTTAACCGTGAAGACGCCATGACGCGAAGGGTTCCAGGAATTTCGGGTCGATGCCGGCGAGTGCAGCGATTTCGAAAAATTTCGAAGCATTGACAGGCCGCGCGGGCGGGTGATAGAAGAAGTGGTTTTTTTGCTTGCCAGGAATCCTCGTGGGCGGTTAGCTCAGCGGCAGAGCATCGGTCTTACACACCGGGGGTCGCAGGTTCAAATCCTGCACCGCCCACCAGTTGAAGATAAACGATTTAAACTAAATTTCGACAGACTACAAAAAGCGGAAAATGGCCTTCCATCAACACTCATCAACAACTCAGCTGATGCGCACTTGGACTGAGCAGACCATCGCCGACATAATGCTAGCCGCCGCTGACTGCGGGCGTTGGGCAGAGCGGAGTTGTGGGGCTGTGAACGTCATGCGTGTAGGCGAAGACTCTCGAAACCAGTTTCTCGAAATCCTATGACGCTGGGTTGGCCGGGATGCGGGATTGCCGGGAACCCGAGCGTTTGAACGTACTTCGAGGACCCCAGCTGGACGTTGCCGGTGGGAAGATTCTCCGAACCATAATCAACGCCCAGTCGTCCTCTTGCCGCTAAACACAAGCATTCGATCTACGGCTAGCCTGGCCAGTGAAAGTCGAAACAACCAAGAACCGGAATTTGGTAGGCGTGAACTCCACGCAGCATTGAGGGTAACAACACATCGTCGTCGGCTCTGATAGAGGAAAACATGGAACGCGAATTAACGCTTCGGATCGCGAACAACCAAGCTCACCTGCCGATATGAATAGCGGCCTGGCTCGGCGCCTTCTTAAGTGCCCTTATATGTTCAACGGTTAATACGACTTTCCCTCGCGCGTGTCGTTCTTCAAGGTAACGGAGAGCTTCAGCCACCCCGCTCAACGGGTAACGTCTATCTATGACAGGCGCCACTTTTCCGGCTGCAAGAAGATCTTTCAGAAAAAGCAAATCCTTCTGGTTTATATTCGCTATAAAGAAACACGGCTTCTTGCTCCCGATCAGTGACAGTAATGGTCCCAGTAACATAGCTTGGAACACTTGAACCAAACCACCTCCGACCAAGACATAAATTCCGTCCTGACTCAGCGCACGCCTGTAATCGAAAATCGAATGATGGGCATTCGCACACATGATCAGATCGTAACGCTGCCGCTCTGCGTGAAATCTTCTCGAGTGTAATCAATGACATGGTCTGCGCCAATCGATCGCGCCGTGTCCACGTTCCTCGTGCTGCACACGGCAGTGACTTCAGCCCCGAACGATTTGGCAATCTGGACCGCAAACGTACCCACACCAATGTCGCAGGCCCGGTGCGATGCGAGGTCTCGGGTTGATTCCGGGGCCGGGAATCTGTTAGCCTCCTCGCACTCATGCATTACGGCGCGCACAGACTAAAGAACCTCCAGGAGTCGGTGATCCGCTCCATCACGCGCTATGCGCTGGAGAAGGGCGCAGTCCTGCTTGCGCAAGGGTTTCCGGATTTTGATCCTCCGGCCGAGGTGCTGAACGCCGCGCAACAGGCAATGCGGCAGGGGCTGAACCAATACGGGATGACCTGGGGACAGCCCGCGCTGCGCCAGGCAATAGCCCGCAATAGCTGGCGGTTCTACCGGAGGGAGGTTGATCCCGAGCGCCATGTGACGGTGACCTGCGGTGTGACGGAAGCGGTGATCGCCGCGCTCGTCGGCATCGTGAATCCCGGCGAGCGGGTCATCGTGCTGGAGCCCGCGCACGAGAACTACCATGCCGGGATTGCCTTCGCAGGAGGCATCCCCGTCTGGGTGCCTATCCGCCCGCCGGACTATCACTTCGACCCCGAGGAGCTCAGACAGGCCTTCAGAGGAGGCGCGAAGGCGATCATCTTCAATTCTCCGCATAACCCCTCCGGCCGCGTATTCACGCGCGCGGAGCTGCAGGTCATCGCGGATCTGTGCTTAGAATTCGATACCGTAGCGATCACAGACGAGATTTACGAACACCTGGTCTACGATGGCCACGAGCACATACCCATATCTACACTACCCGGGATGTGGGAGCGCACGATCTCGATCTCGGGCATGGGCAAGACCTTCGCCGTAACAGGTTGGCGATTGGGGTACGCCATCGCGCCTGAAGAGTTGACCGTTGCACTGCGAAAGGTGCACGACTTCACCACCGTCTGCGCGCCGACCCCGTTTCAAGCCGCCATGGTTGTGGCGCTGAATCTGCCCGACTCGTACTACGAGTGGCTGCGGGGATTCTACGCCCAACGCCGGGAACGAATGCTCCGGATACTTGCAGATCACGGCTTCGCTTGCAGCTTGCCCGAAGGCGCCTACTACACGATGGCGGATTTCACGCACCTGGGCAGGGGGAAGGACGATACGGCTTTCGCGTATTGGCTCATCGACGAGATCGGAGTTGCGACTGTGCCGGGATCCAGCTTTTACGTCTCCGACCCCTCCCTCGGCCGCGGCCTAATCCGCTTTGCCTTTCCGAAGAAGGACGAAACTCTGGACCTCGTGGAAAAACGACTGCAACGATTGTGAAGTGCGCTGTTGCAGGAGTCCGGACAGCACATTCGGCGCTATTCCTTGCGTAAGTTTACTCCTTGACATCTTTTTACCCTGCACATGACACACCTTGCCGACCACTGGTGTATGCTCTCGTTCGCATGCCGCGGGGTTTCCGGGAGGGTTGGGACCTAACTCGCCGCGGAGTTGTCGTGAGTTGCCGGCTGTGCATTGGCTTGCGGCGCAGTGGCGGGCGTCGGCTGCATCGCGATTGTTGGACGGCGCCTGTCCTCTGCTCTCGGCAGGATGGCCACTCCGACGCCAGCGAGGGTCGTCACGATTCCCACGACAGCGGCGGGCGTCACGGTTTCGTGCAGGAAAGCACGGCCCAGCGCGAGAGCCACGATCGGGATGATGAGCGTGCTGAGGCTCACGATCGTCGCGTCCATGCGTTTGATGAGGTAGTAGTACGCCGAGAACGCGATCACGGACCCGAACAGCGAGAGATAGATGATCGCCAGCACGTTGCTGCGCGTCCATACGACGGTCGCCCACCGCTCGAGCGCGGCGCTCATGAGGAGGAGACACACGGCACCGAGGCCCATCCCGAGGAAGTTCAACACGAAGGGGTCGCTGTGCCGCCCGTGCTTCTTCATCGTTACGAGGTTGATCGCAGCGCAGAGGCTGCCCGTGAGCGTGCTCAGCATGCCGAGCGCATGCATCACGCCGAGGCGCTCTTGCGGCCAGAAAAGCAGCGCGGTCCCCGCCACGCCGATGAGGATGCCCGCCACGTTGCGGGCGCGCAGGGTTTCGCTTCGCGTCCAGAAGGCGCTCAGCAGCGCGGTCATCAGCGGCATGGTGGAAAACAACACCGCGGTGAGGCCGCTCGAAATATGGAGCTCGGCCCAATAGACGCACGCATAGTCGAGCCAGAACACCAGGAGTCCGAGCGAGAGCACGCACACCTTGTCATCGCGCGTCAGCTCGATCTGTTTGCGGCGCAGGCCGAGCACCAGCCCCACCATCGTCGTCGCCAGCAGGAAGCGCAACCCCGCTCCCAGGAATGGCGGCACCCCGACCAGAGATACCTTGATGGCGAGCCATGTCGACCCCCAGATCAGGCAAATGAGCGCATAAAGAGCGGCGACCACGCGACGATTATATCAAATGTGCCGAGAGCGAGGTCGGCCGGCCAGGAGGGCCATGCGAGGATAAGAGCACAGTCGACTCGCCTCAGGGCCGCGAATAGGCAGAGAAAGACGAAATGGTACAGGGCTAGATGGAACCGGAGGGGAGCATATGGACTTTGCGATCGTGCAGGTTATAGCGGTCTCAACCGTGAATCCGGTAGGAACCGAACGTGACTCGCACTTCTAATTACACCCCTCCCGAAGCTTTCCGTTGCGCTCGAGATAGAATGTCCTATAATCCGTATACTCTTCTCTGCAGCCCGCGGAGGTAATTGTGAAAGTGAGCAGGCTCAAACTGCGCACCCCCATCGACAGGTTCGTATCGGCGGTCAACCGAGGAGAAACGGAGGTCTTCCTCGGGTTTTTTCCATCAGATGGCGTCGTAGAAGATTCGGGACGCCGATTCACAGGACGCGATGCCATCCGTCGCTGGAGTGACGGGGAGTTCATAGGCGCTAAGGGAAAGATGACCGTGAAAAGCGTCAGGCAGGAAGGAAATGAAATCAGCGTTACGGCCGATTGGGTCAGCAACTTCTACACCGGCCCGGCGCGCTTCGTGTTCGTGCTCGACGGTAGGTGGCTGCGCGAGCTGTGCATCACAGGCGTGTAGCGAGCCGTCCACCTGCGGCGGTTAAGGCGAAGCGAGAGGCTATGATTGGACAAGTCCGCGCGCCGTGAGTCTGGGCGCTTTTCCTCAAGTCGTCAGTCGCAGTCTGGAAGTGGATGCAGTCGAGAATTGGGAGGGCTCATGAGATATTGCAAGTTGCTTGTGCCGGCGCTAGTCGCGCTGCTCGCGGGCGCCTGGGCGCCTGCCCTCGGCCAGAGCGACCGAGGCGCTATTACGGGCACAGTTAAGGATCCAAAGGGTGGCGTTGTCCCTGATGCCAAGGTCACCGCCACGAACCTTGAGAGCAGTGAAGTGCGTCAGGCAAAGACTACAGGTGAAGGAACATACATCCTGCCAGAGCTGAAGGCCGCCCCCTACAGGCTGAGGGTAGAGGCCACTGGCTTCAAAACCGCGACGATTGACAAAATTCAGGTCGGTGTCCAGATCACGCGTCACGCCGATGTGACGCTGGAGCTCGGCAGCATCGACGAAAGTGTCACCGTCTCATCGGACGCGCCGGTGCTGCAAACCGATAGCCCGGTGCAACAACTCAACGTTACGGAAAGACAGGTCAGAGAATTGCCGCTCGTCGTCTCGGCTGAAAGCGGCGGGCGTTCTCCGCTCGCCTTCATCTTCCTTGACAGCAGCGTCACGCCTAACGGAGCCACATCCAACGGCACGAACGCGACCAACTTTCGCATCAACGGGAGTCAAGGACTCGGACAGGACATTCTGATTGACGGCGCCGGCACGCGCCGGGGCGAGAATGGTACGTTCTTCTCAGAAGTCGCGCCCGGACCGAACGCCTTCCAGGAGTTCACGATCAACTCCAGCAACTACTCCGCGGAGTTTGGCAACTCTTCGGGCGGCGTCATCAACTTTACGATCAAATCCGGCGGCAACGACTTCCACGGCGAAGGCTATTTGTTTCTCATCAACGAAGCGTTGAACGCCAATATTGCGCTTAACCGTCTGACAGGACTGCCGCGCCCGCGCGACCGGCAGTGGGACTTCGGTTTTGCGGTTGGCGGTCCCGTTATCCTGCCGGGCTTAGGGAAACACCCCTTCTACGACGGCAGGAATAAGACCTTCTTCTTCTTCAACTACGGCGGCTACCGCACCAACCAATCCCAAGCCGTGGACATCAGCGTCCCGACTGAGCGTATGCGTAAAGGCGACTTCGGTGAACTATTGACCGACCCTTATGTGACCAGTTTTTTTGGCGCCCCGGTGCCAATCTTTGATCCGCGCCAACCCGCAGGCCAGCGTCAGGCATTCCCCAATAACGTAGTTCCGCCGGATGCGATTGACCCGGCAGGGCAGAAGTTCGTTAACCTGTTTCCGCTGCCGAACGAGACCGGCCCGCGGGGTTCAACTGTCTTTCACAACTACCGCGCGGCGAGCACCGCGGTGGCAAGGACCAACTACTACGTGACAAAGATCACGCATATCCTTTCTAACAAGCAGACGGTTAACTCGTCGCGCAAAATGTTTGGGATCAAACGTTCCGATCTTACTACATCCGCTTGCAGCACGACTACAGCATCACACCGACGCTGCTCAACCACGTCAATCTCGGGTGGAATCGCACGGACGTGCAGAACTTCAATTTCGGTAGAGGTGCGGGACGAGCGACCGCGCTCGGTCTGCCGCCAGGCTCAACCCAGGACCTCGGTCAGCCGCTGATCGGGTTTCCGGGTTATGGCGACCCGGTAACTTCAGTTGACCCGCGCGCTTATCAAGCGGGCGGGTCAACGTTCTTTGATAACCGCGTCGGCGACAACACCGCCGAATTCAGCGACAGTGTGGCCTATACGCGCGGACGCCACACCCTAAAATTCGGCGGCGACGTGCGCCGTCAGCAGTTGAACGTGAACTTCCACTTTGACATCGGCGGCAACTTCAACTTCCGCAGCAACCAAACTGCCAACACAAATGATTTCGCTCAAGGCTGGCCTATCGCCAGCATGCTCACCGGCAGACCGGAGTTTTCCTTCAACAGCCTGCAAGCGGTTGCGCCGAGCTTTGAATATTTATTCGCGGCGGGTTTCATCCAGGATGACATCAAAATCACCCCGAAGTTGACGCTCAATCTCGGTGTCCGTTATGACTACGACCGCCCGCGCGACGAAAAGCACAATAGATATCGCGGCCTCGATCCGGAGGTGCCGAACCCGGACGCGGGCGGGCGCCCCGGCGCCATCGTCGGGGCGGCCGGCCAGGACGGTCTCCCGGCAGTGGATCGCGGGCTCATCCATCCCGACCGCACTGACGTCGGACCTCGCTTCGGTTTCGCCTACGCGCTCGATGGCAAGACGGTCGTGCGCGGCGGCTACGGTCTCTACTACGCCCCGCTCTTCTACAACGCCAACGGTCAGGACGGTCTGCTTGGCTACGCCGCCGGACAGGTCAATATCAACGGCGGGCTCGACGCTCTCATCACACTCAGCCACTATCCCAAGTTGCCGATAGCCGACCCGAACGCTCAATACGTCGGACAGTTAGACCGCAACGACATTGACTTCTATGACAAGAATTACAAACTCGGCCGCACCGCGCAGTACGACGTGAGCCTCCAACGCCAGTTGCCCTATAACGTCGCTGTTACTCTCAGCTACATGGGCAATAAGGGGACGCGTTTACGCTCCGGCTTTGTGCAGCTAAACGCCCTGCCGCTTGAAGCTTTGAAACTCGGCAACGCGTTACTGACAACGAGACTGGCTGACGCAACAGCCGAGGATCGTGCTTACGCGGCGAGCGTCGGTGTCACATTGCCGGCAACCCCGGATGCCGTGTATCCGGGGTTCAATGATGCGGGCGGACGCTTCAGCGGCACGGTCGCGCAGGCGCTCAGATCGTTCCCGCAATACGGGCCGATCAATAACCGGCTCGAAAGTCAGGGACAAAGTTGGTACAACGCGTTCAAGGTTGACCTGCTACGTCGCTTTACCAAAGGCATTCAGTTCGGCGCGTCATACACCTTCGCGAAGCTCCTCACTGACGCAGCGGAGGATTTGTACGGCGGTTCGCCGTTAACTGGCGTGTTGCAAAACCCGGCTGACCGCCGTTCGTTGCGCTCACTGTCGCCGAACGACGTGAAGCATTCGTTGGTGTTTAACTACCTCATCGAATTGCCGTTCGGCAAAGGTAAGCGCTTCTTGAATCAGGGCGGTTTGGTTGACCGTCTCGTCGGCGGCTTTCAAGTCAGTGGCATTCAGCGCTACCGCTCGGGTACGCCGCTGACTCCCTTGATCGCGGGCGGTCAGCGTGACTTTTTAGACCTTTTCGGCGTCGGTGGCAACTTGCGACCGAATCTCACGGGGCAGCCGTTCTTCCTCGATCAAGCGGCGCAGGATGCCTCCTTGAACGCAAGTGGAGGCGTGAACTATCGCGTCCTCAACATTGCGGCGTTCTCACGCCCGCCGTCATACACCGGGACTTCCGCTCCAATCGGAAGCCCTGAATACCGCGCGTACTACGCAGACCCGCTCCGGTTCTTTGGCAACGCTGCGCCGACTTATGGCAGTCTGCGCACACTTCCGTTCTACGCCGAGGACTTCAGCATCCTCAAGAAGACGCGCGTCACCGAAACAACGTTGTTCGAGATTCGCGCCGAGTTCTTCAACGTGTTCAATCGCAGCCGCTTCGGCGCGCCCGATACCAATCTGGACAATCCCGGCAACTTTGGCATTCAGAGCCGCTTCAGCGATATTTTCCAACCGCGCCGGATTCAACTCGGCGCGCGGTTCCTGTTCTGACCCGGATGATTGATAGAAAAAGCAATGGAACAAGCGCAGTCGTTTGCCGATCAACGCGGATGCACGCGGATGTTCGACGCCGCTCATCGGCGTGCATCGGCGGTTCCCTACCCTCGGCGGTATGAGGCGGCTCACTACTCACGTAGTTAGCGACCTTGATGCGGCCTTAGCGCTGAAATGATTTAGCGTGAGAAGTTATGATAGTCGCCTGCCTGTCGCGCCGCAGGATTGCTTTATGCGCAATCTTCGTGTTCGCTGCCGCGACATGTCGAGCGCAGACGTCTCCTGCCCCGCGCGAGCAGCAGGTTAAGCCAAGCGATGAATTGCTCGCTGAAGGCGTCGCCGCCCTTGAGCGCGGCGACGCTCCAACGGCACGCGATCTTCTTGAACGCGCGCTGGCCGCGGACCCGCACAGCGCCGAAGCGCACACGTATCTCGGGGTGCTCGCCGACCGCGCCGGCGATCTCAACGACGCCGAACGCCACTTCGCCCTTGCCGCCCGCCTCGCGCCGCAATCGGCGCGGACACGCAACAATTACGGCGCGATTCTCCTTCGCCTTAATCGCACGGGGGAAGCCGCCGCCGAGTTTGAAGCGTCATTGCGCCTCGACCCTGATCAGGCGAAGGCGCTGGTCAACCTTGCTCAGATTCGCTTCGATAGCCATACTCCCGAAGGCTTGCGCGCGGCCGAAGACCTGTTCCGGCGCGCCGACGCGCTCGCGCCGGACGCTGAAATCGCGCGGGCGTTGACCGTCATTGCGCTGCGGTGCAACGACCGTGAACGAGCGGCTGACTGCTATCGTGCCTATGCGAAGCGCCTGGCAAGTGCGGGCGGCAAAGCGCCTGACGCCGCCGCGCGCTCCGAACTCGGCGGCGCGCTTCTGGAAGCTGGACTGCTGGATGAAGCGGAATTGGAATTGAAAGCCGCGCTCGGGGTCGATGCGTCAAACGCGGATGCGGTCGTGCGTCTGGCGCGTGTCTATCTCGCGCGCAAGGACATTCCGGCTGCCGGTCGCACGCTCGAAGCGGCGCTTGCGCGTAAAGTCGAAGCTCCGGCAATTTACGCTTTGCTTGCCGTGGCGTACGAGAAAAGCGGGCACATCGAGAACGCGATTCCGGCAATGCGGCTCGCCATTCAACTCGATCCGCAGTCCGAAAAATACCGTTTTCAGTACGCCATCCTGCTGACCGACGCCAACGCGCCTGCGGCCGCGTTGATTCGCCTCAACGAAGCGTTGCAATCGTTCCCGAAGTCGGTTCGGCTGTGGTTGGCGCTGGGGCTGGCTAACTTGAAGATGAGCAATAACGGCGAAGCGGCTCAGGCCTTCAATCACGCCATCGAGCTAGACCCGGAGTTTGCGCAAGGCTACGCCTGCCTGGGGATGACGCGCGTCGCGGCCGGACAGTATGAGGCGGGCGCCAGGCTTTACGAGCAGGCGTTGCAAAGAAACCCTAAAATTGCCGTCGTCCACTACCTGCTCGCCGACGCACTGCTCAGAAAAGCAGATGCTGATAGCGCGCGCATCGACACGCACCTTAAGCAGGCGATCCAGATGGACGCGACCTACGCTCCGGCACGGCTCGCTTTGGGCAAGCTTTACGCGCGCGCGGAACACTTGCCGGAAGCCGTTGTCGAATTTGAGCGAGTCGTCGGGCTCGACCCGAATTTAGCTGAAGCGTATTATCAGCTTGGGCGCGCTTACAGCCGGCTCAAACGCACGGCGGAAGCGCAAGCGGCGCTCACGACATTCAAGCGGCTCAGCGATGCGCAAAAAGAACAGGAGCAGAAAGAACAAAGGGAGATCATTCGTCGTCTCGCCGACGTGCTTTTCTAAAATCGCCTGGGAGTTGGTGTATGAAGGCGAGAAGAAGAGCGTGATTCGGCGCAGCGCGGCTGGATTGCCGGCAATTACCGCCCTGTTGCTGTGGGCGTCTATTGTGCCGAACGCCTGCGCGCAGACCGCGTACTGGACGACGCAAAAGGCGAACGACTGGTACAGAACGCAGCCGTTTCTCGTCGGGAGTAATTTCATTCCGGCGACAGCCATCAACCAGCTCGAAATGTGGCAGGCGGAAACGTTCGATCCGCAACGCATTGACCTCGAGCTCGGTTGGGCGGAGCGCATCGGGATGAACACGATGCGCGTGTTTCTGCACGATCTCGCGTACCAGCAGGACCGGCAGGGCTTTAACCGCAGGCTCGATCAATTCGTGACAATCGCCGAGAGGCACCACATCCGCCCGCTGCTCGTAGTGTTCGATTCGTGCTGGGACCCGTTCCCCACCGTTGGCAAGCAACACTCGCCGGTTCCGGGAGTGCACAATTCGGGCTGGGTGCAGTCGCCCGGCGCGATTGCGTTGCAAGACCCGGCGCAGCGCCCACGTCTCGAAGAGTACGTGAAGGGCGTCGTCGGCGCATTCAAAAACGACAAACGCATTCTCGGGTGGGATGTGTGGAACGAACCCGACAATACGAACGGAGGATCTTATAACGCTTCGGAGCCTGTCAATAAAGTCGAACTCGTCCTCGCGTTGCTGCCGCAGGTCTTCCGATGGGCGCGCGCCGCGAACCCATCGCAGCCGTTGACCTCGGGCGTGTGGAAAGGCGATTATTCGAGCGACGATAAGCTGGACGCGATGCAGCGGATTCAACTCGAACAATCCGACGTGATCTCGTTTCACAGTTACGACGATGGCGGGGAATTTGAAAAACGCATACTGTGGTTGATGCGCTACAACCGACCGATTCTATGTACCGAATACATGGCGCGCGGCAACAAATCAACGTTTCAAGGCAGTTTGCCAATCGCGAAAAAATACAACGTGGCGGCGATCAACTGGGGGCTTGTCGCGGGTAAAACGCAAACCTTTCTGCCCTGGGATTCTTGGCAGAAGCCGTATGTCGGGCGCGACCCCGAAGTTTGGTTTCACGAGGTGTTTCGCCCAGACGGCACGCCGTACAAAGCGGATGAGGTGGAGTTGATCAAGCGTCTGACGGGCAAGCTTTAGGCGTTGAGCTCCGGCTGGCTGGGATCACGCTTGATCCAGCGGTAGGCCGCGATGGAATTCTTCCAGAAGTACTTCTCCGCTGCAGCGCGTCCTTTGGCGTTGAAGTAGTTTTGCACGATCGGCAGCATGGTCGCATAGGGGACCCAGTTACCGGTACTGTTCGGCCAATCGCTGCCATACACAACACGGTCTTCCCCGAACACATCGCACAGCAGGTCGAGTCGAGGCTTATAGAAAGCGGGATCCGTCTGAAGCTGACCGTTCTCGCGGCGAGCCACGGCGGAGAGCTTGGCATATACTTTACGGTTGGCTAGTTCTCGGAGCGTAGCTTCAAACTGCCGGCGGGCAGCGGGTTCGGCGGGAGCATCGAGGCCCGGCAAGTGGTCGATCACCACTCGCAACTCCGGCACCTTGTCCGTCAGCTCGATCACGGCCCGAAGCAGGTCCATCCTCGGATTCGCCGTGTCCAGAGTCAAATCCGCAGCCGCCAGTTCCTTGATTCCTGAGATAAACTCCGGCTTCTCTACTGCCGTTACGAGACTTCTGTTCCATAGATTGCCGTAGCGAATCCCACGAAATAGACGATTCTTGTGGTACCGGCCGAGGTATTCGTGAAACTCCGGTTTGTCCGGCTCGAGATTGCCGATGGTGCCCACAACGATGGGGTCCGTCGCCGCAACTTCCAATACCCAAAGATTGTCCTCGACCCAGGGGCTGGCTTCGACCTCGATTGCGCCCACGATCCCGAGCTGAGCTACGGCTTTCCTGAACGTCTCGGGTATGGCGATCGGCAGGCCCGGTATGCCTTTTCCCGCGGGATAAGGGACGCCCTGGGGCCGGGTAGTGTCAAAGAAGTGGATGTGTGTGTCGATGATGGGAATTGGCGGAGATTGTGCCCTCATGCTCATTCCGGCTCCCGCGGCGGAAGCCGTCAGGAACTCTCTTCGACTGACGGTGCCGCCTCGCTTGGTACATGATTTCATAAATACGGACTCGAAAGTGTTTTGGAGTGCGGCGACTTGTCGCCGCTCTTGCCCCTTTGAATATCAAAGCGGCGACAAGTGCTGAACCTGACTTGAATTGCCCCTTGGAAGTAGCTGCGCCGCCCCTTGAGCACTCTCCCCGGCTCTTTGGAACAAACCCAGGGCGCAAGCCCTGGGATAGAGTCCATTCTACATAGGAGCTCTGAAAGGGCGAAGCAGAACGTGCCATGTACCAAGGCCGAGTTGCGCATAAGATCCAGGACAAGTCGCCGCACTCCATATCGAATTCGAGACGTTAACGTTCGGGCAACGCGAACGAGAGTATCTGATTGCCGGATGCGATCGCGACGTATTGTTTGCCGCTCGTCATATATGTCATGGGCGATGCCTTCCACGCCTGCCCCGCTTCGAAGTGCCACAGTGTCCGTCCTGTCTTCGCGGCCACAGCGGCAAAGCCGCCGCCCGTC
>QHZE01000044.1 GCA_003225335.1 Acidobacteriota bacterium
AAGCAATGGTGCAATAAACACCCAAGAAAGTGCGGTGAAGCTCAGCAATTATCAGAGTATTTCCCTAATTGGTGGTCAGGCAGCTTGCATCTTCCTTGAACCAGGCGATCACTCTTTTAATATCGAGTCTTGCAAATCATACGAGACTCCCTGCAAACAGTGGTCGTCTGAAAAGTATCCGTTCAGGCTGAGAAAGGGCGGGGCCGTATCTTTCGAAATTTACCCAACGGCCAATGGTGCGTCATACACCGGATATTTCGCTGCCAGACGTCTGAGAACAAAATAACCTCCCGCGAACGAACACTCGTTGCCCCAGGGGCAGTTTTGGGCCTTGAGATTGAGAAAGTCATAAGGGAAGTTCGACGAGGTGGGCGCTGTGCGCGTGCGCGAGGTCTCGCAAATCATCGCGGCAGGTAAAAATTACGATCTGGAGAAGGCAAGGGCAGGGTTCCGCGGAGTTGGACACGAGATCGAGAATACCGAAGCGAAGGGCGAAGTAGAGCTGGTCCCGGGTGCCCTGGCTGAGCAACTCCGCGCTCCTCAGCGCTCCCGTGCCTGATTCGCGCACGCATATGCGAAAATCGGGGTCGATCTTAACCTCCTCGTACCGCGCCCCGCACAATCGAAGAAATCTCTGTTCCACGGCCCGGTTGAGTTGAGGCGCGAGATTCTCCTGCTGCTGCCGGGACACATCTGTCAGAGTCTGCAGGGCGATATTCAAAGCTTCGCGGTTTTTCGCGATCTCCTCAAGATTTCCTTCCGCCTGCGCAAGATCCTCTTCGATCTCGGAAAGAGTGCGCAAGTTTTGAAATGCCTGGTTTATCCGTTCCACCAAACGGGCGTGTTTTTCACGAGTCACGGCCAGGAGCTCGGCAACTCTCCTCTCTGCCTGTTCCGCTTCTTCCGTGCCCGGCCCAGCCTCGTCCGCCTTGAGATGCTGTGGAAGCCGCTCGCCCAAGCCCTTAAGCCGTTCCCGCCACTCTTCCAGAGGACGCCGATCGGAGAGCGCCTCATACTCCCGCAGGAGCGAGGCTTCTTTTTCTTGCAGTGTCGTGAGCCATCGATGCTTCCGGCAGGCTTCTCGAAAGGAATCCGGAGAGTCCTGCTTCCCCTCCGACAGTATGCTCTGGATGCGCGCCCCCCTCTGCTTCAATTGCTCTGCAAACCGGATCTCGTCCTCCAGCAGAGAACCTTCCGTCTGCAGGCAGTTCTGATATTCCTGATCCAGGGTCTTGAAATGGCGAAGATTCTCCCGGAGGCCCGCGACCTGCGCGTCCAGTGTTTCGGGGGACCAGGCCAGCCCGGCACTTTCCAGGCTCTCTTTCAGCTTTTCGCAGAGCCGCTGTCGCTCCGAGGCAATTCGGTCGCGTTGGCCTCCCAAGTCCCGGGAGCTGGTTTCCAGCGCGAGGACCCTGCTTCGCACCTGCTCCGAACGTCTGGCAGCTGAAAGGAACTCCTCGATGCTCCGGCTTCCGGCCGACGCCATGGCCACGCCGATCTCGAAATGAGTCTTCTGAGCTTCCTGCCTGACGCGATCCCGTGTTTCTTTCAGCTCTTCGATTTCTCGCCGAAGCCGCTCCCGAGACCGCCGGGACCTGGACGCTTTCATGAAGAAAAGCGCGCCTCCGATGGCGAGCGCCAGTGCAACCGTGTAAACCGGCGCCGCGATCCCGGGATTTGGTTCCAACAAAATCAGCGCGCCCCCAGCCGTCGCGAGCGCCAGCGCGACACCGGCCGCTCCCCAGGTCCTCCCGCGAGTCACGGCCCGGCGGGCCTCATCCATGGCCGCGTTCTTCGCCGCGATTTCCTCGCCCAGATCCATATACTTCTGATTTACCGCCCGCTCCTCTTCGTTTGCTTCCTGCACTTTCGCCTGCCAGTCCACCTGACCGCCAAAGACAGGACCGAGCCGCTCCAGCTCTTTCCCCGCTGCGCCGCGCTCCTCTTCAACGCCGCATGCCCGCCGCTCCAGATCCTTTTGCTGATCATCCAGGCTCCGGAAACCAACAAGCCACTCGGTAAGCTTCTCCGGCCCGATGTCCGGATCCAACCGGCCGAAGGGCGCGAGCTTCTCCCTTTCCGTCCGCAACCGGGCGAGCTGGTCCTGCGTTCGCGCGAGAGCCGCGCGGATCTCCTCGAGACGCAACTCCAAAGCGCTCTTCTCTCCGGCCAGGCGATTCAACTCATCCAGATGATCCACCGGCACTTCGCCATAACCATCGAGCTCCGCGATTCCCCGGCGGACTTCCAGCAGGCCGGCTTCTATCTTCTCCAACTTCCGAACTCTTCCTGACGTTTCCTTCCACCGCGCAGCGGCGACCTGTAACGCGGCATCGAGCGCCTGTCGCTTCAGGTCCTCCGTCTCTTGCGCGAGACGGTTTCGTTCCTGGACCCATTCGTGAAACTCGGCCCAGCGCGCCTGGAGCATCCTGCGCTCTTCCTGAAAGGCGCGCACTCGTTCCTGCGCGAGCCTGAAAGGCCTCTTGGGAGCACGGTCCGAGCCGAGCTCTTCCAGCGCCTGCTCCAGTTGGCCGAGGCTGCGGGCAACAGAAAGACCCTCGTCTCCGGTCTGCGCCAGGTTGGTTATGCGGTCGCGGATCGTTTCCGGCCCGTGAAAGTCGGACGCGCGGTTTTCTCGAACCACGGCCAGCGATTCGAACAGGTCCTTCGTCATTCCGAGATGGGCTCCCGCAAAGACCACGTCGCCGTTCTTGCGATGCTCGTAGCTGCCGGTGATGTCCTCGCCGCCGGCGGTCCGGATCTCGGCGCGGCTGTCCTCCTTGCCGAAAGCGCGATGGATCTCCAGATCCCTGCCATTGGCGAGCCTGCACCAAAGGATTCCGCCGTACTCTGCGTTACGCCACGGCGTGAATTTCTCCACCCACGCTTCCAGGCGCCGCTGGTGAGGCACATCATCGCGCAACGGGCCGAACAGGAGGCCGAGCAGGAACTGCTGCAGCGTGGACTTGCCCGCTTCGTTGGCGGCAAAGACAAGGTTGAGGCCGGCGTGAAAGCACAGCTCCAGGCCGGAGAGTTTTCCGAATCCCAGGATGCGGCACCGCTGCAGGTTCATCGCGGGCGCACCTCGCGCCCCAGCAGCGCCTGCACGCCATAGAGCCTCGCCCGTTCCAGGACCTCTCTCTCCTGCGCAGACGCTCCCGCCAGTCGCGCGTTCAAGGCCCGAACGAAATTCCCGCAGAGGGTTCTTTCCTGGGCCAGCGCCTCGAAATCCAGCGCAGGTAGCGTCCGATCCTCCCACTGGACGTGGAGAACTGCATCGGCCAGACGTTCCTCCATCTCCGCTGTGGAGAGATCCACACGCGGATCCAGGGTTCCGGTCAGCCGGACACGCAAGATCACTCTGGGAGTCACTTTCGATCCGCGATGCTGAAGAATGGCATCGATGATCTGCTCGCGCGTGGAAAAGCCGTCGCACTCAATTACGAGCGTCTCGAAAGGGTACTGGCCGCACTCGATCGCCTGAATGCGGACTTCTCCCTTTTCGACCTCCCCCAGCAAGTAAGAGCACGGCCCCGTCTCGCGCCAGCCCCGGCCCTCCGGTATTCCGCAGTACCAGACCTGAGTGGCATCGATCGGGTTCTCCAACGGCCGCAGCTGGTGATAATGTCCCAAGGCGCAATAGTGGATGTTCTTGCCTGCAATCTCATCGATGGTCAGCGGACCATGCTTCGATTTCCCCTCAGGCACCCGGCCGAGGTCCGACCCGTGAGACACGACAATATTTACGGCGTCAGCGGGAAGGGAATCGAGCCAGCGGAAGTGGTGTTCTGCGAGATGGGTCCGATTGAACCCGAATCCCGTGATGCGGACTCCCAGATCCCGCAGCTCCACGGCGCGGAACTTCTCCTCGCGGAAGATGTGAACGTTTTCCGGCCAGGATTCCTCGCAATAAGGAGATCCCGCGAGATAGGGGTCGTGATTCCCCGGCGCGATGAAGACCCGAATGGGCCTGAGGTTGTCAAACTGCTGGATGAGAAATGCCGTGGTGTCGGGAGTGATGCGGTCGTGCTCGAAGAGATCCCCTGCGATGAGAATGAAGTCAACAGACTCTCGCTTCGCGTCGTCGAGAATGCGCCGGAAGGTTCCTCGGATCGCCTCTCGCTTTCGGTGCCCTATCTTTGAAGGAAGACCCGAGCCGGCGAAACTCGTGTCCAGATGGACGTCGGAGGTGTGAATGAAGCGTATCTTTCTTGCCAAATCTAAGCCCACGAGGGAATAACGATTGTCGAATGCTGGAAGAAAGCCTTCGCGTTCTTTGCGCCCTTAGCGACTTCGCGGTGAAACTGAGTTTGAATTAACCGCGAAGACGCGAAGAGCGCGAAGGGTTCGCTAAGAATTTTGCTATTGGTCGCGGCCGAAGGGCTGCTCTGTGCAATTCGTGGCAGCGCCTTTTTTGGTTTCGATGAATCCGACATTCGTCACTCGTCATTCGATTACCAGGACACGTCGACGCGGCGCGTCCCCCCTTGCTTCTGGTCCTCTACAAGCACGTAGCCCTTCTCCCTGCCAAATTGGTAGATGTCCCGCGTCAGTTCGACATCCATTTTGCAATAGTCAATTACCTTCTGGCGCAGAGCCGGGTCTCCCGACCGCCACCAGTCCACGCTGGCTGTGCCGCTCCCGCTCTTTCCGCGACCGAGCGTGGCTTTGGCCAGGGCCTCGAGCCGCACACGGAAGCCCAGTATCTTGCTCAGATCCGCAAGCATGTCGGTGCTCTTCCGATAGAATGGGTCCACGGGACCATAGGCGCTGAGGACCTTGAAATCGAAGTTCTCGCCATTGAAGGTGACAATGGGGTGGAACTGGTCCGTCTGCCGAAACAGCTCCGGCAGGTCCCGCTCGTGCCAGGTGCGGAAGCTGTTCTTTTCATCCCACGTTACCACCACCGCAACCTTGAACTGATCGACGGCCGTCCATCCCCCTGAAACTTCATGGCTCATGTACTGTGTTTCCACGTCCAACACCAGGGCGTTGTTCTGCCCGCCGGAAAAATCAAAGGCGAGGTTTCTCATGGGCGCGAATAATAGCAGAACAGATTCCCGGAATTAAAGTGCCGCAGAGCGGCAAAAAAAGGGCCGAGGGGCGGAGGGGCAGAGGGGCCGAGGGGCGGAGGAGCGGAGGAGCAGAGGGGCAAGGTCCCCTTGGTGGACACACAGTTCACAAATCGGTCAAGTTTTGTATCATGGCCGAGACGGCCATGCCACGAAGCCATCGTGGACGGGCTAGAGCTGCTGCAATCGCTTTCACAATCTTCATCAAGTTTCTCTCTTTGCGGGTTCGTTTGCGAACCCTGTGCAGATACCACTCGATCCTGAAAAGGTTCCGCCCGATTGCAGAGCGGATTGCGGACTTCGGATTACCTCAATCCTCAATCCGCAATCCGCAATCCGCAATCTAGGAGGTCGTTTTCCTTTGAAAGATTGTGATTCTGGGATGGCTGTACTTCCAGTCGTGGGGCGCATCCCATTCCGGGAAAGTGAACCGCCAGAGTCGGGGGTCTCTCCTGAAGTCGGCAACAAGACCGTAATTTGCCTTGAGCGTTTTGACAAACTCCTCAGGAATTTCCAGCAAAGTAAGATCGTCCAGCAACACATAATCCGGAAAGAAAGACCGGCCGTCCCGATCGAAGAAGTATCTCTTGAAATCGGCCATCCTCTCTCCCGAAAAGAAGATCCGAATCTTGTACTTCTCGGGATTCAAGACCGGGATTTCGGGCCAGCCCTGGCTCAAGCTCGCTCCCGGCGGCACATGCAGGTTCACCCAGCGAATTGCCTGGTTCACGGTATGCTCCTGCATGAGAATTGCCACCTGAGCGCAACTGTAGAGGCCCGTCGCAAGTGTGATAGACCAGACCAACGCTTTTCCCCATCTCAGCAGAGAAACCTTTTGCATGACGTGGGCGATAGGGACGGTCGAGAGGACTACGATCGGGAGCGTATAACGGATCATCGGAAACCGCATGCACAGCAACGAGACGAAAAACGAGACCAGCGACGCCAACAGGACCAGGAGGCGCGTCGTGGCAACGCGAGCAAGAATGGCTCGCGCAAAAAGGGAAGATCGAGAACGAGCTAAATTCACACAAGCAAGCGCCCCGAAGAGCAGCAGCCCCAGGGAAAGGGGTAATCCGAGCCCGAACAAGGTCATGTTCTTGAGCTGCAGCGCCCCAAGGCTCAGCGCCGGTGGGACAGCTCCCTCCGGGAGGTTTACGGTGGAGAGGCAGGCCCTTTTCAGTGTCCCCCAGAATTCCGGGCCGTGAGTCACCACGTAAGGCTCGCCAAGCAGGAAACCGAACGACGCTCCCAGGTAGAGCCAGGCTTTTCTGGACCACGCACATTCTTTCTGCAGGAGATGAACGGCAACGATTACCGGAAGAAGAAAGACCGCGTTGTATTTCGCCGCGACAGCCAGGCCGAAAGCGATCCCCGCCCAGACCTGGTTGCGAATCCGCGGACTTTCGAGTGTCGAGAGTAATCCGGCAACTGCCAGCAGCAAGAAGAACACCATCGTGACATCGGATGTCAGATAGTGAGAATTAACAACGTGAAGAGGGAGGAGCGCGAGCATAAGGCTGGCCCAGATTCCTGTCCGCTCGTTGAATACCTTGTTGCCTAAGCTATAGACCAAGAAAATGGAAGAGCTCCCCAGAAGGGCTGAAACGAAGCGTCCCACCATAAAAAGGCGAGCGTACTCGCCGGGACGAAAGCTCACGAATGACTCGCGCCAGGGTCGCGAGACAAACCCCAGGCCTTGAGCGATCAGCAACGCAGCCTCGATGAGGTAGTGCTGGAGGGTTCCCCAGTGAAAGTCCGGCACATAGAAATCCATAGATTTGGGCCTGACTCGCGTCAGGCCCCAGAGATAGTTATCTTCGTCCATGTGGTACGAGATCCGCATCTGGGGCAAGACTTTGGCAGTTTCCGCATCGTATGCCGGGATTCCCCAATCCAGGCCGGCTGTGCGGAGCGTCAGCGCCAGCAGGAAAATGCCGACGAGAAGAAGGACCCGGGTTTTTTGTGGGGTCGATTCGCGCATTTCAACAATCCGGGCAAACCGCGCAAAATGAAACCACCGATGAACACAGTCCAGCCCAGCCGCAACCAAAAAATCTCACCACGAAGACGCGAAGACGCGCCAAGTTTTTGGTTGCGGCTATGCCGCGCCAGGTTTATCCGCGTTCATCTGTGGTTTCACTGTGCAGTTTACGCAGCAGGATGCGTACGCTCCCAGGACAACGCGGAAAATCGTTTCTATTGCCCGGTGAGCTCGACGATCTCCAGTTGCTCTGGAACATGACATTTCCAGCCGAGATCCGACTGGATTTGAGAGGCGAGGGCTTCGCTGGCAGCAGGCTCTCCATGCACGACGAAAGTACATTTCGGGGCAGAGCGGAAAGAGCTCAGCCAGCGAAGAATTTCGCTCGAATCCGCATGCGCCGAAAAGGATTCCATACTCTTGATCTCCGCCCGAACCTGCACAGGTTCTCCGTGAATCTTTATCTCCCTCGCGCCGTCCTTCAAGAGCTGCCCGCGCGTTCCGTTGGCCTGGAACCCTATGAACAGGATCGTGTTTCTCGGGTCCGGCAACCTGTGGATCAGATGGTGCAGGATCCTGCCTCCGGTCGCCATGCCGCTTGCCGAGATGATCACGCAGGGGAAGCGCATGCTGTTCAGGTTCTTGCGATGTAGTTGCAGAAGAGCCTGGTCACGTCGACTGCCATAGGGCTGTCCACATAAATAGGCAGGTCCGGGATCCGGTTGTCCGACTTCATCTCCCGGATGACGTAGAGCAGCGTCTGAGTGCGACCGATCGCGAAGGCAGGGACGACCAGGCTTCCTCCGCGCCGCGCCGTTTGGTTGATGATTTCTGCCAGACTCTCTTGTGTCTGCTCTTCCGGATGCTGCCGGTTCCCATAGGTCGATTCCACCAGCAGGTAGTCGGTGTTCTCGAAGGGGCTCGGATCGCGCAGGATCTTTGCGTGGTACCGGCCCAGGTCTCCGGAAAAAATGACGCGCAACGGTTTGGATCCGGCGCGCAGATCAACCTGAACAATTCCCGAACCCAGAATGTGGCCTGCGTCGCGGATAGTGACGCGCGTGTCCTCGGAGAGGTCCATCACCTGGCCGTAATCGAGCGAGCGCAGCTGCCGCGCGGCCTTTTCCGCGTCTCCCGTCGTGTAGAGGGGCAGAGCCGGCTTGTGCTTGCTGTACCCCTTCTTGTTCGCAAAGTTCGCATCCTCCTCCTGCAGGTGGGCGGCATCCAACAGCGTGATTTCGGTGAGCTCGCGTGTCGCCGGCGTGGTCCATACCGGCCCGTGGTATCCGTCGCGTATGAAGCGCGGGAGCATTCCGACGTGATCGATGTGGGCGTGCGTCAGGAGCACGTGGTCCACCGAAGAGGGTTGCACCGGAAAGGGTTGCCAATTTTGCAGGCGCAGATTCTTCGCTCCCTGAAACATGCCGCAGTCCACCATGAAGCGCGTGCGTCCGGTGTCGACGAGAAACTTGGACCCGGTTACGGTTTTTGCGGCTCCCAGAAACTGAATTCGTGCCATGTCTCTTTTTTCAGCCACCGAGCCCCGGACGACAAGCAGAGGGGCAGGGGAGCGGAGGAGCAGAGGGGAACGAATCTCCTCAGGCCCCTCCGCTCCTCGTCTGCCCCTTCCCGGTGTCGCTGTGGTTATAATAGCGTCCTTGCATTTTGTTCATCATCATGGAATTCGACCCTCTGATCAAGCTGCAAAACGTGGAAAAGCACTTCGAGCACGGCGCCGGCAAGACCTATGCGTTGCGGCATGTGAGTCTGGAAATCCGTGAAGGGGAATTCGTCTCCGTCATGGGTCCCTCCGGGGCCGGAAAATCCACGTTGCTACACCTGCTCGGAATGTACGACCACGCCTGGAGCGGAGAGTATTATTTTCTCGGTCACCCGGTCCACGCGCTGCCGGCAAAGCAGAAAAGCGAGCTCAACAAGAGGTACATCGGCTTTGTCTTCCAGAGCTATCATCTGCTGGATCACCTGACCGTATACGAAAATCTGGACATTCCTCTTTCTTACCGGAATGTCGGCAGGAAAGAGCGGGAGGGCCTGGTGTGCGACATGCTGGACAGGTTCCAGATCGTTGCCAAGAAGGATCTCTACCCCAATCAACTCTCGGGCGGCCAGCAGCAGCTCGTTGCCGTCGCGCGCGCCATCATTGCAAGCCCGAAGCTAATCCTTGCCGACGAGCCCACCGGCAATCTTCATTCAAGTCAGGGCCGGGAAACCATGGAGCTTCTTAAGCGGCTGAACGAGGAAGGCACATCGATCGTTCAGGTCACGCACTCGGAAAAGAATGCCGCCTACGGCAGCCGGATCATCCAGGTGCAGGACGGGTCCATCGTGAAGGATTGACGAATGCGGATTGCGGATTGAAAATCGAATTCCCGGACTCCTTTGCGCACTTAGCGACTTCGCGGTAAAAATGAGTCAGAATTAAGCGCGAAGACGCGAAGAACGCAAAGAGGCTCGCCAACATCTTTGAACATCACGATCTATTCCCTCCGCTTTCGAAAACTCCGGCTTTCATCCTAGAGCGACATAAACCCTCGAGGCGGTAAAAAGTTCCGGGATCGTAAAAGCCCGGCCACGAATTCTACGAATTAGACGAATTCTTTCTGCGGCCGGTCGACCGTGATGGAAAGGTAGGATTTCTAAGCACACGAATCGCCAGCCGATTTCGTGTAATTCGTGGCCTGGGTTTTTCTGGATCAGGTTTTTTTCTCTGTGCCCAGGTAGCCCTGCAGTTGCTTCTCGGCTTCGAAGACCTGCCGGATCGTCGTCTGAGCGGTGGTTCTCGCCTGCGAGTATTCTCCTGCCTCCGTATCCGCCTGAACTTTTTCGATCCCCTTGTCGATGTCCTTGAAGGAATCCTCGAGGCTCTTCTTGCGGGTGGGGGAGAGCTTTGCGCCCTTTGTTTCCACATCGGTCTTGAGGGTCTTGTAACGCAGATCGATAGCCTTCTGCAGCCCCTGAACTTCTTTCAACACACCATCCCGCTTTGCCTTGGCGATATCCCTTGCCTTTTCAAACCGGGATTTCGCCCTGAGAAGGAGCGTTCCCGCTTCGCCGTACCTTTGGTTCTTGAGCTGGGACTGCGCCTGTTCCCAAACCTGCTGCGCGTTCGCCCAGTCCGACTGCGCGAACTCCTCGGCACGCTGCTCTTTGGCCTGCTCCATCGCCTTCTCCGCAACCTTTATCTGCTCGTCCGGCCGGGAAGAGCATGCGGAACCGCTCGTTACGACGAACAGCACCGTAAGTAAGGCTAATCCAGAAACCTGCCTCATGGCGGCCTCCTTAAGCTCCGTTGGGGGCTCACTGAGTCCCCCCCGGATCGACTCTTATAGGTGTTGAAGATCGTCCCATAATATATTCCAATCCCGTTTGAAGAAAAAAGTCATTGTTAATCGCGGCCCGGCGATTTAGCCACAGAGCCACAGAGAAAGGAGTTTGGAGTTCAGGCTTTAGGTCTGTGAGGAAATAATATGGACACTTTGGCGCGAGCGCCGGGCGGGCAGATGCGAGGCGCCGCGACGAAGGCGATGTCGGACATCGTCGAGGAGCGGCAACAAAGCCGATACGCGCCCTTCGGCGCCGCGCCCCTGCGGGCTGCGGCCCGCAGGCCCGCTGGCTTTGTTGCCCGCTCCTCACATACCGCTTCGGGTATACCTCGTTGCTCGCGCCTCGCCAGCGGCCCTGGGGGCCAGCAGCAAAGTGTCCATATTATTTCCTCACAGACCCTTAGGGCCCGTCAGAAAATAAGGTGTGCATTTTGGCGCGAGCGCCGGGCGGGCAGATGCAAGGCGCCGCGACGCAGGCGATGTGGTGGCATCGTCGAGGAGCGGCAACGCCGCAGATGCCCGCCCGCCGCCGCGCCCCTGCGGGCTGCGGCCCGCAGGCCCGCTGGCTGTGTTGCTCGCTCCTTACATACCGCAGCGGGTATGCTCGTCGCTCGCGCCTTGCCAGCGGCCCTGGGGGCCAGCAGCAAAATGTACACCTTATTTCCTGACGGGCCCTTAGCCTGCAAGAGGTCCAT
>QHZE01000045.1 GCA_003225335.1 Acidobacteriota bacterium
GGAGCTGGAAAACAAATCCGGACCTCTGGTATCCGCTGGTCCTCATGGTCGCGGGGATTTTGTTCTTTTCGGATGCTCTGTTTTCTTCAAAGAACTTCTTTTTCCGCGACATCCTGACTTTCCATTATCCACTGCATAAGGTAATGATCGAATCGTATGCCCGAGGCGAGTTTCCGCTTTGGAACCCGTACGTCTATCTCGGGCAGCCGATGCTGGCCAACCCGAACTACATGGCCCTTTACCCTACGAACTTGTTTCATCTCTTTCTGCCCTTCAACTACGCCTTCAAGCTTCACTTTCTCGTGCACCCGATCCTGGGCGGGCTTGGGATCTATTTTCTTCAGAGAAGGCTGGGGATTGCGGCTTTGGCGGCATTTGGCGGGTCGCTGGTCTATCAATTCTCGGGTGTGACGCTGTCGTTCTTGAATCTTTACAACATTGTGCCGGCTGTGGCCCTGTTGCCGTGGATAGGGTGGGCGTTTGTCGGAGCCTTATACGATAGTTGCTGGAGGCGGATTGTGGTTTTTGGGGCCATTCTGGCGCTACAGATCATAACGTTTGAGCCCTTGATGTTTCAGTGCAACCTCTGGTTATTGGCGGGACTTGGTCTCCTCTACTTATTTGAGTCTAAGCAACCGCTGAAAGCGATGGGTAGAGTTCTGCGCGTCGGGATAGCTGGAGGCATGTTCGCTCTCACATTGGCCGCGGTGCAGGCCGTTCCAACGCTTGAGTTGATTCCTCGGTCCGGCCGGGCGGGCGGTTTCGATTTTGATCGGGTCAGCGCCTGGTCCATGCACCCCTTGGAATTCCTCAATATCCTGATACCCAATCTGTTCGGCGATCCCTTTTCTCTCAATCTCGCGTCATACTGGGGCGAACGGGTCCATGGCGGCCGAGAGGCCTACCTGGTGTCCTATTTCATCGGCGTCTCGACGGCGCTGTTGTGCTTGATTTCGTTTTTGTCAGTTCGCAGGAATATGCGCCTTGTTTTTGCGGGCGTCGCACTCATCGGCGCGTCTCTTGCCTTAGGCGGTTTCAACCCTATGTATCGGTGGATGTATGAGCATGTTCCTGGTTTCAGCCTTGGAAGGTATCCTTCCAAGTACTTTCTGATGTCCGCTCTTGCCCTGGCGATCCTATCCGCCCTGGGACTTGAATTCCTGCTTATGGGTGAAAAGTTAAGCGCCCATGGACGCCGGGAGCTGTTTGTGCTCGGCGCTGGCGGGATCGTAATTGCCGTCTCATTACTCGGAACGTGGGTCTGGCTGCAAGCACACCCGGCTTACTTGTCGGATTATATTCGTGCCCAAACAGACCCTGTGAAGAACGTCGAGAGCATGGTTTCCCAGTTGTTGGTCTCGCTGCGCAGAGCCGGCGCATTTCTCCTGCTGTCGAGCGGCCTGGTGCTGGGTCTTGCGTTTTGGAAAGGGACAAACATCTTCAGCTGGTCGATTATTCTGACTTTTGCCGTGGAGCTCACATCAGTCAATCTGGCTCTCACGCCGCTTGTTGGTGATTCCGATGTGGCGTTCGTTCCCGAGGTGAATTTGTATTTGCAGGGCCTGACCAGGGAAAGGACCGAACGCGTTTTCCATTTGGACCCACCTTGGGGACAGGCGGTGCGCAAGCTCTGGTCCCCAACACGCTCCTCGGCGTGGAGCACTTACTACTATCGACTGACCGGCCAGCCAATGTACGGAATCAACAATGGGATTCAATACGCCCTGTACGAGTCTGTGGACTTGCTGACGACGCGGGAGTCCGAGGCGCTATGGAGAGAATATCAGCGTTGTTCTGGTGACGAGGCGTTCAGGTTGTTTCAGAAACTGAACGTGGGTCGCGTCCTCACAGTAAGAGAAGTGCGCGATGAACGAGTCAAATTATTGGCTTCCTTCAATACATTCAGCGAGAGAAAAGTCAACGTATTTCAAATAGACGCGCCTCTGCCCCGGGCATACTTTGTGCCGGGGGTGGAGCGGGCTCCATCGCCGGCAGATGCTTTACGGAGGTTCGTGGAGTCTGACTTTCCGTTCAAGACGACTGTGATCTTGGAGGATTCTCGGTATGCGGAGAAACGTGGCGAAATGGGGGCCGGGATAGTCCAGGTGGTGGAATACGGTAATAGCCGTGTTGTGTGTAGAGTCGACGCAAGGGTGGACGGTTTTCTGGTCCTTCTGGACAGTTACTATCCTGGATGGAAGGCATATGTGGATGGACGGGAAGCGGAGATCCTCAGGGGGAATTATGCGTTTCGTGCGGTGGAGGTCCCGATGGGAAGGCACGAGGTGGGATTTCGCTATCGTCCAAAAACCTTTTATGTGGGGCTGGTCTTGAGTGTCCTGGCGCTGCTGGTTGGAGGGGTTTTAATGTTCAGCGAGAAACAGTCTTGAGGCCGGGCTAAGGCAAAGTCAGGAGCATCTTGTCAGTGAAATCGTAGGCACCTTTGCTGAGTCACAACGTGTGTCGAGGCCCGAAGGGTCCGACTTTAGCGGGCAGCCTGAAGCTGAACTCCGAACCTGATTGAAGCAGGCATGGAGTTCAGGCTTTTAGCCTGTACAGAGGCGGTGCAACCCGAAGAGCCGACAGTGAATAGTCGCGGCCGTGAGGCCGGGACGAGTGACAGTTGATACTGACGAGCACCGAAGGAGCGCTTCTTTAGGAAATTCGGCAGTGCGGCAAGTGTCGCGCCTCCGGCGCTCAATTTGTAGTTTACAGCCTAATCCCGGCCTCACCGCCGGGCCTATTTGGTAGCGGCCCGTCGGGCCTCAAAAGCCCGCGGTTACGACTTTGCCGCATTGCGACAGTATCGAAGCGGGTAAGAGCATTCGTGATGTATTGGGCGCGGAGAGTTGCGCAGGGAATCGATCACTGGAGGGACAGGCCGGACGTATGGGCGCCGTCATTGTTGGTGGTCATCGGTATACTGTTTTTTTCTGACGTATTGTTTTCGTCGAAGAACTTCTATTTCCGGGACATTCTGAATTTCCACTATCCGCTTCGCAAAGTGCTGATCGAAACGTATGCGCGCGGCGAATTTCCACTATGGAACCCATTCGTTCATTTGGGTCAACCGATGCTGGCGAACCCGAACTACATGGCCTTTTACCCTACGAACCTCCTTCATCTATTTCTCCCGTTCGACTACGCCTTCAAGCTTCACTTTATCATCCACCCGATCCTGGGCGGTCTCGGGCTTTATTTTCTTCAGAGGCGGCTGGGAATTGGAGCTCTGGCGGCATTTGGCGGGTCACTCGTGTACCAGTTCTCCGGCCCGGTGCTCTCGTTTCTGAACCTCTACAGCATCGTTCAGACGGTCGCGTTAATGCCCTGGGTAGGGTGGGGAATGACTGTTGCGCTGCGCGGCAGGCTCGCGCACAGCTTGATCTTCGGGATGATCCTGAGCCTCCAGGTCATTTCCTGCGAGCCGCAACTTTTTCTCAGCGTATTCTGGCTCGCTTCAGGATTGGCCCTTCTGCATCTGCTGGAATCCGACGACAGACGAAAAGCAGTTTACGACATCGTGCGAGTTGGTTCCGTTGGAACACTATTTGCGTTTGGGCTGGCCGCCATTCAGGTCCTCCCGACGCTTGAAATGATTCCTCTTTCGGTCCGGGGCGGAGGGTATTCCTACGAGGCATCGAGCATCTGGTCCATGCATCCGGCGGATCTTGTGAATGTGGGTATCCCAAATCTTTTCGGCACTCCGTACACACTCAACAATGCCAGCTATTGGGGCGACGCCTACCATCACGCTGGAGAGCCGTACCTGGTGTCCTATTTCGCCGGTGCGAGTACGATTCTAATATGTCTGTTTTCCTTCCTGTCTACCCGGCGCGCGATTCAGAGGATTTTTCTCGGTCTGACATTTATCAGCGTGTTCTTTGCCTTGGGAAAATTCAATCCTCTGTATCATTGGTTATACGACCATTTCCGGCTTTTTCAGCTCGGGCGCTTCCCCTCGAAGTATTTTCTCCTCACATCATTGAGCCTTTGCGTTTTGTGCTCCTTGGGTGCTCAGGAAATTTTGCAATCTGAAGGTGGTCTCGGACGAAAGCGTAAGGCGATAGCGCTCCTTGTGCTGCTCGGGTTACTTGCGTCCATCATCGCTCTCGGGATCTGGCTGCGATTTCAAAGCAATCCTGATTCTCTGGAGACTTGGATCCGTGCCCGAGTCGATCCGTCCATCGCGAGGGTCAAGGACTTTCATGGTATAACGTCCCGAGTGCTTGCTTCGGTCCGATCCTCGGGAGTGTTCTTGCTGGCGGCAAGCTTGGTGATACTCGTCAGGACCTTCGTCCCCGCTGTCAAAGTTGCCGCTCCGTTTTTGATCCTTCTCCTGGGGGCTGAGCTGATCCCGCCGAATCTGGGCCTCGTACCGCTCATCTCGGGATCGGATTTCAGTTTTCTGTCCGAGGTCCACCGCTATTTGGCGAAAGAGGGTCCGAAAGAGCCCTATCGTGTTGTCTCCATGCACTGGATAAATCCGCGACCCGGATTCAGAATCCAGGCTTCAAATCGGTCCGCGGCGTGGCTCACGCTCTTCTATCGCCGGACCGGCCAACCGATGTACGGCATTATTCCCGGCCTTCAATATTCGTTGTGCCGTTCAGGAGACGATTTGAACACCAAAGAGTCGGACGACTTGTGGATCAGGTTCTTACGTGCGCCGCCGGCGGCAGGCCTGAGCATTCTGCAGAAGATTAATTCTCCTGTAATTCTCGCCTTCGGCACGCTGCAGGGTCCGCGGCTGCGACAGGCCGCCAGCTTTGACACTGAGACGGATCAGCCGCTCAATGTCTACTGGCTGGAAAATACGTTGCCCCGCGCGTTCTTCGCCTCTGGATTGGAAAAGGTTGCTTCACACAGCGGTGCGTTGGAGCGGTTCGCGCAACCGGACTTTCCTTTCGGGTCGACAGTCATTCTCGAAGAAGTCCAAAGAGATACGAGACCTGGGGAGAGCGGCGCGGGAGTCGCACGCCTAATGGAGTACAAGGCTGCCCGTGTCGTCTGCGAAGTGGAAGCGAAAAGGCCGGGCTACTTGGTTCTCCTGGATAGCTATTATCCCGGGTGGCACGCATACCTGGACGGAAAGGAAGTCGGGATTCTTCGGGCGAACTACGCGTTCAGAGCCGTGGAAGTGGGGTCGGGCAAACATCGTGTGGAGTTCCTATGCCGCCCCCGTTCTTTCTATGCCGGCCTGGGTATAACGTCTGCAACCATGTTGCTTGGGGCCGCGGTGGTCTTGTGGGGTCGGAGGCGCGGTGAGTTAAGCAAGTCGCGTTTAGAGTCCAAGCGTTAGCTTGCCTCGAGGTTTGGAGTTCAGGCTTTAGCCTGCTTTCGGCCACCTGGAGGTTAAACTCCAAACCTCAAAGAGGCATGAAGGCTTTGCGGGCTTCGCGCCTTCGCGGCTCATTCTTTCACACGTTGACCGAGGAAGCAGATACGCGCCTTCAAATTTTGCTTCAAGAAAAGAAGCCAGGCGTTTTGCTGGATCGCGTTCCCGACTGGGTCATTCTCCCGGCGTTCTGCATCCTATTCTCCTTTGAGGTCATCTGGACGGTTCGCCAGAAGTCGGCGACGTTCGACGAGCCTCTGAATCTCACCTCAGGGTATGTCTCCCTCAAGTGTGGCGATGACCGCCTGATTCCCCAGAATCTTCCACTGGTGAAATTGCTGGGAGCATTTCCCCTTCTCTTCGTAAACAACGTCACTCTACCCGCGGCTCCCCGGGGAGAAGGATGGAAGGAAGTAGACCAGTACCTTTACGCGTCTCTCTTTTTGTACAGGCTGAACGATGCGGATAGGCTGTTGTTCCTTGGCAGGATCGCCGTACTGACGCTGTCCCTGGTGTTAGGAGTTTTCGTGTTCTTCTGGGCGAAGCAGCTCTTCGGCCGGTCCGGTGCGACGTTTGCTCTCCTGCTCTACACCTTCGAACCCAACATGCTGGCACATTCCGGTCTCATTACCACCGACATCGCAACGTCCTGCTTCATGTTTTTGACAATCTATGGCTGGCATCAATCAGCCCGGGGAATCACGTGGCGTCGTGGCATTTTCACAAGCCTTGCTCTCGGGCTGGCGATGCTGACGAAGTTCACTACGCTCGTTCTTTGTCCCATCCTTGTACTCCTGGGAGCACTTTTGGCCCTGTCGCAGCGACCGCTTCATCTGCGGTTGAAGGGCATTCGGTACGTCGCGCTGGGAACCCGAGGGAAAAAATTGTTAGCGGTGGCGCTCCTTCTGTTGTCCCAGGGTCTGCTTGCCTACGCCGTGATCTGGGCAGCCTACGGTTTTCGCTACGCGAGCTCGATTTCTCCCGTGGCAAGTTATCCTCTTCCCTGGGAGAGCCTCCTTGCGGGCTCGCATTTCCTCAGGGCTCTCTTCGATTGGGCGAGAACGGCACAGGTCTTGCCCGAAGCGTATCTTTACGGTCTGACTCACATGATGGACCTCTCGGGGAAATTTACGAGCTTTTTGATGGGAGAGGTTCGCGCGGGGGGGTGGTGGTACTACTTTCTCGTTACGTTTCTGATCAAGACCCCGATTCCGCTTCTAATGATCGTCGCGTGGTCTGTGGCAGTCCAGCGTGCCTTCTGGGTTGAAGACCCTGTCCGTTCCGTGTTTGTGGCGGCTCCGCCGCTGATCTACTTTATCTCCATATCGGCGAGTGGTTGGAACATCGGGCACCGGCACCTCCTACCGGTTCACCCGTTTCTGTTCGTCTTTGTGAGCGCACTCATCCCGTGGGTTTCCCGGCATGCGAAGGTAGCCAAAAGCGGGATAGCCGCCTTGGCGTGCTGGTACGTCTTCTGCTCCGCCTGGATCTCGCCACATTATCTGGCCTACTTCAATGAACTGGCCGGCGGGCCGGACCGGGGCGGTCGCTATCTGGTCGACTCGAACCTGGACATGGGACAGGATCTAAAGGGGCTGAAGCGCTATATGGACGAGCACGGGATCCGCAGAGTCTGGCTGGCATACTTCGGGCAGGCGAGCCCGGACTTCTACAAGATCTCTTACGACTACCTGCCAAGTTATTCCATTTTTGACCCGCAAAACGTCGACCCCGGCGTCTTCCAATTCGAGCGCCTGCCCCCCCTTCGGGGTACGGTGGCCATCAGCGCTACGCTGCTTCACGGAGCGTATATGCCGAAGAAAGGGTATTTTGAGTTTTACCGGCAGCAGAAACCTGTTGCGAAAATCGGGTACTCGATTTTCGTCTACCGCTTCGAGTGACCCTCGATGACGAATGAAGGGGTACTCGCCACAGGGACGTGGAGACACAGAGAAGATTTTGCGATTTTTCTCTGCGTCTCCGTGTCTCTGTGGCAAATCGATGGCCCCTGCCCTAGAATC
>QHZE01000046.1 GCA_003225335.1 Acidobacteriota bacterium
CCTATTGCCTCGGGTCCTTCGTTGGAGTTCAGGCTTCAGCCTGCTCAGATACCGTGCAGCCTGAAGGCTGAACTCCAAACCTATTGCCTCGGGTCCTTCGTTTGGAGTTCAGGCTTCAGCCTGCTCAGACACTGTGTAGCCTGAAGGCTTGATGGTAATCTTTGTCATTGTGAATTTGGACGTAATTTCGAGATTTGGAATTATTTGGAACATGAAATGGCGGCCTCTATTTCTGACCCTGAACCTGTGCATAATGTTGCTAGTCGGCTCCGCCCTCTTGATCCCGGCGGACGGCACTGCTCCCACGCAACTGCGCCTCTCATGGACCGGTTCTCCCAAGACCTCCATGACGATCATGTGGCAAACCGCGCTCCCCACAGAGAGCTCCGTCGTCGAATATGGCACCACGGAAGAGTTGGGTCAAAGAGCAGTTGGAAAGGGGGTCAGCTATAAGTATGCGACGGGTGTTCTGCACGAAGTCGCCGTCGAAGGACTCCAACCGGGCACCCGCTATTTCTACCGCGCCGGTGATCCGGCCGCGGGGTTCAGCTCCGTATCATCTTTCACGACGGCGCCGGCCGCACCTCAGGAGTTTGTCTTTACCGTCTTCGGCGATCACGGTGTCGGGAAAATCAGCAAGGCCAACGTGGAGCTGGCGCTGGCGGAAAAGCCCGCGTTCCATCTGATTCTCGGTGACCTGTCGTACGCCAAGGGAAAACAGAAAGTATGGGAGACCTGGTTCGAACAGCTGGAACCCATGTCCCGGGCGATTCCCGTGATGCCGGCCCTGGGCAATCACGAAGATGAAAAGGGCGACAGAAAGCACAGCCGGTATGCGCCCTACCTGGCGCGCCTCGCTCTGCCCCCGCCCGAGACTTATTACTCCTTTGATTACGGCGACGCGCGTTTTGTCACTTTCAATTCCGATGATTTCAAGAATCCGGAACAGATGGCCTGGTTCGTCGACCGTCTGAAAAAATCCCGCGAGGACAAGAGCGTCCGCTGGCTGATTGTGTACCAGCACCATCCGCTCTACAGCTCGAGCGCCGGAAGGCGCAATAACAAGCCCCTCATCGAGGCCACGCGCAAGATCTACGACGAGTTCAAGGTCGATCTGGTGCTGGCGGGCCACAACCACAACTACGAACGCAGCTACCCGCTCGCGGGAGGCCTGGTAGCGCAGAAGGGCTCCGGTCCTTACAAGAAAGGGAACGGAGTCGTCTTTGTCATCAGCGGCGGCGGCGGCAGATCCTTGCGTCGATTCACCCGGGAAACGCCGGCCATTACGGCTCGCCGTGAAAGTGTTGCGCACTATCTGCGTGTTCGCGTATCGGAAAAAGAACTCCGGGTCGAAGCCCTGCGAACGAAAGACCGCAGCATTCTCGACTCCTTCCGCATCCTCTCCGGCGACTGATTTCACCCCGGAGGACACGGAGGACACCTGCCCGTCTCCAATCAGTCCTAAACTTGGAAACGTGTGAGACGTCCCCGTGTTTCCGAAGCCTCCAATTGTTGGACGGCATCTTCAGTCACTTACCAACACAGTAGCCCACAGTTCGATAACCTTACCGGCACGGATGCGGACGGAGAGTTCGCCGATTTCGTATAATTTATCTGCACCCCAATCCTTCGCCCGAGGATCATTCAAAAGTTCTCGTTCTGATTCGTAATGGAGCCACGCACCCCTCTGCAGCGATGGCTTCCCGAATTGTTTGCGAATTTCTGTAGCAGGCGAGCGCAGCCAGATTTTATTGTTCAATCGAACAGGCTGGAAAGCTGCAGGAAGTTCCGGACAGGAATTCGCGGTGACGGGGGTAGAGGAAATGCGGGCAGCAACACCATCGATTACGTGATCATCACCACCGCCATGCGACAGCAGCCATATCTGCTCCTGGCTCCCGGAACCGCTGATCGAGTAACACAGCCAAAACGAGCTTTCCGAAGCATCTCCCCTGTTGTCAATTCTTCCGAGCTTGATCTGCTTCTGAGCCTCAGCGAGAGTTGTTTCGTCGAAAACGATTACCAGATCGCCGAGCGCCACAGACGACGCTGGGGCAGAGTTCAGAGTGGCAGGTGGCGCCTCACTGAGGGGAAACCGTGGAGGAGGAATTTGCTGGGACAGATCAGCTCCCGAAAAATTAAGAGGGGATAACAGCAGGAACCATGCGGATCCCAGTAGAGACATTTGTCTATTCTTCTCCTTCTTTGTCTTACCGGAGAGGTAACTTGTAGGCAATTTGACATCTCCTCATCTCCAATCCGACTGCCCTACCCTACTCGTTTGCTGATATAGAGATTGCTGACACTCTTCCACTCCGCAAATAAAATGCTGCTGTCAAGAATTCGTCCCCCGAGTCCGAATAGATCAGGACCTTGTCACCAAACGGTGCCGAGTTCAACGCTTTGTTGTACTCAAGTCCCCGCAAGTCTAAGCCCGTACCCTGTTCTACTATATAGCGTAGGTGTACCGTATGTCGCCAGTACTTTGGAATAAGAGTCCCCCAGGCTGATTCCCTCCTGTGTGGAAAATTTCTTGAATTTCAACTTTGGCGGGACTGTTTCCGAGAATGTTCTGAGGCAGTTTGGCTTGTTGCTTACAAACACCTCAACGATTTCGTTTGGCTCTTCGTCCAAAGCGTCGAACCTAGCAAAAAGTTTTGGTCTGGAACTCGGTAACAATATACGCCTTTTGCTTTCGCTGGTTTTCCGTAGCGGCGCACGAACTCTCTTTCCGAGATTCTATGATCGTCGTCGAAGCAAAAACCCGCGATACATCCTGGTCCTGTGTAGTCTCGTTTCCGGTGTGGCTGTTCTTGTCCGTGCAGAACACCCATGGCGAGCAGGGCGCTCACGATAAAAATTGAGAATCTAAGCCTATAGCTCATGTTCGATTGCCGTCTCGCGAGTGCCAAGGGATTATACACTCCCTCGTGTAAGGAATGGGAACCCCAGGATGACGCCGCTGAAAGTCTTCAGTAGGTCTTCTTGCTGCGAACAAAGTTCACAAATCGGTCAAGTTTTGTACGAGGGGCATGGGTTGAGAGAGGGCAGTTGGAAGTTTGAAACCGCCGATCAACGCCGATGAACGCGGATGTGCGTCGGTCACATCGGCGTCAATCGGCGTTCATCGGCGGTTCCTGTCTGGGCGGTATGAGGGTCACTCGTTATTCCTAGTTGGCGGCGGAGGATGCCGTGTACTTGAGCTCGGTGCGGCTGGAGACGTGCCGCAGAAGCTCGCTCTTTTGATACCAGGTGGGTTTCATCCTGCCGGGACTGAATAGCTTCTCCGCCTGGTCCCGGTAGAAAGGAGAATCCGCCCGGTCGCTTTGCCCTATCGGAGGCTGCGTCCAGCTCTGGATCGGTCGCGTGAGCACCACCACCTGCGTCGATGTCTGCCCCGCCTGGCCCCAACGCGTGTGATCCGGTCTCTCGGGACCGAATCCGATCGCCCGCGGCGTCGCCATTCCTTCCTCCTGCAGTGAGCCTCCGCCCACAGGCCATGATTTGTCGTCGCGGCCCACGCGAAAGACCTGGCCGAACGCGACCTCCAGGGTCTGGTGTTTCTCCTTCATGGTCTGGGCCGCGCCGGCCAGCCCCGCCACCAGGGCTTTAAGTTCCTCTTCTGTGGGAGCTGCCTGGGTTTTCCTGGGCTCCTGAACGGCGGCCATGTAATCCACGAGCTTCTCGACGAGCGCCGGGTACGACGGTCCCAGAGCCTGTTTCACTCCCTGGCGCCAGTAGTAATACCCGAGGGCTCCCTTCGAATCGCGGTCCGACCGGCCATTCCAGCTCAGGAGTTCCTTCAGCACGGCCTGGTAGCCGGCGTTGTCCCGATATGCGGCGCCCAATTTCTCGTCGGCAGTTTTCAGGGCCGCCGTCCAGCGCTCGTACTGATAACAGTAATTGTCGAGGGCAATGGCGCGCGCTTCCTCCGGGGTCACGGAAGAGTCTTCACGCAGGAGTTGGACAGCGCGCGCCGCTCGCTGGTGGATACGGCCGCGCGGCTGGTTAAACAAGTAGGACCTGGTCTTGTCAGGAGTCATCGGTGAGCCGGCCATCATGACGTCCGGCGGGATGTTGCAGTTCTGCATGTAGCCTTGCGGCGGATTCTCCACGGAGATCAGATCCCGCGCGGGATGAATTCCAAGCCATTCGGTCTTGCTCGTGGAGCCGTCCACCGGTTTGGAAAAATCGTATCCCTCGGGCCGGACGGGCACCCGGCCGGCGCGCTGATAATAGATGTTGCCGCTCGTATCGGCCGCCATCACGTTTTGAGGCATCATCTGGTTGAGGTCGAGGGCTCTTTTAAAGTCCTGAATGTTGCTTGCCATATTGAAGAGATAGAAGGACTCACCGAACTGCACTTCATCCGCGTATGCCAGTTTCGCGGCGAAAGCCTTGTCCCGCTGGCGCGCCACGACCGGCCCGTTATGAGAATCATAAAAGGTGATCTGCCGCGGCTTTTCCTCCCCCCTGACGAAGATCTGGACTGTCCTCGGAACCAGCGTCTTCCAGCTACCGTCATATCTGTATTGCAGCGGGTTCTGCGGATTCAGCGCAAGCACGTAGATGTCCGCCGTGTCCGGGCCTCCCGTGGTCATGGCCCAGGCGACGTTGTCGTTGTGCCCGAGCCCGACATACGGGCTCCCGGGCAGGGTGAAACCGGAACCGTGAAGCTCGCCCGCGTGAACCCGCAACTCCCAGAAACGCTGCTGGCCCCACCAGGAAAGGTGCGGATCAATGATGAGAATCGGCGCTTTCACCGAGGTGCGGCCGGGCGCAATGGCCATTTCATTGGAGGAGCGCATATCGACGGTGAGATTCGGAGCCACTCCCGCGGCCCGCAGCTCGGCAAGGGCCTGACCCGCGGGCCAGCCCCACATGAAGTTGCGGCCGTGCGCTACGGACATGGCCACATCCACCTTCCGGTCTCCCCACCAATCGGGCGCCTCTTTTTTGTGGGCCGCGAGATAATCATTCACGCCCTGGACAAACGCCCCAATATGGCGGAGCACTTCCGGACGAATACGGCGCAGGTTTTTCTTTGCAACGTCGTAGTGCTGCCAGAGCCGCGCCTGGAGGTCGTTGTCGAATTCCGAGGGCCCAAACGCTGCGGCCATTTCGCCGGTGCCTCGGAGGAAATTCTTCAGCAACTCCTCCAACCGGTCTTCGGCCTGGGCCCATCCGATCGCATAGGCGCCCGCTTCGGTCGTGGGCGCGTAGATATGCGGCACGCCATATTCGTCTCGGTAAATGACGACCTTGCCCGCATCCCGGTCGGGCGGGGTCTTTTGAGCTCGAACCGCATCCGTCGTTACTGCCAGTAACAGAAAGGCCACTACTCTTGCAAATCGATTCATCGCGCTTGTGCCTCCGCGCTCGTTCGGAGTTCAGGCTTTAGCCTGCTCGAACTCAGCGCAGCCTGAAGGCTGAACTCCATACCTCATCGCGCTTGCGCGGCCGCCCAATCCCTTGGTCATATCAATCCTCGTGCTTCACTTTTCGCTCGTCACTCCATTGACGCTTGGAACCCTCGGAACGCGGACCACAGGGAGCAGGATCCTGGACGGATGCAAGGCATCGTGATGAACCCGGTTGACAGCGACGCGGGTCTCCGCGTCCTGTCGAAGGCGCTTGCCCGTATTCGGATTCGGGTCAAATCGCGGGTCGTTGCTGCTGGTCACATGCACGGCTATCCTGTGGCCTTTGTTAAAGACCAGGCTTGTCGACCAAAGATCCAATCGGACTCTCACGATCTCTCCCGCTTTCATCGGAAGCTCTTTGTCCAACCCTTCGCGATAGCGCAACCGCGCCGGCGCATCCGTCACCAGCGCTTCGTTTCCATCCGGATAGACATCGACCAGTTTGGCCATGAAGTCCGTGTCCGGCGCGTCCGTCTCCACCCAGAGATCCACGTAGACGCGGCCTGTCACCTCCACAGGGCGCGCGAGCGCGGACGTCTCAAATCGCAGGTAGTCGGAGCGCTCCGGGATCGCGCGTTGGTCCATGGGTCCTCTGCCCTGCACCATCAGGGTCTGGCCGCCCACTGTCGGGACAGGGTTCTTGGGATCGTAGCGGTACTCCTCGCAGCTCTCGCCTTCCGCGGGAAAGTCCTCGCTTAACTTTTTCTTTGGATGCAGGTAATACGCCGTTACTTTCGACGGAGGAGGCCATGAGTCGCAAGTGCGCCATTCGTTTCCAGGCGCCCCAGGGTCCAACGGATCGCCCATCACGTAGTAGCGCACAGCGGGCTCGTCCATGATTCCGTTCTGGGTCCCCTTCATCCAGTAATCCAGCCAGCGGAACTGAATCTCCATCCCGTCGAAATGCGAGCTCTCGGGATACCTTATGTTGCCCATCATAGGTCCGTGCGCAAAAGGGCCCATCAAGAGCTTCTGGTTCCCCGCGGCTCGCCCGCCGCCATTGACCTGCAAGCCCACAAAATTGTCGATGCTCCCCTGAGCAAAGATGTCGTACCAGCCTCCGACGTGGTAGATCGGGATCTGAATCTTCGGATGCTGGCTGACGATGTCCCGCCAGTTCCAGAAAGGGTCCGAAATGGAGCGCGAGACGATTTCGGCGATCTGTTCCGCTTTTCCCTGAGACTTGAGCCAGCCGTCGTTTAACTCCTTACGGTACACCCCGCCGCTGTACAAGGTGTCCCTGCGGATGTCCGCCGGAGTCACTGCCGCAAACCCGCAGACAAGATGGGGAGGGGCCAACGTGGCGGCCAGGGTCGTCGTGATTCCCAGAGCCGAGGCGCCCACCATAGCGACTCTGCCGTTGCACCAGGGCTGTCGCGCCGCCCACTCCACCGCGTCGTAGCCGTCGTACTGGTCCATGCGGAACGGAATGCTCTGTCCCTCGGACCGGCCGGTACCACGCGTGTCCTGAATCACTAGGGCGTATCCGCGCGCCGCATAAGGGATCCCCTGGCTGCGACCCGATCCCGGAACCTTGTCCTTGCCGCGGCCGTCCTTGCCATACGGAGTACGCTGCAGGACCACAGGCCAAGGTCCCTGCCCTTCCGGAAGCAGGATATTTGTGGCCAGCTTCACGCCGTCGCGCATGGCGACCATTTCTTCCCGGAATGTGCCTTTGAATTCCGCCTGCTGGGCGGCCGCGGGCAACAAAACCGCGAGCGCCCAAGCCAGCGCCAGGACGGCGCGAATCTTCCTCATGCAAACCCCCTCGGATAATGTCGTCTCTAAACCTTATAACAGACGCCGCACAAACCAAAGAAACACTTCAAAAACCCGGCCACGAATTACACGAAGCAGCAAAGCCGCAACCAAAAGCATGAATGAAACCACAGATGGACACCGATCCGATCCGTGTTCGTCGGTGTTCATCGGTGGTTGCATTTTGTAGCAGTTTTTGCAGACGAAAATCCTTGGCAGTTTGCGAAGGATTTTTGGCGTAATACTACGAAACAGGGTCAGCTGAGGGAAACTTCGTCCAATTCGTGTAATTCGTGGCAAGGTTTTTCAAAACGGTGACACCGCGTGAGTCTATGAGGCGAACTGTGGTATCTTCGGGCTTGTATGGACAAGCCCGTCGGGTTCCTGGGAGGAACAGGAATAGAAGGAAAGGGGCTGGCGCTTCGCTTTGCTCTGGCAGGTGTGCCTGTCGTCATTGGATCGCGCTCGGAGGAGCGAGCACGATCGGCGGCACAGGAGTACAACACGTTTCTCGGAAAGCCGCTCTTGCGCGGCATGGTGAATCGCGACATGCTCGCC
>QHZE01000047.1 GCA_003225335.1 Acidobacteriota bacterium
GCCCCCAGACTATCAACCACAACGGACAGCTCCCCTCCGTGACCATCTCGTTCAACCTCAAGCCGGGGACCGCTCTGGGCGACGCGGTCGCGAGGGTCCAGGATCTCGCCCTGCGAAACCTGCCCGCCACAATCACCACCAGTTTTACGGGTGTCGCGAGAGAATTTCAGAGCTCGCAGAAGAACCTGGGCCTGCTCCTGATCGTTGCCGTCATGGTTGTCTACATCGTGCTGGGCGTCCTGTACGAAAGCTACGTTCACCCCCTGACGATTCTCTCCGGCTTGCCTTCGGCAGGGGTCGGGGCCCTCCTCACTCTGCTCATTTTCCATGTCGATCTCAACATCTACGCCTTCGTCGGCCTGATGATGCTGGTCGGCATCGTCAAGAAAAACGCCATCATGCAGATCGACTTTGCTCTGGACGCGGAGAGGCGGGAAGGCAAGAGCCCCTCCGAAGCCGTCTATGAGGGCTGCCTGATCCGGTTCCGGCCCATCATGATGACGACGATGGCGGCTCTGCTGGGAACGCTCCCCATCTCGCTCGGATGGGGCGCCGGCGGAGAATCGCGCCGGCCGCTGGGGCTGACCGTGGTTGGAGGGCTTCTCTTCTCCCAGTTGATCACGCTCTATTTGACACCAGTGGTCTACACGTACATGGATGCCATCATGGTGCGGTGGGGGAAACGGAAGCGGAGCGAAGCTCCGGCACCGGTCGTACCCGCGAGTGAGCGCGTGTGAAAAAATGTGGCGTCCCTACTCGCCGGCGCAGTATTCGCAAATGACAAATGACCAATGAAAGATGACAAATGGCAGTTACGCGTTGTGGGGACTTCTGACTTCTATTTGTCATTGGTCATTGGTCATTTGTCATTGGTTGGAGCGTGCGGAACAAATCTATCCGTGAAGTTCCGTTGGGACCCGTGTTCATCCGTGTTCCATAAGCGATGAATATATCGAAGATCTTCATAGACCGTCCTATCGCGACCAGCCTCATGATGCTGGCGATCGCGCTCTTCGGAATGATCGCGTATCGTGCGTTGCCTGTCAGCGACCTCCCCAATGTGGACTTCCCGACCCTCCTCGTGACCGCGAATCTGCCGGGCGCAAGCCCGGAAACGATGGCGGCCGCCGTCGCGACGCCGCTTGAGAATCAGTTTTCGATGATCGCGGGGCTGAGCTCGATGACATCGACGAACTCGCTCGGATCCACGCAGATCACTTTGGAATTCGACCTGAGCCGGAACCTGGATGGCGCCGCGGTGGACGTGCAGGCCGCCATCACACAGGCATCGCGTCTTCTGCCCGCGGGGATGCCGACGCCGCCGACTTTCACCAAGGTAAACCCGGCGGACCAGCCCATTCTCTACATCGCTCTGACTTCCCCCTCGCTCCCCCTCTACACGCTGGATGATTACGCCGAAACGAGGATCGCGCAGCGCATCTCCATGATCAGCGGAGTCGCTCAGGTGCAGGTGCTCGGCGCGCAAAAATACGCCGTTCACGTCCAGATGGATCCCCACGCTCTGGCCTCGCGGCAGATCGGAATCAACGAAGTCGAGAGCGCCTTGAAAAATTGGAACGTGAATCTCCCCACGGGCGCGATCGTAGGGCCGCAACGGTCGTTCACCCTGATGGCGAGCGGCCAGCTTACCAGCGCCGCGGCCTACCGTTCCCTTGTCGTCTCCTACCGGAAAGGGTCACCGGTTCGCCTCGATGAGCTCGGCAACGTCATCGACAGCGTGGAAGACGATAAAACGGCGTCGTGGTTTTACGGCTCCGGCGGCAGCCAGCGAGCCATCGTTCTCGCCATCCAGCGCCAGCCAGGAACCAACACTATCGAGGTCACCGACGGCATCAAGCAGCTCCTGCCGATTTTCAAATCGGAGCTGCCTCCCTCCGTCAACATGAGCATTTTTTACGATCGGTCGGAAACCATTCGCGAGTCCTATCACGACGTCGAGTTTACGATGGCGCTGACGCTGGGCCTGGTCGTGATGGTGATTTTTCTCTTCATCCGCAACTTATCCGCTACCACGATCCCGAGCCTGGCGCTGCCTTTCTCCATCATCGGGACCTTTGCCGTCATGTATCTGCTCCATTACAGCCTCGACAACCTCTCCATGATGGCGCTGATTCGTGATGGTGATTTTTCTCTTCATCCGCAACTTATCCGCTACCACGATCCCGAGCCTGGCGCTGCCTTTCTCCATCATCGGGACCTTTGCCGTCATGTATCTGCTCCATTACAGCCTCGACAACCTCTCCATGATGGCGCTGATTCTTTGCATCGGTTTCGTCGTGGACGATGCGATCGTCATGCTCGAAAACATCTTCCGGCACATGGAGATGGGGGAGAAGCCGCTTCAGGCCGCCTTGGACGGTTCCCGCGAGATCGGATTCACGATTGTGTCGATGACTCTCTCGCTGGCGGCCGTGTTTATCCCCGTCCTGTTCATGGGCGGGGTCCTCGGCCGGTTGTTCAAGGAATTTGCGGTGACTATCTGCGTGGCCATTCTGATCTCGGGCGTCGTCTCGGTCACGCTGACGCCGATGCTCTGCAGCCGGTTCCTTCGGTCCCCGGAGGAGCGGCGCAGGTCCCGATTCTACCGGGTAACGGAGCGGTTCTTTGATTCCATGCTCCGCGTTTACGATATCAGCCTTCAATGGGTGCTCCGGCACCGCCCGGCGACGATGGTCTCCTTCGTTCTTGTCCTGGCCGCCACCCTTTACCTCTTCGTCAAGATACCCAAAGGGTTCGTGCCGGATCAGGACACCGATCAGATCCTCGCGGTCACCGAGGCGGCGCAAGGCACCTCGTATTTCGAGATGGTGCAGTACCAGAAAGCCATCGCGGAAGTCATCCGCGAGGATCCGAACGTGGAGTCGCTCGTGTCGAGCGTCGGCGGCGCCTCCGCTTCGACCCTCGGGGGGCCGAACTTCGGGCAGCTCGTCGTGCACCTCAAGCCCCGCTCCCAGCGGGCCCTTCTGGTCGACGATATCATCGAGGGGCTGCGCCCCAAGCTTTCGCAGTTTCCGGGAATGCGGGTTTATCTGCAAAATCCCCCGACGATCCGGATCGGCGGGCAGGTTACGAAGAGCGTCTACCAGTTCAGCTTGCAGTCGCCGGAAAAACCGGTTCTTTATGCGGCGGCCAGGGATCTCGAGCGCGCCGTCGCGGCGCTGCCGGGGGTGCAGGATGTCACCAGCGATGTTGCGATCCAAAGCCCCCAGGTGACCGTCACGATCGATCGAGACAAGGCGGCCGCCTTGCAGGTTAACGCCGACCAGATCGAGAACGCCCTCTACGACGCGTATGGCCCCCGCTGGGTCTCGACGATCTACGCCGCCATCAATCAGTACAAGGTCCTGCTCGAGCTGAAACCCGAGTACCAATCCGATCCGCAGGCATTATCGATGCTTTATTTCAAGTCCAGCGGTGGGCGCCTGATTCCTCTCGATACGGTAGCCATGGTAGTCAAGGAGATCGGGCCGCAAACGATCAACCATTTCGGTCAGCTCCCCGCCGCGACCCTCTCTTTCAACTTGAAACCGGGTGTTTCATTGGGGGACGTCGTATCCCAGATACGGACGATCGCCCAGGAAAAGCTGCCTGACACGGTGGGCACGAGTTTTCAGGGCGCGGCGAAGGCCTTCCAAACCTCGCTGACAAATATGTGGGTGCTGCTGATCGTCGCCATCATGGTCGTCTACATCGTCCTCGGAATCTTGTACGAGAGTTATATCCACCCTCTGACGATCCTCTCCGGTCTGCCATCCGCGGCGTTCGGGGCATTGATCACGCTGTTTCTGTTCCGCATGGACCTGAACATCTATGCTTTCGTCGGACTGATCATGCTCATCGGCATCGTGGAGAAAAATGCGATCATGCAGATCGACTTTGCGCTCGATGCCGAGAGGAACGAAAGGATGACCCCGGTCGAGGCCATTTACCAGGGCTGTCTGATTCGTTTCCGGCCCATCATGATGACGACCATGGCGGCACTGCTGGGCGCTGTTCCGATTGCGCTCGGATACGGCGCGGGCGGGGAGGCGCGCCAGCCGCTCGGTCTCGTCGTGGTGGGCGGCCTGGTGTTCTCGCAGATGGTCACGCTCTATCTCACCCCCGTGGTCTACACCTATATGGCCGCCATCCAGGAAGGTTTCCGCGGCTACAGGAAGCCGTCGAGTCTCTCGCCCTCCCCCACACAGGCCTGACCGTCTTGGCGTTGCGAAAACCAGGTCCGTCCGCAACGGCCCGGTTTACGCTTCCAGTGACCCCCACAATCGCGCACGGCCAGAAAACCAGAAGCGCCCATCCGCTTCTGCTTTCCCATTTGTCATTTGTTATTGGTCATTTGTCATTTGTCATTTTTTATTGATCATTTTCCGTCGCTCGCCATTTGTATTGGTGCGCAGGGGAAACGATGACCGACAATCCGTCCAAAGCTGGCAAGATTCAGGATCGACTCATCGATTTTGCCGTCAGGATCATCCATCTCACCACCCATCTGCCGAGGACTTCGGCAGGACGACATGTTGGGGCGCAGATGCTGCGATCGGGAACATCGCCTGCCCCTAACTATGGGGAGGCACGCGGCGCGGAAAGCAGGGCCGATTTCGTGCACAAGCTTCGGGTGGTGCTGAAAGAGTTGAACGAGACGGGCATATGGCTCCAGATCATCAGGAGGAGCCGGATGATCCGGCCCGAGCTACTGGAGGATCTGATCAAGGAAGAGGAGGAACTTGCACGCATCAAGGTCTCCTCAATCAAGACAGCATCCAGAAATGAAATGATAAATAACCAATGACAAATGACAAATGATCTGGCGGACCCTGACTGAGGTCTTACAGGAACCGTGACCAGCAGGGAACGGCTACTCATCGTTTTTGGGTTGCATCCTGCTCTGCAATATCCTATTCTTGTTGGCCGCAATTGCCAGGTCGTTCCAGAAAGCAGAAGTCCGTACTCATGTCCTTCCTGCTCGGATATATTGTTGGCGTCCTCGCCTGGTTCCTGTTCCGTTACCTCGTCGCGGGCCTCTACACCGTCAATCAAAACGAACGCGCGGTAAAGACCAGCTTTGGGCGGGCTCAGCGTGCGCCCGGAAACGCCAGCACCGCCGACGATCCCATTTCGGAGGGACTTGGGCCGGAAGAGCTGACGCGTTACAACTACCCGCAGGTTCGCGTGATAATGCCGGGCGGGCCGTATTTCAAATGGCCCTGGGAGAAGGTCTACAAGGTTTCCGTCGCAACACAGACGATCAATATGGCCCACGATCCGGAGAATCCCGACGCGAACAGGGCCGGGACCATTCTGGAGGCCGTGACCAAGGATCAGCTCAACACCGGTCTCACGGGGCAGATCCGATATCGCGTTTCCGAACGGAATCTCTACGCCTACATGTTTGGAGTCAAGAACCCGATCGCTCATGTCATGGGATACTTTGTCTCCGTGCTTCGCGAGCGCATTGCCAACTTCGAGGCGCCACAGATCGGCCCCGCAGACGACTCCGCCGCCCCGGAGAGCCCGGTGCATGGCATCTCGATCAATGACCTGCGCAAGAATCTCCGGGACTTGAACGACCACACGATCTACGAATGCCGTACGTCGGCGGCACGCTACGGCATTCTGCTCGATGCGTCGCTGATCACCGGAATCGATCCTCCGGCCGAGGTCGAGTCGGCCCTGGCCGCCATCAACACGGCGCACAATCAAGTCTCTTCCGATATCAGCCTGGCGCAGGCCGCCGCCGACCAGAAGATCGTCCAGTCAAAGCGGGCGGTCGAGATCGAGACCCTGAAGGCGCAGGCGGAAGTCGAGCCGCTGGAGCGGCTCGCGGCGGAATTGACCGAGTTGAAGAAGAGCGGTCCGGCGGCCCTGCCCGCCTACGTCCGCAATGTCAGGCTGGCTCTGTACGCCGATGCGACCCAGCTCTTCGTGGAAATGAGGGAATGAGCAGCTTCTTATTTGTTGCGTTCTTCACTTTCGTGTTGTTTCTCATCGGCGTGCCGGCGCTGCTCGGTTTCGCCCGGATGTTCGGCATTTATACCGTCGTGGAGGAAAGACGCTGTCACGTGTATGTGCTCTTCGGGAAAGTGGTGGCCACTCTGAACGAGCCTGGTCTTCATTTCCTGCTGGGCAGTCTGGGATGGAAGGCTCTGATCATGCGCTGGCTGGGCCGCCGGTACATCCTCGACATGCGTACGGATCAGGAATACCTCCGCAGCCAGCCCGTCAATTCCGAAGAGGGCGCTCCGATGGGCATTGGCATGTGGTACGAGATGTATATCAGCGACCCTGTCGCCTACCTCTTCAAGAACATCGATCCGCGGGGTTCCCTGGCTGCGAACGTGAGCAATTCCACGGTGCGCTGCCTGAGCAACATGCCGCTGGACGAGATGCTCGCAAACCGCCACTCGATGAGCCAGACGGTGCGCGCCGAAGTCTCACCCAAATCGCACGAGTGGGGATACAAGCTCGGCTCCGTTTACATCCGGAAGGTGCACTTCCGGGACGCGGAGATGATCAGGCAAATCGAGAGCAAGGTGGTCAACCGGCTTCGCCAGGTGACCGCCGCGATCAAGCAGGACGGCGCCAACAGGGTCAGCATCATCGCGAGCACAGCCGAAAGGGAGGCTGCCGTCGAATTCGCCAAGGCCGCAGCAATACGGCCGCAGATCGTGGGCGCCGCCCTCCAGAAGATCTCTCAGGACCCGGAGGTCGCCGCCGCATTGTTCGAGATCCTGGAAACGCAAAGGATTCTTGAAGGTCAGGGGCGCATCACCCTGCTTCCTTCCGGAAGTCAGATGCTGGCCGAGCTGCTCGCCGCCGGTCCGGGCGACCGTCCCAAACGGCCGGCAACACCCGCCTGACGCAGGAAACCTCCAGCCAGTCCTGGACGGCCAGCCCGCGCGGAGATTGTCCAATATATAAAGGGAAAAACAGAAAAACACCACGAAGACGCGAAGAACGCGAAGAAAGCGCTTAAAAAAACTTTGCGTTCTTCGCGTCTTCGCGGTGGATTTTTTGGGTTGCGGCTGGGCTGCACTGTGAAATTCGTGGCCAATAAAACCGCCGCGAATTTCACGAATTAACACGAATTAAATTCCGCACAGCTTCAGGGGGGTTCACGGCGGCGTGAATTGACTCCCACTTATCATTGCACCCTCTGACAATCGCCATCTTGCTGTTGATCTCGCGCTAAGGGATCGAGCAAATGGGCTGAATTTCCGCTGTCTCGCTGGGTTTACCGGTCCATTTGGCTCCTTCACCGCCTCGCGGCCCGTCCACTAAAAACCTCTTGAAATTCTCCGGTGTACCGGCGTGGTCCGGGTGGTCGTAGGCGCAGGCGAAAACGTGCGTCGATTTCACACCGATAGCGTTGTAGGCTGCTTCCGGATCCGGTATGGGGTTCGGAAATTTGCTGTATGCGGCGGCGCTCCAATGCCAATTGATGGACAGGCCAGGCGTATCCGTTCGGAAGGTGCCGCTCCAGGTGACTCCTTTAATGGATCTCGGCAAGCCTCCCGGCGGCACCGGGAATGCCAGACCTGCAAGGAAGATTCCAGGGCCTCTTCTTCTGGTCGGAAGTGTGGTCCGCCATGTATTGTTGTCAAAGGTCGTCGAGGAGCAGGCCGCATCAGGGGAGAAAGTAATCACGGCGTCCGGAACAGGCAGGTCGTACGCGGAACCTCGAGCTGTGAACCGCACCCTCGCATTCTGGAAGTAGACCTTCGTTGGTGTATCCTTGGGCAGACCGCTCGCATTGAAGCTGCTGTTGAACCACAGGGTCGTGCCCCCGGAGATCGGCGTCTTGTCGAAATCAGCCGAGATCGAAGTGTCCACCAGGCAGCCCCCGAGGTCTAATGCGATCCCATTAGGGGCAAAAGGGACGTGGTTTCCCTCGGAGTTCACCTTGGTGAAAGTTCCCGGAGGGAAAGACTGCTCGCTGACCAGGACCTCATATCCGGAGCCGTCCAGGTTCGCCCTCGACACTCTGCCGCCGTTTACCTCAGCAAAGTACAACTTGCCATGTGGAACATCCAAAGTGAGGCCCTCGGGAGTACCCAAGTTCGAGAGGAGCAATGTCAATTCTGAGCCGTCCACTTTCACCCGCATGATGGCATGTGCAAACGCGCACGTGAAGTACACCTGCCCCGCTGCCTCGTCCACAGCGACATGACGAGGGTCACACACGTTGTCCAGCGACAGGAAAGTACCGGGGTTTGAGCCATCAAGGTTGGCCCGCATGAGCCGGTTAGAGACTGGATAACCCTGGCTGGTGGGGTTGCCCCAATACATTTGATTGCGCGTCAGGTCCAGCCCGAGTCCGCCGGGGAAACCGTCGATGGCGTTAGCGAGAAGATCGACCCTCGAAGATCCGTCCAAATTGCTGCGCCGTATGCGGCCGCCGGCAAATGGGGGATCCGTTTTGGGATTTAAATACTTGGAACCCAAGGGGCTTTCAAACGGGTGATCCGGGCCGAAGTAGAGTAGTTGCTTGACACGGTCAAGGGCGATCCCTTGAATGTCCGCCCTCAGTAATTCAGAGGACTCTCGGCTGAGTCCCGGCAGAAACACCGGCGGAATCCAAGACGGGTGTATCGGCATCGGAGGGGTGGGAACAATGGTCTGGGTGCTCTGGCCATCCAGCGTCGTACGATGGACGCCGGTCCAAAACTCCGACCAATATATCCGGCCGTTGTTCGAGTCCACGGTTACACTGTTCGGGCTTTTAGCTCCCGGATGTGTTGCAGTCGGCGGTACAACCGTAAGTGTATCGAGGACGGTAACTGTGCACCCACTGGGGTTGGGACCGAGTAAGCAGCCGACATCAGCTTTCTGGATTCTGCCGTAAAGAACGTCGGTCCAGTAAATCTTTTGGGCAAACGCGCCCTGTCCCCAACCGGTCCCCAGCCCGGCCAGCAATCCAATCAACACAAACCGTGAACTTTTCATTTCAAATCTCCTATGACGTCCTGCTTATTTCAAGGGTTCTTATTCGAAGCATCTTGGCCGGCGCGCTCCTCCACAGATATTTCCGCTATCTGGAATCAGAGAGACTAATCCGCAGGAATATCCCTGGGAAAGCCCGGGAGAGTGTATTCGGACGGACCCCTATCGCAATTGACACGGGCAGCCCGAACCGGCGAGCAGGAGGGGAGGACTGGATTATATCATTGCCTGACTACATGGTTTCATAAATACCGACACGTATTTTGCCCATAAGCCGGGCGCCCTGGAGGGGCGTTGGGAGCATAGGGAAAGCGAACGCCGGAATATTGCATTAAACGAATGGGCCCCGCCAGCGGTCTCAGAGCTCACTCTGTTGAAGAAGCCATCCTCTCTTTCGCGATGGCGACAGCAATCCGGGATGTGATGGTGACGGCCAGGAGCAGCAT
>QHZE01000048.1 GCA_003225335.1 Acidobacteriota bacterium
GTCGTTGTGGGTCTCGGCGTCTCAAGCGCTGTCATAGCAGATTGTCGGCACGACCAGAGGGAACAAGCGGGAAGTTGTGCGCCGGGCCGCTGATGGCAAGACGGATTCACGCCATGGCCACGCAGCGGAAGACGGCGGGAGTCATTGGTTACTTGTGAGTTTTTCGCGCGGACAATGCGGCTTGGCTGAGGGTGCCATCTTTCCGGCTGGCCGTCGCGGGGGTCCGCAGGACGTGAGGAGGGCATGATGAGCGACGAGAAGAAGACCCTTTACGAGCGCCTTGGTGGTTACGACTCCATCACGGCAGTGGTGAACGATCTGCTGCCCCGGCTCCGGGGCGATCCGCAGCTCGGCCGCTTCTGGGCGCATCGGGGGGATGACGGCGTCCAGCGCGAGAAGCAGCTCCTGGTCGACTTCCTCTGCGCGAGCGCGGGCGGACCGATGTACTATCGCGGCAGGGACATGGTGCTCGCCCACCGAGGCATGCGCATCAGCGAGAGCGACTGGAACGTGTTCCTCGGTCATGCGGCCGCGACGCTGGCGAAGTTTCAGGTGCCCGAGGCCGAACAGCGCGACGTGGTCGCGTTTGTCCAGAGTCTCAAGAAACAGATCGTCGAATAGCGTCCATCCCAGCCCTCCGGGAGCCGGCGGGAGTCAATTCACGCCGCCGTGAATTCCTCAGAACATCTTTTTCACCACAAAGACGCAAAGACACGAAGAACGCGAAAACGCTCGTCGTGAATTCCATGGAAGGCCTTTGGAGTTTTGGCTTTGGGGAACGACTTCTGTGCGGATTTTCGCATTCTTCGCGTCTTTGTGTCTTAGCGGTGAAAAAGATGCTTCTGTTATGACCCGCGTTTTGCGGAGCCGCAAACGTTATTCTGTGGAGGGGGGCCCAGGCCTAAGGGGTGATGGGTTGGGGCGGGACCGCCGAGAGGAGCTCCAGAGCCTGGTCGCCGAAGAGCTCGAAAGAGATAATGGGGCCGGAGGCGCTGATGCGGATGTAACCGCGAATCTGGTTGGTGACCTCCGGAACGAGCTCGGGCAGGACTTTTGAGATCCGGTTGCCGCTGCGAAGAGGGAGGGTCGCGGAGCCTGTCTTGACGCCGTCTGCTGAAAAGACATCGATCGTGACGGTGACGTCGCTGGCGTTGGGGTTGTAGATGGCGATGCCTGTGAAGTAGGGCTTCCCGCCGCCGGCGGCGCCTTCAACGACCTGGGAGAAGACGAAGTTGGAGAGCGGAGTGCCGTCGAGAGGCATGCTGGCGACAAACCTTTCATTGACGGCGTCACCGAAAGTGACGTCGCCGATCATCCCCGGCCCGTCGGCGGTGATGACCAAAGAGCCTACGGTGAGACCGGAGGCGAACGCAGCGTTGGGGAGGCCGAAGAGGGCGTCGCCGCGCGAACGCATCTGCTCGCCTGCGGCGAGGTTGAAGGAGACGGGATTGGTGATGCCGGAGATTGCGGTTCCGTCATTTCCGATCAGGAGGATCTGGAGGGACCGGCTGCTGCTACCGGTATTGATGAGATTGAGGTCGGTAAATAACTGGACGCCGCCGATGCCGCCGGAGGCGAACTGGGCCGAGTAGAGTTTTGTGGCTGCGGAGGAATGCTGGGCCGGAAGCGCGTAGATTGCGTTCAACCCGTCGAGAGACTGGTATCCCACCACTCCCACACTGCTCGCGAACTTGACATAGCCCATCCTGCGCGGCGTCGCAATACCGGGAAAGAGATCGGAGAGGTCCTCCGCGAGTCGGCCGTGAGGATTCAGAGTGCGGCCGGCTGTGGCCTGCACCTGCCCAAACTCATTTACCAGTTGAAACTGCAGCGTGGCACTCTCTTCGTTGGGATTGACAACGTCGATCAGGTTCTTGTAGGAATTGCCGAGAAAGACAGGGTTGCCGAGAGAAGCCTGGGTGAAGTAAAGCTCCTTCGAAGTCTGATTTCCAGCAACGGCGCCGTCGAGCGCCGTCAGCCCCACATCTCCCTCCAGGAAAAATGCGCTTACCTGGCTGCTGGTGGAACGCGCTTCGATCCAGCCGTCGCGCACATCCGCGAAGGTGAGGTTGTGGATCTCCTCGCCAAGCAGGGCAATCTGCCGGCCGGCAGGAATGGTGATCATCCTCGGATTCATGATGGTGGAAGGCGCGGCTGTGGGATTGCCGGAGTTATCGAAAGCCTTGAAAAGCACGTCCGCCGGCGTGTTGCCCCAGTTCGCCACTGCGAAACCGGTGAAGCGCCGGCTGTCCCCCCTGAAATAAGGGAAGTATATTTTGGTGGGAGTCGTGCCCGGTGTGTTTTGGAGATTCGTAACGACCCAGCCGCGCCCGCCGGTCTGCTCGTTGAAAAATGCAACCCAGGCGTCGCGTACTCTCTGCACTTTGGCGATCTGCGCCGCCGTGGCTTGCTGGCCCTGCCTGGTCAGCAGGATGAAGGCCTGTCGAAAGACTTTCGGCGACTCAAACACAGCCGGCTTGCGAGGGCCATTCGCGGCGATAATATCGTCGATGAAAATGTTCCTCCTCGTTCCGTTGAACGCAATTCCAACTTCCGGATTGCTGCCGGGCGTTTTCAAAGTGCCGGTCGGATTTTGGACAAAAAACATGTCCGGCACATCCTCTTTGCCGACAAGACCTATGGCGTACTGATCCAGGCGGTTGTATGTCGACGTGGCGCCGACCGTCCTGAACGCTCCACCTCCCCTGTCTTCGATGTCGTTCCCTTCCATGACGGAGCTGTCGGAATCGAAAAAGAAGCTCCAGTGCGCCTCGTCCCGCCCGAGCAATTCCTTGGAGGCTGTATTCCCATCTTGAAATGAGAGAAAAGCAAGCCATCGATGGCCAGACTCCTGGCCAAGGATACTCACCGTGTTGTTGGTGCCAAGGAACTGAAGGTTTGGATCGTCGGGGTAGCGGCCCGGACCATCCAGAGGTCCCATCATGACAAAGCTCCGCAACCGTCCTTCGCTGCCAAAATCCCGGCTCTCGTCGAAAACAGGCTGCGGCTTCCCGGAGACCGGCCCGATCCCCTCGATCTCATTCCTGACATTGACTTCGAAAGCAAACGCGCCTCCGAGGTCCTGGTCGAAGGCAAGGAATACGATCAGGTGATCAAAATCGTCGGGATGAGTCTCGAAAAACTTCCGCGCCAGAGCCGTGATAGAAATGTCCGAGCTCCTGGCGAATACTTCAGCGATCGTGCCGGTCAAGCCTGTCGTGGGGAGGTCATTGGAATAATTGACTGCGGCGACGCCGCTCTGGCTGCTCCCAGGAGATATGCCCACGACCGCAATGCTTCCATCGAACTCCGCCGCGGCGTCCATTTTGGAGCCGTAGACAAACTCGATGCCTCCGTTGTGGAAAAACTTCACGCTGAAATTGTTCGAATTGGAGGTCCCCCAGTTGGGCACATTGCTCCAGATGAAAAGAATTCCGTCCGAATCATTTCTCGTGCTCACCGCCCCTCCAGCCGAGGGATCGAGGTCGGTGAAGAAAGGCCCAATGCGCGGAGGTCCCGACGCGAGCCGGGCCAGGTCTCTGTCATTGCTTTTGCTGTCTCCCGCCCCAAATGAAAGGTTCCCGTCCGAGTTAAGGAATACGGAATTGTAAACGGCGCCAAAGAAGGTAAAACTGAAGCCCAGGTTTATGCTCTGCGAATCATCATCGGATAGCCTGACGGGAGTCCCATCGCTGGGATCGAAGTTCGTGTTCGTGGCCAGTACGCGATAGCTGCCAGGGCTTATGGGCTCGAAGCGAAAGGATTTTGCTGCGAGGTCGAACAGGTTTTCCCGCTGGATGATGCTGCCATCGTCCTCAATGACGGCTACGTCGCCGGCGTCCGCCTGAACAGCACGCGCCGCTGGCGCGGCAAAGAGTCGTTGGCGATTTCTGCTTTCATAGTAGCGAGCCTTCGCCAACTGGTTTGCCTGATATTCTGGGTGCGACCCGCATACAACCTCGCCCGCGCGAGCTCTGGGTTTTTCATTCCTGGAGACGCCGGGGAGGGGAACGAGCAGAAAAAGCAGGAGCACAAAGGTTCTGGTTCGACCCCAGCTCATGTGAACGGGGAATCTTTCTTGCAGAGTAGACAAATCCACGCTCGGTTTCTGCGCCAGCCTGGGGCAAGGCATGGAAGGTTTAGTCCTGCTGACTCTATCGCTGCCCGCCACTGTTTTTCAAGCCCCATCCGTGGAAATTGTCGAACTTCTTTGCGTCTTCGCGGTGAAAGACTGGCGTCTAATCCACCACGAAGACGCGAAGGATGTCCAATTTCTATCATGACCGGAGGAGCGGAAGGCCCGATGGTATAATCTGCGCTGGACTTCTCATGAAAGGGAACAGACCGATCCTAGGATGTCTTGTCGCCGCCATTGCCACTCTTTGCTTTGCGCAGGCCCAACAGGGCTCCCGTCCAGCTCCCGGGCGGGGCCGGTCCGTTTCCGCCCGGCCTGCCTTCTTGCAGCAGGTCAAGTTTTTCGAGGAGACGCAGAACGTCACCAAGGCCGTCCTGAAGAATGATCTGACCGTTCTGGTCAATGAATTTCGCAGCCAACCGGTAGTGGCCGTGATGGCGTATGTGAAGGCCGGATATTCAGGCGAACCGGAGTCCAGCGCGGGCGTTTCCCATGTTCTTCAGCACATGTTCTACAAAGGAGCCCGCACGAGGGAGAGCGACACAGCCAGGGATATAAAGTCTCTCGGAGGACTCCCGAGCGCCTGCGCCCGGTACGATCACTCCTACTATTGCATCACCGCCCCTTCCGCTCAGTGGAAGAAAGCTATCGAGATCCAGGCGGACGCGCTGTTCAATCCCAGGTTTGATGCGGAGTCGTTAAAGAAGGAAATCGAGTTTATCGTCCAGGAAGCGAGAGTGGAGGCAGAGGATCCCGGGAGCTATGGCTGTCGAAGACTCAAAGAGCTTGGATTTAAATCCGCTCGTACCCGGAGTCTTGCTTCGGAAGCGCTGCTGCGCAACCTCGATCGCGATAAGCTGCTTTCCTACTTCACGACCGCTTACGATCCCTCCAAGGTAATACTGGTTGTCTCGGGCGATGTCACCGCCTACGAGGTACTGAAAGAGGTGATACGCCTTTATGGGAGGGGCAAAAGTTCGGCCGCCAAGCCCGCGCCGCCGCCCGGCGAGCAGCAGACCGGCTTCCGTTTCGATGAAATTCGGGGAGACCTCGAACATCCTCTGGTTCTGATGGGGTTTCACACAGCGCCCGTGTTTTCGGACGAGTATCTCCCGCTCGAGGTCTTGACCAGGATTATAGGCGAGGGGGAAGGCTCCATTCTCAACCGGCATCTGCGCGGAAGGAAAAAGGCGATCCTGACCGGGTCCGCCTCCCTGGAGGCTAACTCTGATTTCGGATATCTCACCCTGAAAATGGAAGTCATGCCGCAGGACATCGACAAATGCGAGATCCAGGCGTTCACGGCGCTGGAGATTCTGAAACGGCAGGAGCTCGATCCGGTGGAAATAGAGCGAGCGATAGCGGGCATGGAAAGGAGTTTTTGGGACCAGTTGGAAACAGTTGAAGGACGCGCCCATTCCCTGGCACGCTTTGAGGCTTTACGAAGTTGGAAAGGTATGGAGGATCTCATTGCGCGGCTCCGAAGAGTAAAACCCTCCGACGTTCAAAATGCGGCGCGGAAGTTCTTGCGCCTGGAGAATTGCGCTTTGCTGGAGATCCTTCCCAAGAACATGGAGCCGCGTCTTCTCACCGCGGACGTGCTGGGCAAGACTGTCCAGGATCTTTTGAGTCTGTCGGTCGAGGAAGAGCTGGCAGCTCGCGAGAAGACTACGGAGAAGGCGTTGGTCATTCCGCCGGCATCAGACACCTTCAAGTTCAGCGAAGTTCGCTTTCCGATGCAGCGCTCCTCGGTGTGGAGAGGCCCGGAGCTCTTCATCAGAGAAGATCACACCGCGCCCCTGGTTCAAATGGGACTGTTCTTCCCTGGAGGGAGGCTTGCGGAGAAAAAGGAGAATCAAGGAATCACCCATCTGATGCTGCGTTGGCTGCTTCAGGGCAGCAAGAATACACCGCCCGATTTACTATACCGGCAGCTGGAGCTCTTGGGCGCGCGAATCACTCCGGTTGTTGAAGACGATTATTTCGGACTCTTCCTTTCCGTCCTTTCCCGAAACATAGAGCCGAGTTTGGATCTTCTATTCGAGATGTTCAAGTCTCCTCGTTTCGATCCCGAATCTCTGGCAAGTCTGAAGGCCCTCGCCCTGAGCGAGATCCTTCGCGAAAAATACGACGAATACCTGTATCCCTGCCGCGTTGTGGACAGGGCTCTCTTCGGAGAATTCCCTTACGGCCTGCCGCGCCTGGGCACAGACTCCAGCCTCGCAGGCCTGACTCCGGCTCAGGTGCGTGACTGGCACAAGGCCACCGTGGAGAATCGCAAACCGCTGGTTGTCATCATCGGAGACACTCAGGGCACCAGCCTGGCGCACTACTTCGTCCGCAACTTCAGCGGCTCGCGCTATCAGGATGTGAAGCTGGCGGAGGAATTTGCCAAACCCTTGGAGAAGAGGACTGCAGTGGACGACAGCTGGGCAAGAAGCGAAAGCGTCATTGCCATTGGTTTCAATGCGCCGCCAGGCGGGGACGAGGACGCGGCTGCGTTGACGGTGCTCGAGAATTACGTGGGCGGGGTGGGTGGGCGTCTGGCCGAGCAACTCAGGGATCAGGAAGGTCTGGTGCGCACCGTTGATGTGCGGTATCAGCCGCGGCTCCGGGGTGGGGAAATCACGGTCTATGCCACGACATCGCTCGACGCGGAGGAAAAGGCACGGCAGCGTCTGGAAGAAGAACTGCGCCGGCTCGTCGAGACTCCAATCCCCTTCAAGGAATACCGCGCTGCCGTCAATGCGTCGGTCGGCAGGTACAGGGTCGAACAGCAACGGCGTTCTACGGAGATGTCCCGATTGGTCCGGTATCTGCTGGAGGAACGGGGGATCGAAGAGCTCACCGAACGCCCCGCAAAGCTGCAAGCCGTCCGGGAAGAGGAGTTGGCGCAGGTGCTCCAGCGCGTTTTCAAGCTGGATAGGGCGGCT
>QHZE01000049.1 GCA_003225335.1 Acidobacteriota bacterium
CCAGGGATAAACTGCATTCGTCAGCAGGACTTTGTGATTCTTCACAGTCAGATCTTCAGCCACAGAGACACAGAGACTTCTCCGTGTCTCTGTGTCTCTGTGGCCAAATCGATGGTTGATGATCATTCACACCACTCGAATGGAGCTGCGCTTGTGAGCTCCTGCCCTGTGTGTTAAGCTGCGGCCCATGAATCTGGACACTTCATCTCCTCATGAGGTGTGCCCACGCTGTCTGGGATCGGAGTGGGAGCGGAACCAAGAGACCGGCAGCGTGCGGCGCTGTCGATGCGGCGAGGCCCGTCGAATCGAAAGGTTGTTGGGAGAAGCAAAAATTCCCAAGCGATACGAGGCCTGCGAGCTGGAGTCATACGACGCCAACGACGAGCCCTCGCTAAAGAGCGCCAAGAGAGATGCCATGAAGTTCCTCGAGAAATACCCGCTTGTGGACGTTGGCCTCCTTCTGGTCGGTCCTTGCGGCGTAGGAAAGACGCATCTGGCCGTGGCGCTGCTCAAGAGAGTGATGGCGGAAAAAGGGGACCGCGGGCTTTTCTACGATTTTCGCGACCTGCTGCGCGAAATCCAATCGAGCTGGGACCCCGTTTCCCAGACCTCGGAGCTCGATATCCTGCGCCCCGTGCTGGAGGCGGACGTTCTCGTGCTGGACGAGCTCGGAGCCAACAAGCCCACCGATTGGGTAAAGGACACGATGTCGCACATCATCAACTGCAGGTACAACGATCGGAAATTGACAATTTTCACTTCAAACTACCTCGACAATCCCGCCCGTCAGGGCGAAGAATCCCTGACAGACCGCATTGGTGTGCGCCTGAGGTCGCGGCTCTACGAAATGTGCAAGGTGATTGAGATCCAGGGCGAAGATTTCCGCCGCATCGTGAAACAAGCGAACTACAGATTTTGAGCATGGCTTCTCCCGCTGACAACCTTACGCCGCTGGTCAAAGAAGAGACCTTCTATCTTGAGCGCGTGCAGCAGGAGGTCCGGAAGCGGATTGTCGGGCAGACCCATCTTCTGGACTCGATGATGATCGCGCTTCTAACCGGGGGCCATCTCCTGCTGGAAGGAGTCCCCGGGCTTGCCAAGACGCTTGCGGTGAAAAGCCTTGCTGAGGCTATGGACACTGGCTTTCGCCGCATCCAGTTTACTCCGGCTCTCCTTCCCGCCGATCTCATCGGGACCATGGTTTATGACCAGAGAATCGGCGAGTTTGTTCCGCGCCAGGGACCTGTCTTCAGCAATCTGCTTCTGGCGGATGAGGTCAATCGCGCTCCGGCAAAGGTGCAGAGTGCGCTGCTTGAATGCATGCAGGAAAAACAGGTAACCCTGGGGAATCAGACCTTCCAGCTCAAAGAACCTTTCATGGTCCTTGCCACGCAAAACCCCATCGAACAGGAGGGGACGTACCCGCTGCCGGAGGCTCAAATGGACCGGTTCTTGATGAAGATCGTGATGCACTACCCGAACCGCAAGGAAGAGCGCGAGATCATGAGCCGCATGACCTCCGGAGACGGCGTGACGTCGGATTTGGCGAGCGGGCACGCCATCACGATCAAGAAAGTTCTCTTGCCACAACGCCTGGATCGGATGCGGCAGATCACTTCGCAGATCTACGTGGACGAACGCATCAAGACCTATATTCTCGACATCGTCTTTGCCACCCGCAATCCTGAAGACTACCATTTGGATCTCCGAAAGCTGATACGTTTCGGAGCTTCGCCGCGAGCCAGCATCGGCATCCTGTCGGCTGCTCGAGCGCGCGCGTTTATTGAGGGGCGGGGGTTCGTGCTGCCCGAGGACGTCAAGAAGATCGTCCCGGATGTTCTGCGTCACCGCCTGCTCCTCACCTACGAAGCGGAAGCCGAGGGGATGAAAGCGGACGACATCGTCGAACGCATTTTGCTGAATGTTGCGGCGCCCTGATTGCGGATTGCGGATTTGAAATGACCCAGTGCTTCCCAATCCGCAATCGGCAATCCGCAATCGAAGAGTATGCAGCTAGACGACCTGCTGGGAAAGGCCCAGCGCATCGAGTTGAAGAGCCGCCACCTGGCGCGTTCCCATTATTCCGGGCTGTACCGCAGCGCCTTCAAAGGCCAGGGTCTGGAGTTCGCCGACGTCCGCGAATACTCCGATGGAGACGACATGCGGCTCATTGACTGGAATGTTTCTGCCCGCAGCCAGACTCTGTACGTGAAAAAGATGGTCGAAGAGAGAGAGCGCAACGTCCTCCTTGTCCTTGACCGCTCAGGCTCTCTCCGTTTCGGCAGCATCCGCCGGACAAAATATGACCTTCTGGTTGAACTGGCATCGCTTTTCGTGCTCTCTGCATTCCTTGCGCGAGACCGCGTCAGTCTGGCTTTGTTCGGCGAGCGTGTCGATGCTTTTGTCCCGCCTGCCAAGGGCTGGAATCACGCGGCGCGCCTGGTCCGGGAGATGGTTTCTGTGAGACCGCAGGGACCCTCGGACGACATGGAACCTCTCTGGGGATTTCTGACGTCGCCCGGGGTGCCGAGGAGTCTCGTGTTGCTACTGATGGATTTCCAGGCGCCCCTGGTTGCCAGCAACAGTTTCTCTGTTGCATGCCGGAAGCACGAAATTGTGGCCGTTCTGGTTTCCGATCCGCGGGAATGGTCGCTCCCACGCGCGGGGAGAATACGGCTCGAACACCCGGAGACCGGAGACGTCCGCGTCGTAAACACAAATTCCCGGGAACTGCGGGATAGCTACGAAAAGCGCGCAGTAGAAACAAGGGGGAAGATCTTGCAGACCCTCGCTTCCAACCGTGTGGACTGGGTCGAGTTCAGCACCGCGGCTGAGTACGAAGTTCCACTGCGCCGCTTCCTCGAATCCAGGGCCGCTAAAAGGGGATATCGTCGTCTGTGATGGCCGTCTCTGCAAGACCCGGCTCACCTTCGGCCGACGTGCGCTGGGTGGCAGCGACGGGTGCGGCGAGTTCCTGTCCTTCGGCACGGCTTCCGAGCAAAACCAGGGTGCTCGCTACAATCTCCGTGGTGCGTCGCTTGTTTCCCTCGCGATCGTCCCACTCGCGAGTGCGGATCCGGCCTTCGACGTATACCTGCCGCCCCTTCGTCAGATAACGCTTCGCGAGCTCGGCAAGTTTAGTCCAGGCTACAATGTTGTGCCACTCCGTCCGCTCCTGGCGCGTACCATTTTTGTCCACCCAAAACTCGTTGGTCGCCAGGCTGAAATTGGCCACGGGTGAACCGTCGGCGGTATACCGAATTTCCGGGTCCTTGCCAAGATGGCCGATCAACAGGGCTTTGTTCAAAGAAGAGCTCATGACGTGTTCCCTCGGAACTTTGGTTAGTATCTATGGTTGTCTCGATATTCCTGGCTAACGGCTCGCGCAGAGATAAATTCGCATTTTGCTGCGGGCCCCCAGGCGCGCTGGAGAGGCGCAAGCGACGAGTAATATCCGGTGCGGTATGTAAGGAGCGAGCAACAAAGCCAGCAGGTCTGTCCCGCTCGGGAAAGGACGCGTCCCGAGCTTGCTCGGGATGCTCGACGATGTCCGACATCGCCTGCGTCGCGGCGCCTGGCACCTGCCCGCCCGGCGCTCGCGCCAAAGTGTTCATATTATTTCTTCACAGACCCTAACCCCTACAGAAGGAAGGGACCAGGGAGTCTTCGGGTTTTCACGGCTTTCGCCGGGCAGACCCGACCTTTGAAGGCTTTGAGAGGTCTACGCCAAGGCCGTCCAACTGGCTCTTGGCTAAAGCAGCCTCCGGGGATGAAGAGAACTTCTGAACCACAACCTTGAAGTCTTCAATAGCGTTGTCTTTTTCCTTCATTGCCAGCTCGGCCAGAGCGCGTTTGTAGAGGGCGCTGGCTACCTTGTCACCCTTTGGAAAGTCGTTCACCACTTTTGTGAAGGCGGCAACCGCTTGAGGGAGTTTGTTGTCATTGTAATAGGCTTCGCCGATGTAATACTGGGCATCGTCGGCCTTTTCACTGGCGGGGAAATTGGTGACGAAGGAGGTGAAGCCTTGAATCGCCAGATCGAGGTTCCCCTGAACCAGATCGTTGTAGGCCTGATAAAAAATAGTGTCCGAGGACATGGCGAGCGGACCGGAGTCACCCCCCGGGCTTTGGAATCGCCTCGGAGTGATCTCTTTCGCTTGCGTCTTCATCTCAGAGATCTGCTGCGCCAGCGCTGAAATGCGGGTACCGGCGTCATCGATTTTCGCGCCCAGATTTCGAACTTCCTGGAGAAGACTTTCGTTGGTGAACTTTGCCCCAGACGCCTGTTTCTCCAGGGTGGAGGACATCTGCGACAAGATCTGGTTGGATTTCCCCACCTGGTCTGTTAACTGACTTGCGAGAGTCTTGAGACTGTTCATCCCCTCGGTAACGTTCTTGTCCAGAAGACGCATCTGGTTTTGTAATGCCAGCACGTCGCTCTGAAGCCGCTGAATCTCTTCCTTGGTGCCTCCCTGCGCCGGAATCGATCGGGCGGCGAGTACCGCCAGCACACAGGGTAGGATTACTCGCTTCATGGGGACTCTCCTGTAACAGATTCGGTGATTATTTCACAGGCCACCAAGGGCTTCAACCGGCAATTAAGACGAACCCATCTGTGATCGTTAACCCGCCAGGATTCGCGCCGTGTCTGCGCCGCCAGCAGTGTCGGCTTGGGCGCCTGAGCCGACCAGACCTCGATTTGGCCACAGAGCCACGGAGAAGTCTCCGTGGCTCTGTGGCTGAAGACGACGACCCGGAAAAAGCTGGCCACGAATTTCACGAATTACACGAAAAGACTGACGGTTGCGCCGGGCTTTTGCGCCACGCTCACTGACGGTACACGCCGTCTATGATCAAAAAAATTCGAGTAATTCGTGAAATTCGTGGCAGGTCTTTCTGTGCTCAATTCTTTCCCCGAGTCTCCTGCGCGGAACTCTGCGAGGCATTACGACAAAAGCCGGAGAGGAAACTCCTGAGAGTTCCCGCCCCGGCCGAAAGACGATACCGTCCGGACCCCTTAGGGTTTCCGCACGAAGTGCGCGCGGCGGTTCTGGGCCCAGGACTCTTCGTCATGTCCCGAGGCAAAGGGACGTTCCTCGCCATAGCTGATGGTTTCCATCCGGTCGGCCGAGACTCCCTGACCTACGAGGTACTCCTTGGTCGCATTGGCCCGCCGGTCTCCCAGTGCCAGGTTGTACTTTTCTGAACCGCGTTCGTCGCAATGCCCTTCGATTGTGACGCGCAAGTGGGATCGCTCTGCCAGCGCCCGGGCATTCTCGTTGAGAGTCTGGCGAGCGTCTTCGCGGATGTCGTACTTGTCAAAGTCAAAGAAAGTGTCCTTGATATGCGAATCCCAAAACTCCGCATCAGAGATGGTCGGCTTGGGCGGCGGAGTTGGCGGAGGCTCGGTCACTGTGATCCGCGCGCTGGCGCTAACCCGCCCTCCCGGCCCGGTGGCCGTTGCGGTATACGTTGCGGAAGAACCCGGGCTCACTTCTTTCTTGCCCGAGGCCTCCACATTGCCGATGCCTGGCTCGATGGAGACGGACGTCGCGTTCGTGGACGACCACTGAAGAGTCGACGACTGCCCAGCAGTGATTGTCGACGGATCTGCGCTCAAATTAATGGTAGGAGCCGGAGGCGGTGGCGGCGGTGGCGGAGGAGGAGGGGGTGGCGTCACGACAACAGGTACGGGTTTCTTTTTGCAACCAGGGGCCAGCGTCAGCGCCCCTATCAATAGGAGGGTCAAAGCAGCAGCAACTGCGTAAGACGATTTCCTCATTTTCTCTCCCTCTTATATTGATGTTGGGTCTTAAAATTCACACACTGAGTGCAGCTAGTTTCTTTCAACATGAAAAGCTGATTGGCGCTCGTGGACCGTTTAATATAACACACGTACAAAACCGTCCAAGAAAATTCGCCTCACTTTTAGCCACAGAGCCACGGAGACACAGAGAAACTCCTCTGTGTCTCCGTGGCTCTGTGGCTCATCGAAAGTATCCGCTCCAGGAAGGGCTTGTGTTGGTTCCCTGTGTCGTAACCAGACGAAGCTCGGACCCATCCGCAAGCATAATGTAGATCTGCGAACTTCCCGTCCGGTTCGACTGAAAGGTCAAATGCCTGCTGTCGGCAGACCAGTACGGGCTCTCGTTGCTTCCCGAGTTGCTGGTCACCTGAAGGGTATTTCCGGTGCCGACTTCCGCGAGAAAGATGTCATAGTTTACCGACTGACGGGGCTTCCAGTGGAAAGCCACCCAGCGGCCGTCAGGGGACCAGGCGGGGGAGTCGGCATCGCCACCTTCCTTCACAATCCTGCGCACGTTCGCACCGTCGGCGTCCGCAATATAGACCTGGCTGGCTCCATCCCGGCTCGAAACGAAAGCGAACTGCTTCCCTGAAGGCGACCATGCGGGGGACACGTCGATGGCAGGATGGTTGGTAACATTCCTGCGATCTGATCCATCCAATTTCGAGATGAAGATATCGGTGTCTCCCCTGGGGGTCCGGAGCGCGAACAGCAATTGCGTTCCATCCGTGGATATTGCGGGGGTGGTGGCGAAGGAGTTGAACAGGGGGAAGGGAAGGCGCGACCCGTCGAGATACGAATGAATGTTGACTTCGGGCTTGCCCGTTCGATAGCTCACGAATGCCAGCTTCGAATTGTCCGGCGCCCAAACCGGGAAGAGATTGCTCGTGCTGTTGTGAGTGAACTGCCTGGGATTGGCTCCATCATAATCACGATCTCGTCTGCCCATCGATGAGCTACGGCCCGTATCTGATCGGCGTCTCCGCGAATCACCTGGCCGAACGCCATGGTGCGCTGCCTCATATCAAAGACCCGAAGTTCCGCGGTGAGGATGCCGCCCACAAGGTCCATCGTGCCGGCAGTGAGGAAACTTACCTTGAACGGAAGCCCGTTCCAGGCATCGTAGTTGATGTCTTCGGGGCGAACGATGGGCGGCGGCGGATAGAAGCTCTTTCCTGCCATCGTAAAGTAGCCGGAGAACTTCAGATCGTCCCAGAGAACCTGGTTGAAGGTCTTCAAAGGCTCCGCCACTTGGGCGGCCTTGTCGGGAGTTTTGGGTTGAACGTCAGGCGTTGCGAGTATGATCTCCTCCTCGGCCCGCGGACGAATGACGATCTGCGGCCTGGCACTGGGGCAGGCAAACGACAACGTGAAAAAGAATACAGCGGCCAGGAGAATCAGTTTTCGTGCGGACATCACGCTCCTTAACAAATCAGGGGATTATGGAGGATAGATGAACTGAACCAGAAACTGAACGGGCCTCCCTCGCAACTGCAGAGGCAGGGGCGGGAGCGGGTTGGACGCTCGAATCGCGCGCTCGCCCGTCAGATCAAGAAGGTCGTTTCCCGAAGACTTTTCTTTTTTTACATCCTGGATCCTTCCATCGTTTGCGATAAAAAAGCTGTAGACAATCTCGATTCTCCCCTGCACCTGCGGCCTGATCCAGTTCGATCCGATGCGGCGTTCCACCTCACGGGCATACCAGAAGTCACCCAGGCCTCCGCTTCCGGGGCCGACAGAGACACCGACGCCGCTCCCGAGGCCACCGCCGGCGCCGCTGCGCACTCCTCCCGTACCTCCCGCTCCCGGCTGGGGAGCTGTGGGGATCACGTTCGCGGGAGGAGGGGAGATCTTTTGCTTGGGAGCAGGGTGGCTCACTTTTTCTTCGGGCTTGGGCGGGGTTTTCGGGGGCTCCACGGTCTGGGGAAGAGGGACCGCCTCCGGCTTGACTTCTTCCTTCTTGGTTTCTGGAGGGAGCGCGGGAGGCTGGGGGATCGGGGAAGGTTTGACCATCCCCGCCCCTCCTGCAAGCTCATCGGCAATCCCGACCGTATAGGTCTCACCGCCCGACCCGCCGCCAGAACCGGTTCCCAGAAGAATCGGCTTGGGCTTGGGCAGGAGATAGGGGGCCAGCATGAACGCGAATGCCAGAGTGATGTGTATGGCCACAGAAGCGAGGAAAGCCGGGCCATATTGTTCCCGCAGCAAGGGAACATTCCACAACGTGCCTCGCGGAAAATCGGCCATAAAGATGCGTTACCTACCCTGTGGTACGTCTGTTTGGTCGCAAGTACAGTAAAGTGCTTTACGGGACACAGATGAACACGGATCTAACGGAACTTCACGGATACGGCGGTTCCGTGTCATCCGTCGGATCCGTGAGGTTCCGTGTCCCTTTGTCCGTTCTTTCGAAAGAACTACGATGTGTATGTGCGACCCCATGTATTTAGCGAGGCGCCTTGAATTCCTTCGTCACAAGCTGGATGCGGTTAAATCCGGCGCCGCGCACAACGTCAACGACTGAAACGATCGAGCCCCATTTCACATCCTTGTCGGCCCTGAGAAAGATATCGTCCTTCGGGCCTTTGGTGTCCTTCTTCAATCGTTCGGCGATATTGGAGAAGTTGATCGGCTCCGAGCCATAGTAGATCAGCCCCTCGCGGCTGATCGAAAGAACGACGTTCTGTTCCGGGTTTACGGAGGCGACGTTCCTCGTCTCGGGCAACTGCACGTCGATGCCGGTCTGAAGGATGGGCGCCGTGACCATGAATATGACGAGCAGCACGAGCATCACGTCGACCAGAGGCGTGACATTGATGTCAGCGAGCGAACTTGCGGTGCGCCCTTGCGGCGTGGTGAATGCCATCAGCTGAAACTCCGCTCGACAAGATTGAGGAACTCGGCGGCAAAGTCATCCATTTCCGATGCGATGTTCTTGAGCCGATGCACGAACTGGTTGTATCCGATCACCGCAGGTATTGCCGCAAAGAGCCCCGCCGCGGTTGTAATGAGAGCCTCAGCGATGCCTGGCGCCACGGCCTGAATGGACGTCGTCTTCTCAAGACTGAGACCCACGAACGCGCTGATTATCCCCACGACTGTGCCCAGCAGCCCCACGAAGGGAGTCACGGCGGCGGTTGTCGCCAGCCAGCTCATGCTCCTTTCCAGTACCGTCAACTCGGCTGACGCAGCGCGCTGCAGGGTCCGCTGTATCGCCATAACGTTTCTCTCGCTCAATGCAGGATGTCCCGGATTGGCGGAAGTTTCCGGGGATTTTGACTTCAAGCTCTGCAGCTGGGCATTCAGCTCCTGATAGGCGGCGCTAAACATCCCGGCGAGGGGCGTTCTCCGGTAATGCTCACACGCCGCATCGACATCGCTCAATCGCGGGCTCTTCCGGAAATAGCTGACGAAAGCGCGGCTCTGGTGGTCGATGGTACGGCACGTCAACCACTTCCGAACCATTATGGTCCATGAAAGCAGGGAAAAAACCAGGAGCAGGGACAGAATGGCATAGCCAAAGGGAGTGATGTGCGCTACCGCGTCCAGGAGTCCTCCAGTTAACCGAGGTTCTTCCGGTGCGGCCTGCAATAACAAGAGCTGGAACAGTATGGCTAAATAACCTCCATAAACCTTAGAAATTCTATGGCGGTAACGTACACCAATATCATAGCTTACAGGGCCAAGTCAACCCCGGATTTCCCAATTGCGGATTGCGGATTTCGGATTTGCGGATTTCCGATTGCGAAACCCCAGTCGATCTCAAATCCGCAATCCGAAATCCGAAATCGGAAATCTTCATGACAGCCTTCGTTTTCGTGACTACAATGAGCTCGTATCTGTGGAGAGGAAACCAGATGTCTGACACTCCGAAGAGTACATATGAGATCGTGATGGAGCGGCTGCGGCGAAAGGATCAGGAAGCGGGCGTCGAAGAACGTCAGCTCAACGGTGAACAGAAGGCCGCCATCGCTGAAGCGAGGAAGGTCTATGAGGCGCGCGCCGCGGAACGGCGCATCCTCCACGAGTCGGCCATCGCCCGGACTTCGGATCCCGCGGAACGCGAAAAGCTGGAGGAGCAATGTCGACGCGACATGGATCGGTTCGCGCGCGACCGCGACGCGAAGATCCGTAAGACCCGAGCGGGAACCTAGCAGTCGTTTTCACAAATACAGTGACGTCTTTGGGCGCCCTATAGGACACGGATTTGCCCGGATGCGACGGATCTTCACGGAGAGATCTGTGTTAACCCGTCGCATCCGGGCAAATCCGTGTCCCATTGGCTGGCTTGGCGAATCCTACCCAGGAAGCATGCTGCGATTCATCCGAATTCGCGAATTTGCGCTTATCCGAGACCTGCAGGTCGAGTTGGCTCCGGGTTTGAATCTGCTCACAGGTGAGACCGGTTCGGGGAAATCTATCCTTGTGGATGCATTGGGCCTTATCGTGGGAGCGCGCGCTTCCCAGGAGATGGTTCGGTCCGGAGATGAACCGGCCGTTCTGGAAGGTATATTCTCAATGCCAGGCGAATCTCCCGGGCGTCGAATGCTGGCTGAAGCGGGAATTGAGGGTGAAGACGATCAGGTTCTTGTTCGCAGGGAAGTGTCGCCGGCAGGACGCAATCGGATTTTTGTAAACAACAGCCTGGTCACGCTCTCATTTCTCAAATCTATCGGAGAACATCTTGCGGACATTCACGGCCAGCAGGATCAGCACGCTTTGCTGAATTTGAAATCTCATCTGGGGTTTCTGGACCGCTTCGGAGAAAACGATCCTGCGGTGCGTGAGCTGCGGGAACGCCATCAGTCCCTCCAGGGGATACAAAAGCGAATAGACTCCACGGCAATGGACGAGCGGGAACGCCTCAAAAGGGTAGACAGTCTGCGTTACCAGGTGGATGAGATCCGGCGAGCGAATCTGCGCCCGGACGAAAGGGAAGATCTCGAAAACGAGAAGGTCGTTCTTTCGAATCGCGAGGAAATCTTTGCCTGCGCGAGCGAGTTGTACAATCTGCTTTACGAGGGCGAGGGTTCCGTCCTGAGCCAGGCAAAACGAGTCTGCCGGATACTGGAGCAACTGCAGGGCTTCGATTCCGCCTGGCGAGAGCAGCGTGAGTCGCTGGCGGAGTCCCTCTATAAGCTGGAGGACGTTGCGTACTTCGCCCGGGATTACAAAGAGGGGATCGATTTTGCTCCCGGCCGGTTGGAGCAAGTAGAGCAAAGGCTCTCGGAGCTGGAGAGACTGGCCCGAAAATATGGACACTCGGCAACGGAGACCCTAAAATATGCAGACAAATGCGAAGCGGAGCTGCTCGATCTCGTTTCGTACAGGGAGCGGTTGGCGCTTCTTGAAGAACAGCTGAAGACGGAGATCAAACAGTACCAGAGCCTCGGGGAGCGATTATCCGCAAAGCGCCACAGGGACGCCAGGCAGCTCGAACGGGAGATACGCAAGGAACTCCAGGCGCTTTCCATGGAAAGCGCCGAATTCAGCGTCTGCTTTCACACGCACCAGCCGGAAGATGGAAGCGGGCGGATACCAGGCTACTTCACGGATTCCGGCATCGACCGCGTCGAGTTTATGGTTTCGGCCAACAAAGGTGAGGAATTGAAACCCCTCGCCAGAATCGCTTCCGGAGGCGAGCTCTCGCGCATCATGCTTTCCCTCAAGGCAATCTGCGGGACCGAAGAATCTGGAAAGACGCTCGTTTTCGACGAGATCGATGCCGGGATCGGAGGACGCGTTGCGGAAGCCGTAGGACGCCGCCTGCGCGACATCTCGACCTCCCAGCAGGTGTTGTGCGTCACACACCTGCCTCAGATCGCGGCCTTTGCGTCCAGCCACTATCGCGTGACGAAAGGGACCGCGGGATCGCGAACGGAGACGTCCGTGCAGCGGCTGGACGAGTCCGAGAGAATTGAAGAGCTGGCGCGCATGCTGGGGGGACTGACGATTACGGAAACCACACGGAAGCACGCGCGGGAAATGCTCAGTCATTGCCTTAGCCCTGCGAGAGGATTCTAGCTATGATCAGACCTCAGGGATCAGACCTCAAGAATCTGAGGTCTGAGGTCTGAAGCCGGAGATCAGACGATCCATGTCTAGAACCTTCTATATTGAGACGTTCGGATGCCAGATGAACGAGCTGGACTCGGAAAAGATCGCCGGCAGTCTCCTGCACGAGGGCATGGAGCCGGTCTCCGATCCCGCCAAGGCGGACATCATCATACTGAACACGTGCAGCATTCGCGAAAAAGCCGTTCAGAAGGTCTACGCCCGATTGGGAGAAGTGAAGAGGCATAAGACCCGGCGAGGAGGGGATCTTGTCGTCGGCGTGGTCGGGTGCATGGCGCAGCTCGAGGGCGAAAAAATTCTCGAGCGAGCGCCCTTCGTCAATATCATCGCTGGGCCTCAGAAAGGGCATGTCATGCCCGAGCTTGTGGCACGGGCCCTGGAGACCCGGCGCCCCGCCATCGATCTGCGCATGGATGATGACCCTGAGCCACTCGAGACGCGTCATGTTCTTCGCGTGAGCGCGTGGCGCGCAGGCGTAACCATAAGCGAAGGCTGCAACCGTCATTGCGCATTCTGTGTGGTTCCGCTCACGCGGGGCCCTCAGAAGGACCGGCCGAGCTCCAACATCATCTCCGAAGCCGCGCGCCTGGTCGACCAGGGTTACCTCGAGATCGTCCTGCTGGGCCAGACCGTAAATTCGTATCGGGATCCCTCTCCGCCCGGCCTGCGATTTGCGGGGTTGCTTCGGAAGCTGGCGGAGATTCCGGGGCTGAAGAGAGTACGCTTCACTTCGCCCCACCCCAACGACTTTTCGGACGACCTTCTGGACGTCATGGTATCCTGCTCCCAGGTCTGTAACCAGATTCATCTCCCGGTCCAATCGGGATCGACGCGGGTGCTCCTCGCAATGCGAAGGGGTTACACGCGAGAGCGGTATCTGGAAACCATCCGGAAGATTCAGAGCGCCACCCGCGCGATCGCAATTTCTACCGACATTATCGTCGGCTTTCCCGGCGAAACCGAAACCGACTTTGAGGATACCCTTCGGTTGCTCGATGAGGTACAATATGACAGCGTGTTTTCCTTCAAGTACTCGCCGCGCCCGAATACCGCGGCCCTGAATCTTCCCGGCGAAGTACCTGAAGAAGAAAAGGGGAAAAGGTTACGACGGCTGCAAGAGCATCAGAATCTCATCCAGTACAACAAGAATGCAGCCTACGTCGCACAGGTGCTTGAGGTTCTTGTGGAGGATCGGGCGCGAGCTAATTTTTCGCTAGCCGGGAGGGCCGCCAACAACAAGGTGGTGAATTTTAACGGCCCTGAAAGCCTCATTGGAAAGTTCGCGGAGATCCAGATTACCGGCTTCAGTGCCAACAGCCTGAGGGGTGTGCGGGTTCAATAAATGACCGGAGGAACTATGAAGGAGATTGAATTTAAGATAAAAGGACTAATGATGGATCCTTTGACAAACTCTCCGATTGTCGTGTTGCAGGACACCAACAGCGACACACTGCTCCCTATCTGGGTCGGGATATTCGAGGCCAATGCAATTGCCCTCCAGATCGAAAAAGTGGATACGCCGCGCCCCATGACACACGATCTCATGAAGGGTCTTCTGAACCATCTCAACGCGCAGGTGACCAAGATCGTCGTAACGGAGCTGAAGGACAACACCTTCTATGCGCTGATCTTCCTTAACGTGGGGGGTAAAACGATCACGGTGGATTCGCGCCCATCGGACGCGATTGCGCTCGCGCTGCGAACCGACTCGCCGATCTATGTCACCGACGACGTTCTCGCAAAATCGAGCAGCACTACGTCGCTCGCCCCCAGCGACCGGAGCTCGCCTGAGGACATAAAGCAGTGGCTTGAAAATCTGAACCCTGAGGATCTGGGCAAATACAAGATGTGAGGCGAGACGCCATCAGATCGACTTCGCGATCTTCAAAATGTCGCTTAAGACCCCTGCCGCTGTGACTCCCGCTCCCGCCCCCGGCCCCTGGATTACCAAAGGGTGTTCAAAGTAGCGCTGGGTCTGGAAAACGAGGATATTATCGGGTCCCGAGAGACGCCCGACGGGGCTGTCTTTCGCGACACTTTTAAGGCCCACCGCACATCCTTCCGTGGAAATATCAGCAAGAAAGCGCAAGACCTCCCCTCGAGAATGGCTCCTTCGGACCAACCCGGACATTCGCACGTCGATCTGAGGCAGTTTATTCAGGAACGCCGGTACGGAATCCAGTTTGAAGAATCTTTGCGGGATCATCGCCGAGAGCTGAATCTGCTCAAGCTCGAGCAGAATACCCAGTTCCCTGGCGATGATCAGGGACTTTCGAGCCACATCGAGACCGCTCAGGTCATCCCGCGGATCCGGTTCCGTATAACCCAGGGACATCGCCTCGGCAACAGCCTGGGAGAAGGGAACGGCTTCATCCAGCCGGCTGCAGAGGAATCCGAGAGTTCCGCTCAGACAGCCCTGAATCCGCAAGATCTTGTCTCCGGTGTTTATCAGGTCCTGGAGCGTGTAAAGGAGCGGCAAACCTGCCCCAAACGTGGCTTCGTAGTGGTAGTTCAGTCCCTTGCGGCGGCAAAGGGAT
>QHZE01000418.1:0-4214 GCA_003225335.1 Acidobacteriota bacterium
TGCGGCTAAAAACAGAAGTTGAATCCTCACCGGTGACGGGTTACCCTCTTGAGATCGCTGGGAGCAAGGGAAAACGCCGCGGTGTCTTTAAAGCCAACGAGGGGGAAGGCTGTTTGCTCCAAAGACACCGCGGCGTTTTCCCTTGCTCCCAGCGATCTCAAGAGGGTAACCCGTCACCGGTGAGGATTCAACTTCTGTTTTTAGCCGCAGAGACATAGAGACACAGAGATGAGATTGTCGGAGTTCGGGCTTTAGTCTGCCCGCGCAGGGATCTGACAGGATGACAGGATAAACTTTCTTGACAGGATAACAGGATCTACGGGATTGTGTGGAGCCTGGGGAAGTTAAGTTCAGGGAACGTTGCCAGTAAAGTGGCAAAGGCAAGTCTCGTCCATCCTGTTATCCTGTCGGAGCGGACGAAGAATTTCTCTTCTTGACAACAGGCAGCGGCTCCTGGTAGCTTTTCGGCTGGACTTGTTGATAGATATTATTCAGAGACCGGACAGTGCACCGAAAAACTGAAACAACCCCGAAAAGCAGTTCAAACTTGGTTGTGTGCGTGTGTCGGTGTACCTGTATGCCCCTTCTCCAGGGGAACCGGTTTCTCGCCCGTGAGGTGAGCATTACCTAAAAAACGGCGCAAGAAAATGGCTGAAAAAGCCCCGGTTCCCGTTGGGAGCCGGGGCTTTTTTTTTGCATGTGGCCAGGCGCGCCGGGCGAAACACCCGGCCCCCGGGCAGGAAAAGAGGTCGCCATGAGCGAAACCACTTACGTCGAGCCGAAACAGGGAGCCGTCCCTGAATTCATTGTGGACGAGCTCGCGCATTACGAGGAACAGATCCGGAAGTACCGCGCGGGCGAGCTGGGCGAAGTCAAGATGCAGAAACTTCGCCTCCACTTCGGTACCTACGCCCAGCGCCAGGAAGGTGTCCAGATGCAAAGGATCAAGTTCCCTGGAGGGATCCTGAGCTCGGACCAGCTGGCCCGTCTCGCCGATGCGGCGGATCGCTATGCAAGCGGGTTCGTCCACTTCACGACGCGGGAAGATGCCCAGCTATACTATGTCAGGCTTGAAGAAGCGCCCGAGCTGATGCGGTATCTCGCCGAAGCCGGAATTACCACCAGGGAGGCCTGCGGCAACACCGTGCGTAACATCACGGCCTGCTACCGCGCGGGGACTTCACGCAGCGAGGCCTTCGACGTGGCTCCGTATGCGGAGGCGCTTTTCCGGTACCTTGTTCGCAACAAGTACAACCAGAATCTGGGCAGAAAATTCAAGATCACATTCGAGGGGTGCAGTGAAGACCACTCTGCCCTCCGCGTTCACGATATCGGTCTCCTTGCTGTGATTCGAAACGAAAACGGGCGAGAACGGCGCGGTTTCAAGGTCTATCTGGGTGGGGGTTTAGGGGGGGCCCCCATGCTGGGATACCTCTACACCGATTTCCTACCTGAATCCGAGCTGTTTCACCTCGCTGTTTCAGTCCTCCGGGTCTTCGATCGGTATGGGGAACGAAAGGCGCGCATGAAGGCGCGCATGAAGTTCCTTGTCCAGACCCTGGGTTGGGAGAAGTTTCGCGCGCAGGTGGACGAAGAGCGTCAACGTGTCGGCCCGATCCCCCTGGTCGCGCAGTACCTCAAGGAAGTTCGTGTCCCCTATCCTGACGTTGGACTAACGCCGCCGTCAGATTTGAGGATTCTGGACCCTCTCCTGGATACGCCGGATTTCCGGAAGTGGTACCGCGACTCTGTTGTCGAGCACAAAGTCCCCGGGTTTCGCGGAGTTCACGTCCGTTTGAAGCTGGGCGATCTGGTCGCCGCTCGGGCTCGCCGTCTTGCCGCGGTGGCGCGAAGATTCTCGGCGGGCGAATTGCGTACCTCCATAGAGCAAAACATCTACCTCCCTTGGGTACGTGAAGGGGAGCTGGGGGAACTGTATCTGGCACTCAAAGAGCTGGGGCTGGGAGAGGCCGGAGCGGAGACCGTGTCCGACATCACGACCTGCCCGGGAGCGGACACGTGCCGCCTGGGCATCGCCTCCGCGAAGGGTTTGGGCAGCGTCATTTCGGAAGCATTCGAGCGGGAACTGGCGGAGCATTACGAGCTCGCTCGCGCCCTCAAAGTGAAAATATCCGGCTGCCCGAACGGGTGCGCCCAGCATGGCATCGCCAACATCGGGTTCCATGCGGCGGCGCTTTCGCAGGGCGGCAGAACCGTTCCGGCTTACTTGGTGTTCCTGGGGGGGGAAGTGAACGTGGACGAAGCCGCGATCGGTCGAGTGATTGGAAAATTCCCGGCCAGGAATGGGGTCAAGGTCATGAAAGCCCTGCTCGACCTTTACAGCCGGGAAAGGCGGGGAACCGAGAACTTCAACGCCTGTATGGAGCGTCTCGGGGACGCCCGAATCAAAGGCACCCTGGAGCCCCTGCGCGCGGTGCCGTCCTTTGAAGACGATCCCTCCTTTTACCAGGACTATGGACACGAGAACGAGCGCTTCGCCGTGAGGCAGGGGATCAAGGGCGAATGCGCGGGCGTGACTGTTGCTGAAGTCGTTCCTTCGTTCGAAGCGGCCCAGGCAGCGCTCGCCCAGGGAGAGGCGTACTTTTACCACTCCGAATTTGCGCATGCGATTCTTGCCGCCTACGAAGCCGCCGCAAAGGCGGCGCGCGTTCCTCTGTATGCCCGCCTGGTGGATCCGTTTAAATCCGAGGAAGCGCTTTGGGAATTCGAAAATATCTTCGTTTTGTCGGGCCAGACGCACGGCGCCTGGCTCGATGTGTCGTCATACTTCGATGGGCTCAAGCAGCAAGAGCCCACCGAAACCGCAGCCCGGGAGATCCTGGACCAAGCCCGGTCCTTCCTGGACTTCTGCGCCGAATTTTCCGGCGAGACCCAGCAAGTGCTGGCGACGGCTGCGGCTGGCCGTTAACTCTTTATGTAAGGAGAAATTGTAGGTATGAATCTTCACGAGAAGGTTGAGCTATCGAAACTCACTATCCAGTATGCAGTGGACAAATATCCTCGCGTATTCACCGCCTGTTCCTTTGGCAAGGACTCCCGCGTTCTTGTCGATCTGGCGGTCCAGGTCAAGCCGGATATGCTTTTCATCGGCATCGACACCGGTTATGAGTTTCCTGAAACGCTCGCTTTCGCCGAGGATCTGGTGCGCGAGACTGGAATCAACTTCCGCTGGGTGCGGCCGAGCGAGGAGGCCAAGCGCCGCATCGACGCGGAATACGGCGATTCTTTCGTTCGAAATGATCAATACAAGTGCTGTGAGATGAAAATACCCGCGATCGAGTCCATCATTGGTGACTTTGACGCCTGGCTTACGGGACTGCGTCGCGACGAAACCGAATACAGGAAAAACACCAAGCTCCTCGAGCAGGGCAAAATTGCAAAGGTAAATCCTATCGCCTTCTGGACTAAAAAAGACGTATGGAATTATATCGAGAGGAAGAAGTTGCGCAATCATCCGCTCTACAGCGCCGGCTATCTGTCCCTTGGATGCCAGCCGTGCACGACACAAGGGAAAACCCGCTCGGGCGGAGGACGACAGGGGCAGTTCGAACGCGCGGGACGCTTCGTAGGAACGTCCCACCAAGGCCAGGAGTGCGGCCTCCATCTGATGTAGACAGCCACACCTAAACGACAGTGGTCGGTGGTCAGTGGTCGGTTGGTTACTGGCCACTGACCACTGTGATCACACGCCCGCCGGCGAGGCAGGCTTGCGGACTCCAAGATAATCCAGAATCTTCTCCAGGCGCGCTTTGCCGATGACCTGGTCCGACTGGCGCAGGAAGTTTCGCACAGTTTCGAGCAGATCCGCTTTGCCCGACCAGTTCTCGAGCACGATCTGGTTATCCGTTTCGTTCAACAGCATGTTCAGGACCGCTACGAGAACAGCAAGGTCATCAAGGAAAGCCAGCTTCCCGAATATTCGCTCCGGCATCAGGTCGATGGGCGAAACGATGTACGCAAGCGCCGCCCCCAGATAAATCTTGTGTTTGGAATGGACCCGAGTGTCTCGCATCAAGCGGGCAACGAGCGCTACTAGATCCGGTATCAGCAGGACGTAGTCTGAATACGGACCGGTATAACCCGCCACTTTTTCCCGCAGCTTCGAATAGAATTCAGTGTCTTCCATAAGCCCTCCCGTCAAGTCGAAGTAATATACAGATTCTTCTCAATCGTATTCGAACGAACTCCCTCAA
>QHZE01000418.1:4363-14751 GCA_003225335.1 Acidobacteriota bacterium
ACAAACTGCGGCGGTGTTTATGACTCACGTTGCCTGTGTGTACAAACCGCTGTTCGGTAGTTCCAATCACTCACGTTTAAGGTCCGTACAAACTGCTCATCGGTTCCGATCGAAAGCGACTCATCCGGCGCCCTATCCGGCGAGGGAGTTACATGGACGAAAGGACCATCGAACCGGCGGCAAAGTTTATTCCCCGCCGAGGCGAAATGGGCCAGCCGGCCCTCGAGGACCTCCGCCGTTGGATACATGCGGAACCAGTATGTCGTGGGTTTCTCGCGGTGAAGCGCGCGAAGAAGTTCTCCCCCTGCGTCGCGCGTCCTATGCTTTTATCCAGATCCGGACAAACCGCAAATCTGTGTCACAGGCCCCGAGCGACGGGTGTTCTCGGCCAGGGCGCCTGCCATCGCAGTTCAACCGAAATCAAGCCTTCGATAACTTTGGAAGTCTTGCCGACGGTTTCCCCCTTATTGGCTGGTCGTCACGGCCGACCCGGACAATCTCCTCGACGAAGGCGAAGACGGTGTGGAGATGGAATCCAACAATGTCTCGGCGCGAAAATTCCAGCTTTCCAAACACAAGGGGATAAAGATTCTTCAGTGAGGCCAAAGAAAACGCCTACACAAAAGCCCTTAGGAACTAAATCCCAAACAGAAAGGAGGTGAAAGCGAATGAAACATCTGAATCTCGAACTGGAGAAGCTCGAGCAGCGCATCGCGCCCGGCGGCGTAACACCACCATCCGGTGGCGGCAGCGCGAGTGGCGGGACTGGCGGGAGTGGCCACAGTGGCAGTCACCACAGCCACAAGAGCTCCAAGAGCCACAAGAGCCACAAGAGCTCCAAGAGCCACAAGAGCTCCAAGAGCCATCACAGCGGCGGCGGCAGCTGCGGCTGCGCCTAACCCTGGCTGATAGCTGACCAGGTCAACCACCAGGCGTCAGGGCTGACCTGAACGCCTGGCGCTTCACGCTACAGTGAAGGGAAGGCCGCGGGAGGTTCCCGCGGCCTTCCCTCATTAACAGTCTTCGTCGTCAAAGACCCTGTCTCCGGTAATTTCTTTCGCTTTCGGGAAGCCGAGCATTTCATCGCGCAGCAGCTCGACGGGGAGACGCCTCTCGATGTCATTCGGCAAAAAGCAGAAGAAGAGTTCGGAGCGACTCTTCCCCCTGAAACTTTGCGGGCCTTCGTCAAGAATCTGGCCAAGACCCACCTCCTCGAAACGGAAGAAACTTCGTCGAGAAAACGGGGCGGGCAGAAACGAATTCGCGGCAGCGTGCTGTACCTGCGGTTCAAAGTTCTCGACCCGTCGCGGCTCCTCGACCGTCTGATTCCCCGATTGCGCTTCTTTTTCACGCCGCACTTCCTGGTGCTCTCGACCGCGCTCATTCTGCTGGGGGCCGCAACCGTCATAACGAACTCGCGCGAACTCATTCAGGACCTCTCCCAGCTCTACCGTATCTCGTCGATCCCGCTCTTCATGGCAATCATCTTTTTCGTCGTCTCCCTGCACGAATTTGCCCACGGGTTGACCTGCAAATACTTTGGCGGCGAGGTTCACGAAATGGGATTCCTGCTGATGTACTTCCAACCCGCCCTCTACTGCAACGTCAGCGACGCCTGGCTCTTTCCGGAAAAATCGAAGCGGCTCTGGGTCGGTTTCGCGGGACCCTATTTCGAGCTGTTTCTCTGGGCCCTGGCCGCGCTGGCGTGGCGTGTGACAGATTCGGAGACCTGGATCAACTCCCTTGCCTTGATCGTGACGACCACCTCGGGCGTCAAGACGCTGCTCAACCTCAATCCTTTCCTCAAGTACGACGGATATTACATGCTCAGCGACTACCTCGAGATCCCGAACCTGAGAAGGAAAGCGTACAGGTATGTCGGCACTTTGATGGAGAGAGTGCTCTTCCTTCCTCGAACACCGGTCGAGTTCCCTCAACGCGAACGGAGCACTCTCCTCACCTATGGTCTGATCGCCGCGGTCAGCTCGTTTACTCTCATCGGTTACATCCTCGTGACGGCAGGCGGTTACCTCATCGAGAACCGCCAGCCGACGGTCTTTCTGCTTTCATCCGGTTTCCTGGGCCTTAAAGTTCGCCGCCGGTACCGGAAGTTGTTTGGCAAGGCGGCGGATCCCGAGGACGATGGCGAGGACTTCAAGACATCGGACGGCGCCGAATCGCCCGAGCCTGACAAACCTGCCAAGTCCAAGAGGAAGAAGAGCGGTGCATGGCATCGGCCGGCCGTTTGGACGGCCTTGGCGGTAGCGGCCCTGGTCATCTCGTTCCTGGTCCACTTGCAGCTGCGCATAACGGGAGCCTTCAACGTCCTCCCCATTGAAAACGCGGACGTCCGCACCGCGGTCGACGGGATCATCGCGCGGATTTACGTGGACGAGGGCGACAAGGTCAAAGCGGGAGACTTGATCGCGCGTTTGCTGGACGACGCCCCGCGCGCGGAGCTTCTCAAGGTCGAGTCTGATCTCGCGGCGAAGCGAGCGCGGCTCCAGATGCTCGTCGCAGGACCCAGGGCCGAGGAAATCGCACTGGCAACAAAGGCCGTCGAAACGGGCAACTCGAAGCTCAAGCAAGCGCGCGATCTCTACGAGCAGGCCAAGCGCGGGCGCGAGGAGCGGCTGGCCCTGACCGAGACCACGATCAAGAAGGCCGAAGAGCGGCTGCAGTTCGGCCTCAAGAACCTGGAAATGTTTCAAACGCTGATCGACGAAAAGCTCGGTTCGCGCATGCAGCTTGACGAAGCTGCCGAACAGGTCGCCGTCCGGAAGAGGGAGCTGGAGGAAGCCCGGGCCCAAAAGCTGGTGCTTCTGGCGGAAGATCTGGCCGAGGCTCGCACGAATGTCGCCGTCACAGAAAAGGAATTGAAGGAAGCGGAGAGCAGACTCCAGCTCCTTCTGGCGGGAACCCGAAAAGAGGAGATCCAGGCGCTGGAAGCGGACATCAAGCGTTCGGAAGCCGACCAGGCTTTTCTTCGGGTACAGCTCGCCGGCACCCAAATCCTGAGCCCCGCCACAGGGGTCGTTGCGACACCGTCCCGGGAATTGAAGGAATTAAAAGGCCAGCTCGTAAAACAGGGTGATCTGATCGCGAAGGTTTTCGATCTCAAAACCGTGACCGCACAGATCGTCATTTCCGAAAAGGAAATTGCTCCCATCGAAGTGGGCCAAAAGGTAGTGCTCAGGACCCGCGCCCATCCCGACCAGACGTTTTATGGGAACGTGACTTCCATCGCCACGTCCGCGCAGGGGAGCTCCAGTGCCGGGGAAAAAACGGCGCCCTCCGCGAGCAGTTCCGTCAGCGCAAACAAGACGATTATTGTCACCACGGAAATCGACAATAGCTCCCTGCTCCTCAAACCGGAGATGACGGGACAGGCCAAAATCTCTTGCGGCCCGAGAAGAATCGTCGAACTGATTACGTGGCGAACGGCGCGCGCGCTCAAGGTCGACGTCTGGTCGTGGTGGTAAGTATGGAGTTCAGGCTTTAGCCTGCACACACGCGGACTCTTGAGGGCAGCCTAAAGGCTGAACCCCAAACTAAGTGGACTCACTATCAGGAGGAAGGATGGAAAACATGATCGCGTCACCCGAAATGCTCGAGGCCGGATCCATTTCAAAGACAACGGACGACAAGCGCGCGCTGGCCGCCGAGCCCAAGCCTGAGGGCCAGCCCCAACAAGTTGCGGCCGCTGAAAACTTGTACCTGATCGGGCGCCCTACGCTGAAGCAATTCATTCGGTACGTCAGAGGGCACGCCGTGGACCCGCCAGCCGAGGGAGCCCTCACCGCCGAATGGCAGGCTGCCCAGAGTGTGGTCCGTACCCTCGAAAAGGAAGAGGCCGGCCTCGCGGATGATCCGCCCATTCGCTCCATGGGGTTGGAGTACGAGTCATTCCTGACGGAGTTTCTCAAAGATCCTCTGGTGCACCACAATTTCAACACCGTGCCGACCGAGGTCGCGTTCGTGGAGCTGGACCGCATGGTTGTCTATCAAAAGCACATCGATTTGAACTTTGCCCGGGAGCTTGAGGGCAAACTGGGCCCGGCCCCCAGCGAAGAGCAAATCTTAAAGACATGCCTCCCTTACGATCACCCACAACCGCCCGTGAAATGGTCCCGCGTGCATCAGAACAAATACGTCTTTATGTCGCCGTCGAACGATCTGCGCTTTCTCGGCATCATGCCCATGCAATCCACGCACATCAAGGACTATCCTCCGCCGGGAAACCTCGTCGGCGTCGTCGGGATTGCCGTCGGCTTCGGCTCCAATTTCCTAAACGCCGTCTACGCCGAGAAGCGGCTGATCCTCAACAACGGAAGCCATCGCGCCTACGCGCTTCGCAGAATGGGAATCACTCACGTGCCGTGCATCGTCCAGCACGTGTCTTCGCGCGACGAGCTGGACCTGGTGGCGGCTTCCGAGATCCGGCGTGATGCCGATCTTTACCTCAAACATCCTCGGCCCCCGATGCTCAGGGACTATTTGAATCCGAAGCTGCACAAAGTCATGCCGGTGCATCGGCGCCTGGAGCAAGTCACGGTCCGGTTTGAGGTCGAAGAGAACTACGTTCCGGCGCTGTGATTGAACCAGTTTCACCACAAAGTTTCCCTGCTCCTGCAGCTCGCCACTGCAAACGAAAGTGGCCTTAGGCATGCCTGCCCAATTGTAGGGGCGGCCCTGTGTGGCCGACGCCGCGGGCGCCCCTGAGACCTCCCGATGATTCACCGCGACGCAAAAGCTCGCAAGCCGGCGACAGACGCGAAAGCTCCCCGGCCTCGGAGTCATTGACAAGGTTTTGAGGGGTGCAATGAGTTAGAAGTGGGAGTCAATTCACGCTGCCGTGAACGCCTCAGGAGCTGCGGAGAATTTAATTTTGTTAATTCGTGGAATTCGCGGCCAGTAAAACCGCCACAAATCTCACGAATTAAATTCTTCGCAGCTTCTGAGAGAGTCAATTAACGGTCGCATGAACTGACTCGCAGTTCCGATTGCGCCGCTTGTTCGGAGATTCCGGGTTGTTTTTTGCGGTTCTTCGCGGGGGGAGCTTACGGATTGGTTCCGGCTGGAAAGTTTGCTTGGTCGAAATCTTCGCCGTCGGGTGCGGTCGCTGTCGGGAGGCTCGGCTTCCACGGTGCTTTCAACCACTGCTCCGCCTCTTCGATGCCGCTTTGGAGGTCGCCGAGCGCCACGAACTGACCCAGGTTCACACCGATGCTCACCAGGCTTTCGGCAGCACGACTGGACAGCCCCGTCAGGATCACCCGAGCTCCGAGCAGACGGGAGGCATCCACAGTCTGAATCAGGTGGTTGGCGATTGTGAGGTTCATGCTCGGCACTCCTGTCAGGTCAATTACCACGGCGCGAGCGCGCTCCCGGCGGATCGCCTTCAGTAACTGCTCCGTGAGCTGGCGAGCCCTGTGAGAGTCAATCACGCCGATCAGAGGCAGAATGAGGAGACCCTCGCGCACGCGCAAAACGGGCGTCGATGCCTCGCGCACCGCATCCTCCAGACGTTTGATTTCCGTAACGTCCTGCACGGCCGTCACCATGCAAGGGTTTTCCCCCACCTCGATCAATTCGGCCGAATGAAGCACGCTGCGCTCCTCGCCGGACTTGCTGCGCAGCACGCCCTCAACATTCCGTACCTTTTGGCCGGATTCGATCGCCTTCATCAAGGCCGTCCTCTGTTCGGCTTGCGGGTGGATGTTTACCTCGGCAACCGTGCGGCCGATCAGCTCCTCGCGCGGGTAGCCGACAAGCCTGACGTACGCCTCATTGGCTTCAACGAAACGCCCCTCGGCCAACGTCACGATCGCCAGCGGCACCGGGCATAGCCGGAACATCTTTCCGAATTTTTCTTCTTCGCCCCACTTGCGCTCCGTGAGGTCACGAGTCACCTTGCCGAACCCGATAACGCGGCCCCTCTCGTCGCGGATAGCAGTGAGCACAACGTCGGCCCAAAAACGTGTCCCGCCCTTTCGCAGCCGCCAGCCTTCCTCCTCAAAACGGCCATCGCGGGCCGCCACCTGCAGTTCCGACTGCGGCTTACCGCGATCCACGTCTTCAGAGGGATAAAACACCGAGAAGTGGCGCCCAATGATCTCCTCGGCGCGGTAACCCTTGATGCGCTCTGCGCCCGGGTTCCAGCTGGCTACGTTCCCTTGCGGGTCGAGCAGGAAAATCGCGTAGTCCTCCATGCTTTCAACAAGCAGCCGGAACTGCTCGCCAACATCACGGGCTGGTTGCTGTTTTGCTTTCATGAGATTAATGGAGCTTTTAGATCAACTATCACGCCGCAGGGCACGGAGTGCAAAAGGCGTGCCAGCCAGACTCCGATCGGATAAAGTAATTGTATTCAGCAGCTTACATAAGAACACCAATCCGCCCATGATGGGGTTGGGTACCGCGAGTTACACAAGTGGAATTCAGATACCCACTGAACATTAATGCCTTAACACGTAGGTTTAGGACGCTCGCGGCAGCCTCTTCTCTGTCTTTCTGTGGGCTAATGATGCTTTTGGGGGCCACAGAGACACAGAGCCACGGAGAAAGTCTGGCCGCAAATTGTCTGTTGTGCGGTGTGGGTATCGACGAGTAAATCTGCTTCGATTGAGAGCATACGACCCGATCAATGAAAACGGCTATGACCTCCAAACAGGGACTGTCAAGGGAAAGAAATGAACTTCCTTATTTCCTCACTTACTCGGAGCAGCCCTTTGCGCTCTTCGCGTCTTCGCGGTTAATTCGGGCTCAGTTTCACCGCGAAGGCGCTAAGTGCGAAAAGAGAAACGCGAAGCCCCAACTGATCACTCCCGAGGGTGCGGTTGACACCAGGCGCTGGACGTGATTAATGTCTGCCAGGTGAAATGGCATGATCCCCTCATGGGCGTTGGGCATCCGGAGCAAGGTTCCCCGCCGCGCGGCGATTATTCTGGGAGTTTTTCCCATCATATTGCTGGTATTTTTCTGGTGGCTCCTCACCAGAGGAGTTGTAGAAGAGCGAGTTATCGGCCCGACAATCCTGCCCAGCCCGCGCGAAGTTGTCGACAGCCTGCGAGATTTGCTCAGCGCCAGCGATCCGGAAAACCGGACCCTCTTCGATCACACCTGGCTCAGTCTGCGGCGCGTCGTCCTGGGGTACCTTCTGGCGCTTGTGATCGCCTTGCCGATCGGCATTCTGATGGGCGCTCTCGGGAGCGTACGTTCCACATTCGAACCGCTGGTGACGGCGAGCGGTTACATTCCCATTGCGACTCTGGTTCCGCTCACGATGTCGTGGTTCGGCACGGACGAGCTGCAAAAGGTCGTGTTTCTTGCAATGGCTTTCGGCATCTTCCTTCTCCCAATGGTTGTCGAGGCGATCGACGCGGTTCCGGACGTCTACCTGCGAACGTCTTACACGCTCGGAGCGACTCGCCGCCACGTCATTCTACGCGTGCTGATCCCGATCGCCCTGCCCGACATGTGGCACGGGATGCGCTTGGCCTTCGGCGTCGGCTGGACTTACCTCGTCCTCGCGGAAGTCGTGGTGAAGAACGGAGGGCTGGGCGACCTCATCGACACCGCACGGCGCCGCGCTATGTCAGGCAGAGTGTATCTCGTCATTGTAGTCATCACGCTGATAGCGTGGGTTGCGGACCTGGGATGGGAGAGGGCTGGTCATGTTCTGTTTCCGTATCGAAGGAGCCGCTCTTGAAACAGGACACTTCCAGCCCCGCGCCGATTGTGGAATTTCGCAACGTGACGGTGAGGTTCGGCCCGTTCACGGCTGTCTCAGAACTGCACGTCGCAATCGAGGACGCGCCGAACCGCGGGGAGTTCATCAGCATCATCGGCCCCTCCGGCTGCGGCAAGAGCACCGTCCTGAACCTGATTGCCGGGTTTCTCGAACCCACTGAGGGAGAGGTTCTGGTGCACGGGCAGCGGGTCTGCGGCCCGGGCCGGGACCGCGGAATGATTTTCCAGCAGTACAGTTCCTTTCCCCATCTCACCGTGCTCCAGAACATCCTGTTTGGCCTGGAAATAAACAAGCGGGAGCTGGGCATGGGGCCGGCCGCCAGGCTGGACCGCGCCCGCCAGTTGATCAAAGAAGTGGAGTTGAGCGGACACGAGACCAAGTATCCCCATCAGCTTTCGGGAGGGCAGCAACAGCGTGTCGCTATTGCGCGCACGCTCGCAATGGAACCGCGAATCCTCCTGATGGACGAGCCGTTTTCCGCCCTGGATGAGCCGACGCGCCTGGAAATGCAGGAGCTGCTGATCGATCTGTGGTACAGGATCCACCCCACAATCCTCTGTGTCACGCACAGCGTGACCGAGGCCGTCTATCTGGGCGAGCGCGTCTGGATCTTCACGCCCGCGCCCGGGCAGATTGCATACGATATCCGTGACGGGATCCCTCCCTCGCTCGGCGTTCCGCCTCTGGTGGCGCAGGAGAGACCTGAATTCAAAAGGGCAGTCTCAGCAGTGACCGAAGCCTTCCGGAGGGTCGGTTCGGAGTTCAAGCTTTAGCCTAGCCGGGCGCAGTACAGTGCAGCCTGACGGCTGAACTCCAAACCTGCCACAGTGAGCACGATTATGAGCTTGCTCGATCGCTTACACGAGCTAGGCGAACGCCTCCGTATCTTCGAGGCGCGGCCGAAAGCCAACGCCGCCAAACTCGCGAAAATCGCGACCAGAACGGTGACCCTCTCAGACCTGACGACCGAGATCCGTCAGGACGAGCTGCGCGCTCTCGCCGAACTTCCGGCCGAGCTCTCTATCGCCTTCGAGAAGGTGTTTGAGGCCGCCGGAATCAAGTCCCCGGGGCACGGGTGGACGGCCGCCAGACTCAAACAACTGCTGGAATCGGATCAGTTCAAGACCATGGACCGCCCTTCAGTCCAGCGATCGGTCCTGAACATTCTTGCGGACGAAAAAGTCGACGTGGAAGACATCGTCAAGGATGTCATCGCGCACGATCAGGCGCTCGATGCCTTCGAAACCTTTACGCGCAAGAAAATGCTGGACCGGATAGCCGCGCGCCAGAAGAAGGTGGCAGAGGTGGAAACGCAAATCGCGTCCCTCCAGGAGCAACGCGAGCGCCTGACACACGAGACGGAAACAGACGAGCAGCACTGGACAGCCTGGCTGGAGCGGAAGCGCGCTTACGAACGCGATCTCTCCCGGACGATAAGCTACCTCGTGGACCGGCTCGTGGTTAGCATTGATGAACAATGACCCCCTGGGAGCGCACGCATCTGCGTCAGACACGCAGAGCACACTGGGAAGCGTGCGCTCCCAGGAGCCCAGGAGACTCTCTTGCTTCCTTAGTGAATCTTCGTGTCCTCCGTGTCTCCGTGGCGAAAAAGGCCTCTGGTACTTCGCTGTAAGGCTGTAAGCAGGAGAATAGAATGTGTCGAATTTTTCCCCGCCAGAGCTGTATTCTACCCCTGAGGAGGTGAAGCATGGCTGAACAAGGAGCTCGCCTGACTACCCTGGGAAAGATAATCTCGGTTCTCTTAATTCTTGGCCTCGTTGGAGTCGGCGTCTACGTCGTAGCCCGTAGAAGCCTGGGGCCGGGTGGGAAGCTGGGAGAGCCCGGCAGCGCTGAGGCCCCGCAGAGCGAGGCCCCCGACGCGACCGGAGTGACTACAGTCAAAGAATACAAATATGTACCTGCCGATCGCCTCCCTCCAGTCAAGGGGGTCAGCCAGTACAAGTGGAACGCAAACGAGAAGGTGCTTCGTTTCTCCTACAACGTGTGGGCTGGCTGGCTGCCGGTCATCGCAGCCAATCACGGCACCAAGCCCAATGCGGAGAGTGTGTTCTCAAAGAAGTACGGCTTTAAGGTCGAGATGGTACTGATGGACGATCCGGTGGCCGCGCGCGATGCATTTGCCGCCGGCGAGGTTCACACGCTATGGGGAACGGTGGACATGATGGTCCTGTTCGCCCCGGAACTGACGCGCGACTCGCGCACCGCTCCGCGGATCTCCCAGCAGATCGATTGGTCGAACGGAGGCGACGGAATTGTGGTACGCGGCGGGATTCACTCCGTGAGCGACCTGCGCAAGAAGACGGTCACGCTTGCGCAGAACTCCCCGAGCGAGTACTACCTCACATCGCTTCTGCTGTCTGCCGGTCTCCGGCCTGCCGACATCACAACGAAATATACGGCGACCGCCTTTGAAGCGGCGGCTGCATTCGTCGCCGACAAGAAGGTGGACGCGTGCGTCTCCTGGGCGCCCGACATTTACAAAATCCCGGACCGCGTCGCCGGCACGAGGGTCCTTTCGAGCACCGCCGACGCCAACAAGCTCATCGCTGACGTGTATGCCTTCCGCGCCGACTTTGTGCGCGACCATCCGGATGTCGTCGAGGGATTGGTCGCC
>QHZE01000418.1:14786-57422 GCA_003225335.1 Acidobacteriota bacterium
TTCTTCCTCAACTCCTCGAATCCCACGAACTTCGAGCGAACGTGGAAGAACGCAGCCTACGTCTACCGCGAGCTCGGCCGGATCAGCGCGCCGGCCCCCTTTGACCAGGTCATGGATTTCTCCTTCATCCAGAACCTTCAGAAGAAGGGGAGCTTCGCACAACAGAAGGATGAGAGCGTTGCCACTTTCACGCCCTCGAGCTTCCGCAAGGTGCCGGCAGAAGCTCCGATCCTCACCCAGACGATCCGCATTAATTTTTACCCGAACTCCGCCAACCCTTACGAGCCCGCGCGCGACGACTTGGGCACTCCGATACAAGGCAGGCTCTACGATCCCAACGTGGATGCCACGCTCGAGCAGGTTGCGCGCCTCGCCGGACAATTCGCCCGCGCGGTGATTCTCATCGAAGGACACACCGACTCCAGCATGAAAGGGAAAGTGCCGTTGCAGGCGGTGAGAGACTTGAGCGTTGCTCGCGCCGAATCGATCAAGAGGGCCTTGATCGACAAATTCAAGTTCGACCCGAACAAGTTCAGCATCGAAGGGAAGGGGTGGGAGGTTCCAGCCGATTCCAACGATCCGAGTAACCAGGCCCTCAACCGTCGCGTGGAGATCAGCGTATTTCCACCGGAGCAGAAGTGAGCTGCCGAAAAAGCTTTGTGATTCTTCGTGTCTTCGCGTCTTCGTGGTGGATTGTGCATAGCCTCTACCGCTCCGACGCGAAGACACAAAGAATCACCAGGCTACTCCAGGATCTGCAGATGCAGCTCGCGCAGGTGCTTGGGGTCCAGCTCCGAAGGCGCATCGAACATCAGGTCGGCGGCGCTGGCGGTCTTCGGAAATGCGATGACCTCGCGAATGTTCGGCTCATCCGCAAGCAGCATGATGAGCCGGTCAATGCCCGGCGCCATTCCTCCGTGCGGCGGCGCCCCGTACTCGAAAGCATCCAGCATGTGTCCGAAGCGCCGGTACGCCTCCTCATCACTGTATCCCAGGCTCCTGAAGATCCTCGCCTGGATGTCGCGCCTGTGTATGCGGATGCTCCCGCTCGACAACTCGTAGCCATTGCACACCAGATCATAAGCGTCGCTCAGCACGGCCCCGGGGTCCGTTTCAAGAATATCGAGATGTTCTTGCTTGGGCATGGTGAAGGGATGATGGATGAAGCTCCAGTGCTTCTCCTCCTCATCCCACTCGAACATCGGAAAATCGATTACCCAGGCAAAAGCGAGCAGATCCGGCGGAGCCAGATTCAACCGATCCCGGAAATCGAGCCGCAGGGCTCCCAACGCCTTGCTCGCAACGTCCGCCCTCCCGGCCACCATGCATGCCAGGTCCCCTTGTTTGGCCTCCAGACGCCGCACAATCTCAGAAACTTCCGAGTCCTTTAGAAGCTTTGCGGCAGTGCCTTTCACGCCCTCCGCTGTCCACGCGAGTGTTGCCATCGCTTTCGCCCCGGCAGCCTTCACCAGATCGGTCATCGTGTCGACCTCTTTGCGCGAGGAGCCCGCGCTCGAAGGAGCCACAATGGCTCGAACCGTCCCTCCACTTGCGATCGGCTCCGCGAACACTCGGGCCTCGCTCCGCCGCAGGGTGTCTGTAATGTCGACGATTCCCATGCCGAACCGCAGGTCTGGCTTGTCAGTCCCAAAACGCGCCATGGCCTCGGCGTAGCTGAGCCTGGGAAAAGGCTCGAATATTCGCTTGTGCGGGGTGACGACCGGAATCAACGCAGTGACCAGTCCCTCGACAACCGCGAGCACGTCGTCGCGGTCCACGAACGACATCTCTAGGTCGAGCTGGGTGAATTCCGGCTGCCGGTCTCCCCGCAAGTCTTCGTCACGCATGCAGCGCGCGATTTGAAAGTAGCGCTCGTACCCTGCGACCATCAGGAGTTGTTTCAGCTGCTGCGGGCTCTGCGGCAGGGCGAAAAACCTGCCCGGCTGCAGCCTGCTGGGAACGACATAGTCCCGCGCTCCTTCGGGCGTAGATTTGATCATCATCGGGGTTTCGATTTCCAGGAAGCCTAGCCGATCTAGATAGTCGCGGATAAACTTAATCGTCTTGTGCCGCAGGATTATGTTCTCTTGAAGGCGGGCCCGCCGCAAGTCCAGGTAACGGTATTTCAAGCGCTGGCCCTCGTCAGTCCTGTACCCATCGTCATCCAGAGGAATCGGTGGCGCCTTTGCCGGGTTGAGGATCTCGATCGAATCTGCCAGAACTTCAATCTCCCCCGTTGGCAAGTTGGGATTGACGAGGTTTTCCGGACGCGGCCGAACCACTCCATCCAGCTTGAGCACAAACTCCCCGCGCGCTTTCTCCGCTACCGAGTGGGCTTCGCCCCGGCCTGGCTGCACCGTGATTTGAACAAGCCCGGACCGGTCGCGGAGGTCGATAAAGATCAGCCCTCCGTGGTCCCGCCGTCTGTGTACCCACCCCGCCAAGGAAACCTCCTGTCCGGCATGGGATAGTCTTAACTCCCCGCAGTTATGCGTCTTGAGCATGGATTTACTCCCCCAAATTGCATCAACCACAAAAAAACGCGGCCACGAATTCCACGGCGCAGCCCAGTCGCAACCACAACAACGAATGAAACCACAGATGAACACGGATCTGTGTTCATCTGTGGTTTCATTTTTGTGCAGGCTACGCAGACGAAAATCCTTGCCAGCTTGCGAAGGATTTTCAGCATAGTAGTACGGATTCCACGAATTTTTTTCCAGTAATTCGTGGCAAATTTCTGCGAAGAGTTTTTCCGGGGCTCAGTGACGGGTTACGGGAGATGTCTCCGCGCCTTTCAGGGAAGAATAGTGGGAATCTACGTACCTGTTAAGGATGGTGATGAATTCTGCCACAATTCCTTCACCACGCAATGTCGTCATCAGCTTTCCGTCGGCGAAGACCGGGGCCTTGGGTTCCTCTCCCGTTCCGGGCAGAGAGATTCCAAGATTGGCATGTTTGGATTCGCCGGGACCGTTCACTACACAACCCATAACCGCGACCTTCAATTCTTCGACCCCTCGGTACTGGTTTTTCCAGACCGGCATCTGGTACCTGAGGTAGCTTTGGATCTGGTCTGCCATTTCCTGAAAGAAGCTTGAGGTGGTGCGCCCACAGCCAGGGCAAGCGGACACCTGGGGGACAAAACTTCGTATTCCTAAAGACTGCAGAATCTGCTGAGCCACGCGCACTTCCTCGGTGCGGTCTCCGTTTGGAGCGGGAGTCAAGGAGACTCGAATCGTGTCACCGATCCCTTCCTGAAGAAGTACAGCCAGCGCTGCCGTGGACGCCACAATCCCCTTCGCTCCCATCCCTGCTTCCGTAAGCCCAAGGTGCAAAGCATAATCGCATTGGGCTGCCAACAAGCGGTACACCTCGATGAGATCCTGCACACCGGAAACCTTGGCGCTGAGGATGATATGATTTTGCGGGAGGCCGTATTCCTCGGCCATTCGCGCCGACTCCAGGGCACTGAGAATCATGGCCTCGATGAGCACTCCCCGGGCGTCCTTGGGATCAGCACGCTTCGTGTTCTCGTCCATCAGCCGCGTCAGGAGGGTCTGGTCGAGCGACCCCCAGTTCACTCCGATGCGCACGGGTTTGTCGCTATCCATGGCCACCCGGATCATCTGGAGGAAGTTCTCATCGTGCCGCCGGCCCACACCAACATTCCCCGGGTTGATCCGATACTTCGCGAGGGCGGCTGCGCACATGGGATACCGCGTAAGCAGGATGTGCCCGTTGTAGTGAAAGTCTCCGATGAGAGGGACTCCGACGCCCATATCCTCAAGCCGCCGCTCAATCTCCGGAACTGCCGCGGCAGCTTCAGGGGTATTGACCGTAATCCGGACGAGCTCCGAACCGGCGGCGGCAAGCGCAGCGACCTGAGCAGCCGTCGCCGCTGCGTCCGCCGTGTCGGTATTGGTCATCGACTGGACGACGATAGGCGCGCTCCCTCCGACCGTCACCCCGCCCACATTCACGGGCACGGATCTTCTTCGCTGCAGCATCGCCAATATCCTTTCTCAAAGCCAATATCATACAAAAATCACCCGCCTTAAACCATAAGGGAACCATGGCATGGGGACATGGGGACCCTATCGACCTATCGACCAGACGTCAGACTTCAGGGGTCAGACCTCAGACCTGCAAACGCCTGAATATCTATGCGTTTTCTGTTCGTGCTCGTGCGCAGTCTGAAGTCTGATCCCTGCGGTCTGAAGTCTGAACTTGGAGCTGTTGGCTGGGAAACAAATCTGTGTTAAAGAAGGGGACCAATGGAAGGGGACTGGTATAACGACAAGAACGAGGTCTTGGGGGAGGTACTCCTGGACGCCGCAACCATACGAATGCGCGTCCAGGAACTGGGAGCGCTGATTACAAAAGACTATCGCGGCAAGAACCCGCATCTCATCGGCATCCTTAAGGGAGCGAGCGTCTTCCACGCGGACCTGGTTCGCGCCATTGATCTGGTGGTCTCTGTTGATTTCATTGCGGTTGGCAGTTACGGGACCTCCACCAAGAGCAGCGGCGAGGTGAGGATTCTAAAAGATCTGGATGAGAGCGTGGAAGGAAAGGATGTCCTCCTGGTGGAGGACATCCTCGATACGGGTTTGACTTTAAGCTATCTGCTCCAGATTCTGGAGTCGCGCGGTCCCAGGTCCTTGAAGGTCGTTGCCCTGCTCAATAAGCCTTCGCGGCGAATCATCGAGGTCCCCGCGGAGTATATCGGGTTCGAGATCCCCGACCATTTTGTGGTTGGCTACGGACTCGACTTCAACCAACGCTACCGCAACCTGCCTGACATTACAGTCCTGAAGGTCGATCCCGGCGAATCTTAAAGCGTCACTGTTTGGAGTTCAGCGTTCAGGCTGCAAGCTAAAGCTTGAACTCCGAGCGAACCGTGCGAAAAACCGATCCCCCGTAGGGGCGACCCTATGTGGTCGCCCGACAGCCCAGTAGCGCGGACTTGCGGGCCGCCACGCAGGCCCCCCCGCCCCCAACGAGACGTGGATTTTTCCACAGCCTCTCACTCGGTGCCAGCAGGGACTGCCAGATTCGCCCCGGCAACCGCCGCAGCCCGTGTCGCCTGGTCTTCGGAGTGATACTGGTTCCAATGCCACCGGGACGCCGCGGCGCGCTGCTTCTCGTTTCCGTAGAAGTTCGACTTTTCGTACAAGCGAGTGTACTCGTCGCAGGACATCCGTTGGTGCAGGATGTGGATGAAAGCCTTCTCGCTGCTGGTCACTTGGGGCCACTCCCCTAACTCCCCTAGCCAACTTGTCAGAATGCTCTTCATCCGCGCCAGGCTCACTGTGCAGGACTCGTTTTCTTGGGCGTCCAGCGAGCGAGCGAAGGACAGCTGACTCAGAAGAGCAACGGACAACAGGAACGAGGCAGCGATCCGGAGCGAGAAACTTTCTTTAAGGTTGATCATGCGACAGCCAATTCGACCCATAGGTCCCCCTCTCTGGCGCGAAGCGCCAGGGATCTGCTAACTATTCTATTGACTTCGAAGCACCACCCTTTGCTGATTGTTAGACAAGGTTAACTCGCGCAGTCCCGGGCGCGCAAGGGCCGATCGGCCCATTTCTTCTAGGCCGTGACTCCCATTTTTGTGCCGGGCTCGCACCCAACCCCGCGGCACAAGACATGGGATATTTGTGCCAGTCACCACGACTTTAAGGTTTATGGAAGGCTTTCAAGCAACGGACCGCTCGGAGAGTTCAAGCTTTCGCTTGCAGCCTGAACCCAAGAGGATCCACGTATTGTGACGGGATGACAGGATTGATTAGTTAGTATGAAGAGCGCGGGAGGGAAGGATGTTCCGCTGGTAGAGGACATCCTGTTCGGAGTTCAGGCTTTAGTGCTGCGAAGTAAGCGAACGCCTAAAGGCTGAACCCCAAACCTAAAGATTACTCGTTGCCAGCAGCGACTGCCAGCTCCAGGCTGGAAACTGCCGCAGCCCGGATCGTTTCATCCTTGGAGTGATACTGATTCCAATGCCACCGGGACAACGCAGCGCGTTTGCTTTCATCCCTGTGGATCTTCGCCTTCTCGTACCAGCGAGTGTACTCTTGGCAGGACATCTGCTGGTGCTGGGAGTGAATGAACGCCTTGTCGGTGTTGGACACCAGGGTCCACTCCCCCAGCCTGCTTTCCATGGAGTTCTTCATCCGCGTAAGGCTCATCGTGCAGGAATTATTCGCTTGCGCATCTCGCGAACGAGCGAAGGAGAGCTCACCCAGAAAAGCAACGCACAACAGCAGCGAGGCGGCAGTCCGGAACGGGAAACTTACTCTCGGGTTCATCAGGCAGCAGCCGACTCGAACCTTGCCGGTTTCGGCGTCGAGCCGAACCCATTGCACCACAGCTTTACCGTGGAATCTCTTCGGGACGTTAATGGTCAGAACCGAACCCCGACCGACCACATCCTGAGGCACGAGCAGACCCAACCCCTTCCGGCTGAAGTCGGTACTTTCCCCTTGAAACTGAAATGGGCGCCCTAAACGATCGGTGCCTTGAATGATCACCGGAGCACTTAAGCCCGCCCTCACATTTCGTCTTAAATCAATACCCATATGACTTACTCCTTATGTATTTCAACATTACTTCTGTCTTATCGTCTGATAACGTCATTACATGCCTTCGCAATTTGTGTACCAATGGGTTGATCCGCTTCTAAGGGAGCCGGCAATTCACGGTAATCGTAAGTAAACGAGTCAGTTGTCACATTCCTAAGGGTGCTCGATCGATCGCGCAAACAAGACACTGAAAGCAGGAATGGGTCCCCGATTTCCTTATCATTGATGAAATCGGACCCCTTCGCGTCTTAGTGCCTTAGCGGTGAATTGGGCGCAGCCAATACGCACAAAGAATCACCAAGTCTTTGATTGCTCGGCGTTCATCCATGGCGTTCCGTGCACGCCCGTGTCGGGTTAGCATTAAGTTAGCGGAGCTGCGTTAGAAAGGAGGTCCCCGCGGACAGACTCAGGCCGAAATTCTCGGCGACGGTCTGACCTATGTCGGCCAGAGTGCTTCGGGTTCCAAGGGGGATACCCCGGCGGAGCTTCTTGCTGAATGCCAGAATCGGCACGTATTCGCGTGAATGGTCGGTGCTCGGTGTTGTCGGATCGCAACCATGATCCGCACTGATGACCAGGCAGTCGTCCTCACGCAAGTTTTTGAGAAGCAGCGGGAGCCTTCGGTCGAACTCCTCGAGACCTTCCGCGTATCCCTTGACGTCGTTACGGTGACCCCAGAGCATATCGAAATCGACGAAGTTGCTGAAGATGAACCCCTCCGAGGTGACCTCCAACGCCCGGAGTGTTCCGTCCATAGATTCCGTGTTGTCCCTGGCCGCGACATTCTCGCCAATTCCCCGATAGTCAAAAATGGAAGCTATCTTGCCGACCCCCACCGAAGCAAGGTCGTTTTGCCGCAACAGATCCAGTAAGGTAGGATGCGGCGGCGGGATCGCAAAATCCTTTCGATTCTTGGTGCGCTGAAAGCTATCAGGCGCACCCGAAAAGGGCCGAGCAATGACCCGCCCGACCCGGTCCTCCCCGTCCAGCAGCTCCCGGGCTATTCCGCAAATCCGGTAGAGATCCTCAAGAGGTATGATGTCCTCATGGGCAGCGACCTGAAACACCGAATCCGCAGAGGTGTATAGGATCGGACGGCCGGTCCGGACGTGTTCCTCGCCCAGCTCCTTGATGATTTCGGTGCCCGAAGCCGGCTTATTTCCCAGCACCTTGCGACCGATAGCCTTCTCGAAGGGATTCAGGATCCTGGCTGGAAATCCTTTGGGATATGTGGGAAAAGGAATCGGCGTGATGAGTCCCGCCATTTCCCAATGCCCGACGGTACTGTCCTTGCCGTTTGAAAGAATGGCCGCTTTGCCAAAACAGCCTGCGGGTTGCGGGACGGGAGCAAGGTTTGGCAAGGCTCGGATATTTGCGAGCCCCAACCTTTGCAGGTTTGGAAGGGCGGGGTTTTCTCTTTCCAGGACGTGCCCTATAGTGTCGCTCCCTTGATCGCCCCATTTGGCGGCGTCGGGCATCTCGCCGATTCCCGCACTATCCAGCACGATTAACACTACACGCCGGAACAGCCGCATCTCGCGTCATCTCCAGTAAAATTCTTTGCCTCTTCGGGCCTTCGCGGTACGTCCCGGGCTGCTGGATCGCATCGCGAAGGCGCGAAGGACGCCAAGAACCGTCACCTGCTCTTCAGGCTCGACAGGACGCGTTCCTGAATGATCCTCGCTTTTTGTTTGATCTTCCCCTCGTCCAATGTCAAAACGACGCCGTCCAGCATTGCGATCTTTCCGTTGATCACGCTCAGCCTGACGTCCGCGCCTTTCAAAGCATAGACCAGATGAGAATACACATTGTACATGGGCACTGCGTGAGCAGGCTCTGTGGAAATGGTTATAAGGTCCGCTTTCTTTCCCGTTTCCAGCGAGCCGATTTCCTTGTGGAGGCCAAGGACCCTGGCTCCTCCGAGTGTAGCCAGCTCGACGACCTTCTCCGCGGGCAGGGCCGCCGGATTTCCGGAAACGAGTTTTTGAAGCCTGGCCGCGGTGGACATGGCTTCAAACATGTCAAGGTCGTTGTTGCTCGCGGCTCCATCCGTTCCCAGTCCCACGGGAATCCCAAGGGCGAGCATCCGCAGGACCGGCGCGCTACCCGATGCCAGCTTCATGTTGCTCTCGGGATTATGCGTGACGCCTAAACCGCGGCGCCGGATGATGCCCAGGTCCTGCTCTGTCAGCCAGACCCCATGATTGAAAATGACATTAGGACCCAGGACGCCAAGCTTCTCCAACCATTGAGTAGAGGTCGTCTTGTATTTAGCCTTGATCTGCCGAACCTCATCGCGCGTTTCGGACACGTGGATGATCATCGGCACGCCGTATTTGTCCGCAAGTCCTTTGCAAGCCCTGAGCGTTTCGGGAGAGTTAGTATATGGGGCGTGTGGGGCCACCGCGGGAACTATCAAGGAGCTGCCTCTCCAGCGTTGGATGAATCGCTCCGTGTACTTCAGAGCCTCCTCGGGGTTCCTGCTGTCCGGTGATGGGAACCCAAGAATCGTCTGGCCGAGAACCCCTCTTACGCCCGCCTGATTCGTAGTTTCGGCGACCTTGTCCTCAAAATAATACATGTCCGCATAGGTGGTGGTTCCCGAACGGATCATCTCCAGGCAGGCCAAGTCCGTTCCTGCCTGCACAAACTCAGGTGAAACGTTCCTGGCCTCGGCAGGAAAAATGAACTTCTCCAGCCAATCCATCAGAGCCATATCATCGGCGATGCCGCGAAAAAGAACCATCGGGGCATGGTTATGCGTGTTGACCAGTCCCGGCAAGACGATCTGATTTGCGGCAGAGATCTCCTGGGCCGCCTGGAATCTCCCTGCCAACTCCGAAGCAGGACCCACCGCAATGATGCGGTCTCCTCGGATGGCCACCATGCCCTTATCGATAATCCGCCGGGACGAGTCCATGGTGACTACGGTCCCTCCTGAAATCAGAATGTCAGCCCGCTCTTGTGTTTGTGCGGGCGTCGGGCCAGCGACCAACGCACAGAAAGGCAAAGTCAACCACGAAGACACCAAGACCCGAAGAAACACGAAGCGTTTTAGATTTAGATCGATGGCAGATTCCCTCGCCGCAACCAAGAACTTGGTGATTCTTTGTGTCTTCGCGGCTTGATCGTAACGGCTCCGCCCGGCAGACACGCCTTTATTCCTTCCCGAGGAAGCGGCTGTCGAAGGGGAAGGGCAAGAGTTCGCGCATCCGATATCTGGCTCGCCCCCCCTTAAGATTCGCGAGGACGACCTCGATGTCGCCGCAGTACTCCCAGATAATCTGGCGGCAGGCGCCGCACGGCGGTGTCAGGTCTTCGGTATCCGCCACAACTACCAGGCGGCGAAAGTCAGACTCCCCTTCCGAAAGCGCTTTCCAGATGGCCACGCGTTCGGCGCAAACGGTAAGGCCGTACGTGGAGTTTTCGACATTGCAACCGCTGTAGAGTTTTCCCTTTCGGGTCTCGACCGCCGCCCCCACCTTGAAGCCGGAGTGCGCCGCGCGGGCATGGTCTCGCGCACATTTGGCTGCGCGCACCAGATCCTCTGCCTTCATCAGCCATTCCCCTCTGCCCGCGCAAGAAAGGCCAGAGCCGGGATAATGCTCCGCAGAAGCGACATAAACTGTTCCTTCACCCGTTCTGTGGTGTCCATCACTTCCTGGTGGGTCAGCTTCTGGGGGAGAATACCTGCCGCCATGTTCGTTATGCAGGAGATTCCAAATACGGGGATACCCATATGGTTTGCTGCTATGACCTCCGGGACCGTGGACATCCCCACGGCATCCGCGCCGAGCGCGCGCATCATCCGGATCTCCGAAGGTGTTTCATAACTCGGCCCCGTCAGACCCATGTATATCCCCTGGCGCAAGAAGAGACCCTTCTGTTCCGCAACGCGGAGAGCGACCTCCCTCATAGCGCGGCTGTACGCGTCGCTCATATCGGGAAAGCGCTCGCCAAGCTCGTCGATATTGGGCCCTATGAGCGGGTTCGTGCCCATCATGTTGACATGGTCCGTGATTACCATCAGATCGCCCGGCCGGAAGCTCAGGTTGATCCCGCCGGCCGCATTGGTCACTATGAGCTGGCGCATCCCGAGGGCGCCCAGAACCCGCACCGGGTAGATGACCTCCGCCATCGAGTAACCCTCGTAGAAGTGGACGCGGCCCTGCATCGCAACAACGGGCACGCCTTCACCCTCGCCGAGTACGAGATTGCCGGAATGTCCGATCGCTGTGGATCGCGGAAAATGGGGCAATTCGGAATAGGGGATCACAGTGCGAGGCTGAAAAGTATCGGCGTAGGAACCAAGGCCGGAACCGAGAATCAGCCCGAGAACTGGAGTCTGGGCATGGCGTGAGCGAATGACGGCTACGGTTTCAAGGATCTCTTTGTACATACAGGCATTGCTTCGCCACGAATTACACGAATTTCACGACAACAGGCTCGCCGTCAAAAAAAAAGTGCGCGTGGGGACCTCCTTTCGAGGGAAAAAGATTTCAAAGAATTCGTCTAATTCGTGAAATTCGTGGCAAGTCTTTCTCCGTGGGTCCTCTATCCAATGACCTTCTTGATAAGAGTAGGACGCTGGGGAGGCTCCGGCGACAACTTGTAGGATTCTCTCAGGCGCTTCAAGGCTTCCTGAAAGCGCGCTTCGTCATTGTAAAAGACGGTGCATAAGGCCTCCCCGTCTTCCACGGCATCCCCGATCTTCTTGTCAACACGCATCCCCACGGCATGATCGATCTGGGAGTCAACGGTCTCCCTCCCGGCTCCGAGCATACTCATGGCCAGTCCGATCTTCTCCGTGTCCATGAATTGCACATATCCCGTCTCTGTTGCCAGGAGCGGAGACTCGTGCCGGGCCCGCGGCAACAACGAGTAATCCTCTATGACTGCCGGGTTTCCATCCTGTAGCCGAACAATCTGCTCGAATTTTGCAAGTGCTTGACCCGAGCGGATCATCTTGCGAAACAGTTCGCGCCCTTGCTCGAGGTTCTCGACCGCACCTCCGAGAACAAAGCAATGCGCCGACAGTTCTTCGGAAAGCGCCACAACATCTCGGGACCCCCGGCCTTTCAAGACCTCGATGCATTCGACAACCTCCAGGGAGTTGCCGACCAATTCGCCCAGCGGCTGGTTCATATCCGTGATCAAGGCGGCCAATTTCTTGCCGCAGCTCTGGCCGATTCCAACCATGGCACGTGCCAATTCTTCCGCCTCCTGTTGCCCTTTCATAAAAGCCCCGCTGCCGGTCTTGACGTCCAGAACCAGAGCGTCAATTCCTTCCGCGAGCTTTTTGCTCATGATGCTTGCCGCTATCAGGGGCTGGCAGTCAACGGTCCCGGTCACGTCACGCAAAGCGTAAAGCTTTCTATCGGCAGGCGCCAACCTGTCGGTCTGGCCGATCAAAGCCACGTTTGCCCTGGCCAGCGTCTCCTTGAATTTTTCGCTGGTGAGCCGAACGTTAAAACCTGGAATGGATTCGAGCTTGTCCAGCGTTCCACCCGTATGGGCCAAACCCCGGCCGGCAATCATGGGCACAATGAGCCCGGCGGCGGCAACCGACGGGGCGACGATGAGAGACGTCTTGTCGCCGACGCCGCCCGTGGAGTGCTTGTCCACCTTCACTCCGGCGAGAAATCCCAGATCCAGAACCTCCCCGGAGCGCATCATCTCCTCGGTCATTGACGCCATTTCCCCCTGACTCATACCGCGAAACGTTACGGCCATGAGAAAGGCAGACATTTGATAGTCCGGGATGGTCGTGGCGCAATACCCGCGTATCAGAAAGAGCATCTCCTCGCGAGAAAGCTCCCCGCCCTGTCGCTTTTTACGGATGATGTCGACCGCGCGCATAGAGGTCCGGAAATAAAAAAAGCTATCGGGCGCCATCAGACGAATCGGGCTGGCCCGCGCGATTCGCCTGCGACGCTGATAGCTTTGGATGAATCTCAGAAGCCCTCTCTTTTTTGAGAGTTCTACGGGCTGCGGAAGCTACGCATTTTCTTCCGCAGGCGTTTTCGCGCCAGGGCCTGTTTAATACGCCGCTTTTCTCCGGGCTTCAGATAGAAAGAGTGCTTCTTCGCATCTTTAATAATGTCTTCCTGCTGAACCTTGCGCTTGAAGCGCCGCAGAGCGCTTTCCAAAGACTCGCCGTCGTTAATGATGACTTCCGCCAAGCAAAACACCTCCTTGTAGGCAAGATAATAGCGGCCGCCAAAATACCTTCTCCTCCATCTCCTGTCAAGGGTGTTTGAGAGCTATCACGAGCCTGACGGGTCGCGGGAAGCCCAGCTCGAGAAGAATTCAAGCACTTTATTCACCACGGAGACACGGAGTTCAAGGAGATGCACGGAGAACCCTGATGTCTCTGTGAAATCTCCGCGCCCTCCGTGTCTCCGTGGTCAAACAGGACCTCTTGCCGCTGCAGGTTGTCTGAATCGCAGCACCATGGAGGAAACTGCGCGTTCGAATAGCTAGTGGGACGAGTGTGGTTCCCAGATCAGGACTTGTCCCGAGCCGATCTGCTCCCGTTTTGAGCTCAGCCGCGCGACCTCCGCCTGAATCCTGCGCTCATTCTCTCGTGTCGGGTCCAACCTGCGTACCGTTTCTATCGCCCGGTCAAAATCGTAGAGAGCCTCGTAGGTTTCCATGAGGTTCAGCAGGGCCCTCCGCCTGCACTCGACACAGGGAGACACCGTTACTTTTTGAAAAGGCTCAAGAGCATCCTGATACCGCTTTCGAATCTGGTAAATGTTGCCGATTTTCAAACGCGCCTGATCCGCGGTGTGGCCTCCCGTCCCTTGTTCCTCGACACGGCGCAACTCCCGCAAGGCCCGGTCGTAATCGCCCAGCTTGAAATACGCGTTGGCCATCTGCATCCGGATCTCGGCGCTGTTGTCCAGACCTTTCCACGCAAGAATCTTCTCGTACTCGCAGACCGCCTGCGTCAGGTCCCCGATCTCGTTTGCGTGAATCTCGGCCAGTTTTTCGCGAGCCTTAAATTCGTCGGGCGTCCCAGGGCGCTCAGCAGCCAGCTTTTGATACATTTCAATGGCCTTGCCGAGCTGCCGCAGGTTCAGGTAGTAAATATTTCCCAGATTCATCAGGGCTTGCGCGCCATACCTTCCACTCGGATCGCGATCGTGCAGCAAAAGATTGAGGCGGACGGCGTCTTCGTAATCTCCCTCTCTCCACCTTGCTTCAGCCTGCTCCAAGAGTTGCCGCGAGTCTGCGTTGCACCCCCACAGCAGGGCGAACAGAGCCAGCAAGGTCCACAGAGCAAAGCGCTCCATGCTTACTCGCCTCCCTGATTCTCGCCTTCCACCTCTGCTGCCACGACTGCCACGCTTACCACTTTGTCCCCTTCTTCCAATTCAATGCATTTCACGCCTACAGCCGCCCTGCTCTGGGTCTGCCGGATGTCTTCGGCGTTGAGCTGGATCAACTTCCCGTGCTCGGTGACGAGCATGACTGATGAATCGTCGCGGACGTGGCGCGTGCTGACGACGTCGCCGTTGCGCTCCCCAACCCGGATGTTGATGACCCCTGAGCCGCCACGATGGTGCCTCGGGTACTCGTCGATTCCGGTCCGCTTGCCGAAACCCTTTTCGGTGACGCTGAGGAACTGCCCTTCACCGCTGCAGACAGCCATCCCGACGACAACGTCGCCCTCCTGCAGCCGGATCCCGATGACCCCCTGCGTGGTGCGCCCTTTGTCGCGCACGTCCGACTCCGCGAAACGCATCGCCTTTCCCTTGCGCGTCACCAGCAGCACATCGTAGGAGCCGTCGGTGAGCTGGCAGCCGATCACCTCGTCTTCTTGCGCGACAGTGATGGCGATGAGCCCCGGGCTCCGGATGTTGGAGTACTCGGCCAGGGCGGTCTTTTTCACGATCCCGTTGCGGGTCCCTATCAGGACGAACTTGTCGGGCTCGAAGTCCTTGATGGAGAGGATGTCGGCGATCGTCTCGTCCTGGCGCATATTGACCAGGTTGACGATCGCCTTCCCCTTGCCGGCGGTCCCGACGTCGGGGATCTCGTGAACCTTCAGCAGGTAAACCTGGCCGCGATTCGTGAAGATGAGAAGGTAACTATGCGTCGACGCCACGAAGACGTGGTCGATGAAATCCTCTTCGCGCGTGGTCATCCCAATCCGGCCCTTTCCTCCGCGTCCCTGCGACCGGTACAAGGAGGCGTTGGTGCGCTTGATATATCCCGAGTGCGTTACTGTAATGACCACATCCTCTTCGGCGATCAGGTCCTCCAGTGTGATCTCGACTTCCTCATCAACGATTTCGGTCCGGCGCGCATCCCCATAATTCTTTTGAATTTCCTGCAACTCATCGACGATGACCCCTTTGAGGGCTTTTTCGCTGGCAAGGATCTCCTTGAGGCGGGCGATCAACTTCAAGGTTTCTTCGTATTCGCTGACAATTTTCTCGCGCTCCAGGCCAGTCAGGCGCTGCAAGCGCATTTCCAGGATGGCCTGGGCCTGGGCTTCGCTGAACTGAAACTGCGTGATGAGTCCCTCCCTCGCCACGGCAGGTTCCTTGGAAGCCCGGATCAGAGCGATGATGGCGTCCAGCATGTCCAGAGCTCGCTTCAGCCCTTCCAGGATGTGGGCCCGCGCTTCCGCCTTCTTCAGGTCGAACAGGGTTCTCTTGCGAACAACCTCCTTCCTGTGGTCAATAAAGCACTCGATGGCCTCCTTCAGCGAAAGGACTCGAGGCTGGTTATTGACAATTGTCAGAAGGATGATGCCGAAGCTCGTTTGCATCGGCGTCAACTTGTACAGGTTGTTCATTACCACCTGTGCCGGTTCCTCTTTCTTGAGTTCGATGAAGATACGCATGCCTTCGCGGTCCGACTCGTCTCTGATATCGGAGATGCCATCGAGCCTCTTGTCCCGCACAAGCTCCGCAATGCGTTCGATGAGTTTCGCCTTGTTGACCTGGAAAGGGATCTCCGTCACCACGATGGCTTCGCGGTCCTTGGAGATTTTCTCGATGGCCATTCTGGCGCGCAGCGTGATGATCCCCCGCCCTGTCGCATAGGCCGATCGGATGCCGGTGCGCCCATAGATAAAACCCGCCGTCGGGAAATCGGGACCCGGAACGAGCGATAACAATTCGTCCAACGTGGTGTCGGGGTTCTCTATCAGCCGGATCGTCGCGCTTATGATCTCCGTCATGTTGTGGGGCGGCACGTTTGTTGCCATCCCCACTGCGATCCCGGAGGAACCGTTGACGAGCAGGTTGGGAAACTTTGCCGGCAGCACCAGCGGCTCCTGCAAGGAGCCGTCATAATTCGGCACGAAATCGACGGTTTCCTTCTCTATGTCGGCCAGCAACTCATCCGTCAGCCGGGCCATGCGAACCTCGGTATACCTCATGGCCGCGGGGTTGTCCCCGTCCACAGAGCCAAAGTTTCCTTGCCCGTCGATCAGCGGATAGCGGAGTGAGAAGTCCTGGACCATGCGCACGATGGTGTCGTACACCGCGTCGGGGCCGTGCGGATGGTACTTACCGATGACGTCGCCCACGATGCGAGCCGATTTCTTGTAGGGCTTGTTGTAGGTGTTGCCCAGCTCGTTCATGGCGTGCAGAACGCGCCGATGCACGGGCTTAAGCCCGTCGCGGGCATCCGGGAGCGCGCGTCCGATAATCACGCTCATCGCGTAGTCCAGATAGGACGTGCGCATCTCATCGATGAGGTTTACAGGAGTCGGTTCCAGTGCGGTAGGCATGGCGGGAATTCAGCTCGCTTCGCTCGCTAACTTTAGGGGCCCCTCATGCTTATCCGCTTGTTTCAGGTGACCACCATATTTACGATAGGGCATGGCTTCAGGAATCTAACCGCCACAACATATAGGGCCAACCTGAATTAAGCGGATAAGCATGAGGCCCCTAGCAGTTAGATATCGAGATTGCGGACGTTCAGAGCGTTGTCCTCGATGAACCGGCGCCGGGGCTCGACCGCATCCCCCATGAGAATTGTGAATATCTCGTCGGTCTCGACGGCATCGTCGACAGACACTTTAAGCAGGGTCCGCGACTCCGGATTCATTGTCGTCTGCCACAGCTGCTCGGGGTTCATTTCCCCTAACCCTTTATAACGCTGATAGGTCAGGTCCTTCTTCCCAAGGTCCAGTATGTGGTTCAGCAGCTCCTCCCGGGACCCTATCTCGACGTTAAGGCCATTGGTTCGTACCGTAAACGGTGGTTTTTCCAGAGGGCCAAGCTCCGAGAAGAGCTGGAAAAGGCGCTGCCACTCAGCCGAGGAGAGGAAGTTCCGGTTGATGATTATCTTCGCGACGTCGTTCTCTCTCTCCAGGACAATGGCCAGCAGGCCGTGCTCCTCGTCCGTCGTGATCGTATGACGATACCCGGTCCCCTCCGAAACGGAGCCCAAGGCCTCAAGAATCTCCCTGTCCTCGAAGACCTGTTTCAGCGTGATGCCGCTCTTAAAAAAACCCCCTTCTCCGGCCACAGCTTCCAGCAGGCGATTCAGAAGCTCGCGGTTCTCGAGCCTACGATTCAGTTTGGCGCACAAGAGTGTATGCTCGTGGACCGCCTTGAGCAATTTGATGAGTTCGTTGCCGCCGAACTCGGCTCCGGTTTTTGACTCGCTGACCAGGACGTCCTGTGTGGCTCGCTTCATCAGATAGTCGTCCATCTCGCGCTCGTTCTTCAAATACCTGAGCGTCTTCCCTTCCTTGACCGCGTAAAGGGGGGGCTGCGCGATGTAGATATGACCCCTTTCCAGTAATTCCGGCATCTGGCGGTAGAAGAAGGTCAGAAGCAGCGTGCGGATGTGAGAGCCATCCACGTCGGCATCCGTCATGATGATGATCCGGTCATAGCGGAGCTTCTCTAGCGAGAAATCGTCCTTTCCGATACCCGTCCCTATGGCGCAGATCATGGTCGTGATCTCCTGGTTGCTGAGCATCTTATCGAAGCGGGCTTTCTCGACGTTCAGGATCTTTCCCTTTATCGGAAGAATGGCCTGAAACTTCCGGTCGCGCCCTTGCTTCGCCGATCCGCCTGCGCTGTCACCCTCCACTATGAAGATTTCGCAAAACTTGGGATCCCGTTCCTGGCAGTCCGCCAGCTTGCCGGGTAACAGCCCACCGTCCAGAGCCCCCTTCCGCCGGGTCAAGTCCCGGGCTTTGCGCGCCGCTTCGCGCGCTCGCGCCGCCTCTATCGCTTTCGCCAGGATTTTGCGCGCAATCGGAGGGTTCTCTTCGAAGAATGCCCCCAGGTTTTCATTCACCGCGGCTTCCACAATGCCTTTGATCTCACTGTTTCCCAGCTTGGTTTTCGTCTGCCCTTCAAACTGAGGGTTCCTGAGCTTCACGCTGATCACGGCCACCAGGCCCTCCCGAACGTCCTCGCCGGTCGGATTCTCCTTCAGATCTTTCAGCAGATCTTTGGCCTGAGCGTAGGCATTAATGCTTCGGGTGAGCGCCGACTTGAAGCCGATCAGATGGGTGCCCCCTTCGTGAGTGTTGATGTTGTTTGCAAAGGTGAAGACGGTCTCGCTGTAGGCGTCGTTGTACTGCATGGCCACTTCTACGACGACGTCCTCTTTTCGCGTTTCAAAGTAGATCGGTTTCGGATGAAGCACATTCTTGTTCTTGTTCAGATGGTCCACAAAGGAGCTAATTCCCCCTTCGTAAACAAAGGACGTTTTGCGGTCCGTCCGAAGGTCTTCCAGGACGATTTCCAGCCCCCTGTTGAGAAACGAAAGTTCCCGCAGGCGCTGGGCGATGGTTTCGTAGCTGAACTCGAGAGTCTCGAAGATCTCTTCGTCGGGCTTGAAAGTGACTTTGGTCCCTCGTCGCTGCGTCGTGCCCAGTTGTCGGAATTCCGTAACCGGCTTTCCCCTTTCGTAGCTCTGCTCGTAGACTTTACCCGCGCGCCAAATCTCCAGATCAAGCCGCCGGCTCAGAGCATTCACGACGGAGATACCTACCCCGTGCAGCCCGCCGGAGACCTTATAGGAATCGTTGTCGAATTTACCCCCGGCGTGCAAGGTGGTCATCACGACCTCGGCGGCGGATTTTTGGGTTTGCTCGTAAAAATCGGTCGGGATTCCCCTTCCGTTGTCTATGACCGTGATGCTGTTGTCGATATGGATGGTAACTTCGATACAAGTGCAAAATCCGTTCAGCGCCTCGTCGACGGAGTTGTCCACAACTTCGTACAGCAAGTGATGCAGCCCATCCGCCGCTCTGGATCCGATGTACATCGCCGGTCGTAGGCGTACCGCTTCCAGGCCCTCCAGGACCTTGATTTTATCCGCCCCATAGTCTTCAACGTCCGCTTCGTTGCCTGGTATCGGCGACTGCGCAGACGAATCTTGGGGCAATGGCTCCTTTTCCACCATCCAAAACTCCCGGTTTTATGCTCTCCCCCAGATCGAACCGTAGGAACGCCCCCTGTGTGGGCCGCCCACGGCTCCAATGCAGGGGCGCTACGAATTGCAAAGGCAGCGGCGTTTCGCTCAAATAAGTCCCCTACTAACCTTTTTGTTTCCAAGGATTTATTTGCCCAAAACGCACGACGAAAATATACCATATTCCGGCGCTAAACGGGAGCAATTTTCGAGTTTTATTGCGAATGTATCTGTTTATCCTTCAATGAGTTACAAAGCCAGCTCAGGATCTCAGCCTTCAGGGCCGCACTGTGCAAGCAATTGTAAGTCAGGGGTGGAGATTTTCACGAGAGACAGACGGCCACGGAGGACTCGCTCCACAACCAACAAAATCTTCGCGATTCCTTTACGCAGTTAGCGATCTTCGCGGGTAATACTAATGCGGAATTAACCCCGAAAACCCGAAGAGCCCAAAGGGGGGTTCGCAAAGAACTCTAGTCGAGATCTGCATCACCCTCAGCGGGCGCAGGCGCTATTGTTCCCGAGCGTACTTCGTACCGGCGCACCCCGGCTGCGATTTCCGCGACGCTGGTCTCCCTGGCGGTTGTAAGGAACACTTGCGTCCGTTGAGCGAGATGACCCAGAAACCTCTTCATTCTCTCTGAATCCAATTCGGCTTCCACATCATCGACCATAAAAACCGGGTAGAACCCGTGGACTTCCTTGTGGGCTTCCATCTGCGCGAAATAGAGAGACAAAAGGCTACTGCGTTGCTCTCCCGCAGAGCCGAATTCCGCGAGAGGCTTTCCATTCAGGAAAAGCTTGAGGTCGTCACGATGCGGGCCGACGGAGGTAAATCCCGACCGAAGATCCGCTGTCCTCTTTTCGCTCAATCTCTCCCGAAACTCCCACTCGATCTCCTCGCCGTCACCGGGCTCCAGTGCCGCATTGGAAATGTATTGGAGCGTCAAGGTATCATCTCCGAACAGCTTATCGGGAAGGCGGCCCTTCAAGGCCTCGACATAGCGTGCACGGTCTCTCAAGATTTGCGTCCCTTCCACGATCAGTTTTTCTTCCCAAGCCTCGATCAACGAGTCGTCCACTCGCCGGTCTTGTCTTTGGTAGAACGAGAGAAGTTTGTTTCTCTGGCGCAGCGCTCTCGTATAAGCCGCGAGTCTTGCGATGTGTCCCGGACAAACAGTGACCATGGCCCGGTCCAGAAAGGCCCGTCGCTCTCCGGGCCCTCCCCGAATTACACCTAGGTGCTCGCTAGTGAAGGCCGCGACGTGCAGATTGCCGACGAACTCCGCCCACCCGACGCTCTTGCGATGGAGCATAAGTTTCTTCTCGCGAGACGAGATCGCGACCCCGAGATCCCTTTCCACAGACTGCTTTTCAACGACTCCTTCGACGCCGCAGAGTTTCTCCCCATGCTGTATGCAGTCTCTGGCAACGACGGTACGAAAGCTTTTCCCGTATGCGAGAATGTAAATGGCTTCGAGAACGTTAGTTTTGCCCTGGGCATTGCGCCCGAAGAGCATGTTGGACCCGGGAGAGAAAGAAACCTCCGCTCGCGTAAAGTTACGAAAGTTGAACAGGCGGAGAGTCGATAACCGCACGGAGCTGGGCCAGGCTTCTAGAATTTCATTGGCATCACGACATAGCGATACTCCATATCTGCCGCGCCTGCAGGGCAAAGCATTCCTTGAGTCTCACTGTCCTTTACCGCGATAGAGACGGTTTCAGTCCCGCAGGCGCCGAGGAAATCAATGAGGTATTGCGGGTTGAACCCGATGGCCAGAGACGTGCCGTCGTAATCCACAGGCAAGACCTCCCTGGCCTCACCTGCGTCGGCGCTGCTTGCCGTCATCTCTACAGCTCCACGGCTGAACGAAAACCGGATCGCTCGCACCCTTTCATCCGACATCACCGCGGCTCGACGTATCCCATCGGCCATCGCGCGCGTAGATGCAATGATTTTCTTGTCATTGTCCTTCGGTATGACCATCTCATAGTTAGGAAACTGGCCGGCCAGGACCCGCGAAACCAGCCTCTTCCCCCCCAGGGAGAAAAAGAGATGGTTTTCATCGCGGCCAAATTCCACAAGCATGTCCTCCGCGCCGACCAACTTCTGAAGCTCTACCAGTGTCTTCCGAGGAATGAGAGCGCGTATCTCTCCATCAACTCCAGCGAAATCCACGGCCTTGGAAACGGACGCAAGGCGGTGCCCATCGGTCGCCACCATCCGCATCTCGTGAGGCGTCAAAACCATCAGCGCCCCATTCAGCGAATATCTGGACTCCTCCTGGGTGATCGCAAACATGGTCCGTTGGATCATTCCCTTCAAAAGGCCGCCAGGAACTGAAACACTGGAAGCTCCCAGCTCCGGAATGGAAGGAAAGTTCTCCTTCGGTAAGCCCACCACCTTATATTCAGAATTTCCTGAGCGGATCTGCACCCAGTCATTCTCGAGAAGTGAAAAATCGATGTCTGCGTCTTCGGGCAACAGCCGGACAATATCGAAGATCCTCCGCGCGGAAAGCGTCGTTGTGCCCGCCACGCGGACTTCACCCGGGCAGCCGCAGCAGATGCTCACGTCCAGGTCCGTGGCCGTGATATCCACGCGATCGCCAGAAGCGCTGAGAAGTATGTTGGACAAGATAGGGATCGTCGTTTTCCTCTCGATCACGCCCTGAACAAGGTTCAACTCACTTAGTATTGCGTTTCGCTTTACGGTAAATTCCATGGAAGTCCATGCTCCTTGGAGTTTTGGCTTGGCGGAACGACGGATTATAACAGAAACATCTTTTTCACCACAAAAACACAAAGATCTCAAAAATCCACACAGAGAAAAAACTGACGGCTCTCTTTGTGGTGTTTTTCTATTTATTATTTATATGTTTTTATTCAGTAGTAGTAGCAGCGGCTGTGAATTTGTTGAAAATTACCCTAACTTATTGGGCGAGACTCCGATAGGTTCCGGATAACTTCGGGAGACCGCCGTGCGCATACGGGTTCCAGATGTGGAAACCTTTGGAACCGTAAATTTTCACAGGGAACCATTGATGCGGCGGTGTGAAAAACAGGAGAAGCTCAGCGGAAAGAACTGATTATCTTGTTTACTGCCGTGTGAATTTCTGGGTCTGTTTTTTGCAGTTCTTCGATCTTGCGAATCGAGTGCAGAACAGTGGTGTGGTGCTTTCCACCAAAATCTTTTCCAATTTGAGGCAGTGACAACCCGGTGAGTTTCTTACAGACAAACATGCCGATCTGGCGCGGTAGGGCGACCGCGCGGGAGTTGTTCTTCGATTTCAACTGATCCGGCTTGAGGCCGAAATAAACGGAAACTGCGCGGATGACCATTTCTGAAGAAGCGGTCTCTCTCTCCCCTTTGACAAGGTCCTTCAGAACTTCTTTGGCATAGCTCAGGTCGATATCCTCCGTATCGATTCCGTCCAGGGACGCACGAGCCAGGAGGCGCGTAAGAGCTCCGTTAAGATCTCGGATGTTCGATCGGATCGAGCTTACCAGATGCATGGCGACTGCATCGGGTATCGCCGCATTCTCGGACGCGGCGCGCCTTTTCAGGATCGCGAGTCTTGTTTCCAGGTCCGGGGGCTGGATGTCGGCGATCAAACCCCATGCGAAGCGCGAGTTGAGCCGTTCCTCGATCGTAGGGATGTCCTTGGGCGGGCAGTCGCTGGTAATGACGATCTGTTTCTGCGCGTCGTAGAGAGCGTTGAACGTGTGGAAGAACTCCTGCTGGGTACGCTCTTTGCCCGCGAGAAACTGAATGTCGTCCATCATGAGCACGTCGATTTCGCGGTACTTCTGCCGGAACTGGAAGGTCGTTTCGTGGCGGATCGAAGTTATCAAATCGTTGAGGAAGGTGTCTGAAGACATGTACAGGAACCGCAGCCTGCCGTTTCTTTGGCGGATGTAGTGGCCGATGGCGTGCATGAGGTGCGTTTTTCCCAGCCCCGTGCCCCCGTAGATATAGAGCGGGTTGTAGGCCTTGGAGGGTCTTTCCGCGACTGCCCGCGCAGCTGCCTGAGCGAACTGATTGCTGGACCCTACCACGAATGTTTCAAACGTGTTGGCGGAACACAACGTGCCCTGACACCGTTCGTCCCTCTCTGGAGGATCCGCCGGGGCCGACGTGCGTTCTTGCCCGGCGACGCTTCCCGCCCGGACCAGAATCTGCAGGCGTGAGTGAACCGCTTCATCGACGGCATTTTGAAGGATCTCGGAATAATTCGCGAGGAGCCACTTCCTGAAGGTTTCGTTGGGAACCGAGAGGCGGAGCAGCGTTCCGTCGCAACCCTCGAATACGATCGGGCGAAACCACGTGTCGTAGCTCTCCTGGTTGACACGCTTTTGAACGGTTGTGAGGACCTGAGCCCAGACATCCATACTGCAACCCGCTCAGGGGAATAGTGAAGGGGATGAAAAAAACTTCGGCGCGGATCCAAGAGTTTTCCACAGAATTTTCCACAGCTGTGGAAAACACAACACTACTTACCAGCAGTTTTCCCCATTTTCTGCTGCCCGAAGCGTCTTTCGATTCGGTTGATTTTCTTGTTGTGAGCCGTTCTTTTTTTCTGCGGTTTCTGCTAATCAACCCGACCGCGCGAGAAAGTAGCACACGCATTTTTCACGCGCAAGAAAAAAAGAATAAAAAATTTTTCCTGCATGCGATGACCTTGAAACCAGCGCCCCGTGCTGGTTTCGAGCGGCAACGCTCGCCAACGCGAGGACAAATGCCGACGAAAAGTAACTTGGGAGAAAAAAACCTTTCGCAGACGAAGGTTGAAGGAAGCCTCGATCTTGCTGGATAGGATATTGCAAAAAGACTACTGAAAATACGGCAGCAGGCGCTGGTAGGTCTTGGGCAATTCTTCAGGCAGAACCCTTGTTTCCGCAATGACCGACACGAAGTTTGAATCGCCTGTCCAGCGGGGCAGGATGTGCATGTGAAGGTGATGCGCGACGCCGGCGCCGGCCGCGCGGCCCAGATTAAAACCCAAGTTGTACCCGTCCGGATGGTACTCGGATTCGAGGGCCCTCTCGCATCGCTGGGCGAGATCCAAGAACTCATGGATCTCTTCGCTTCCTGCATCCCGCAAAAATGCAATGTGGCGGTTCGCCACGACGAGGATGTGGCCGGCGGTGTAAGGGAACAGGTTCAACAGGACGAAGGAATTCCTGGCACGGCAGAGGACGAAGTTATCGTTGTCGCGCCGCTCGGACAGGATCGCGCAGAAGACGCAGTCGGCCCCCTCGGAGCTGCTGATCTTGTTGATATAATCGAAACGCCATGGGGTCCAGAGGCGATCCATTACAGCTCCCATCCAGACAGTGACCCTGGCAGCCGCACGGAACGGGATAACCCAAGGGCTCGCGCAGGAGTAAATTCCCATTTTGGCGCGGGCGCCGGGCGGGCAGATGCGAGGCGCCGCGACGAAGTCGCTGTCGGACATCGTCTAGGAGCGGCAACAAAGCCGATACGCGCCCTTCGGCGCCGCGCCCCTGCGGGCTGCGGCCCGCAGGCCCGCTGGCGTTGTTGCTCGCTCCTCACATACCGCCCCGGGTATAGCTCGGGGCTCGCGCCTCGCCAGCGGGCCTGGGGGCCAGCAAAATGGGAATTTATTTCTGTGCGAGCCCTAAGTCCCGAAGACATCCGAAGGGATCTGTCAACGTCGTTCTTAAGAGCGAGACGGCGGTTAAAGAGTTGAGAAGCGATGGCTTTGATCCTGCGCGACGCTTGTCGTTTGGTCTTCTGGGACGGCATCTGAGCACGCGTCTTAGGACTAAAGGGCATCGCTATCGTTCCGGCGTCCAAAATCACGGACCCGCTATAAGTGCGCGGGAGCACGTGGCCACCGCTCCTCACGGCTGGGAGGAAATTGGGTGTCAAAACTCTGAACGCCGAAGGCGCGGTACGGCCGGGTGCCGGTTCTTCGCACCTCGGGTTACGGGCTCCCCAACGGGCGGGGCCAGTCAGCGCCGGTCCTTCGGCCCCCGGCTAAGCGAGCCCTCCCAAAAGCCTGCGAGAAGAAACCGCTACTGTCTGAATTGCCCGCATTACAGGTTGATGAGGTCCTTAAGTTCCTTTCCGGGTTTGAAGTAAGGAACTTTTTTTGCTGGGACGCTGACCCCGGTGCCAGTCTTGGGATTCCTGCCCTGTCGCGAGGATCGATTGCGTATGCGGAAGGAGCCGAACCCTCGAAGCTCTATTTTTTCACCGCGTTGCAGGGAGTTTGTGATGCTGTCCAGAACAGTCTGGACGATGACTTCCGCATCCTTCTTGGTCAGGTCGGACTGGCTTGCAACCTCTTCCACTAGTTCTGCCTTTGTCATGTCCGTCTATCTCCAAAGGTACGCAAAGCGGATCTGAGACTCCGAGCGGTCCGGGTGGAGGGACACGGCGCTGCGGTAGTCTCCCAGCAGGAAGTCCAGCACGGAGAGCTTCTTCTTTGGGGGGGTGACGAGCCTGGGTTCGCCCGAAATGCCGCTCATTTTGGCCGCGGCGGCGATCGCATCCTGGAGCGTCCCCAATTCATCCACAAGGCCGTTGGTCCTGGCCTCCTGGCCAGTGAAGACGCGACCGTCCGCCAACTTGCGGACTATGGCCTCGTCCATATGACGGCTCGTGGCGACTGCAGTGACAAATTGGTTGAACATATTGTTGATGAGGCTCTGAAAATAGGCCTTCTCTTTTTCGGTAAGAGGGCGCGTGGGGGACCCGGCATCCTTGAGGTCCCCGCTCTTGAACACAACGCTTTTCAATTTGGCCCATTCCAGAAGTTCGCCGTAATTGTACCACTCTGCAATTACGCCGATGCTTCCGGTGATGGTGCCGGGGTTGGCAAAGATTTTGTCCGCCGCGCATGCGACGTAGTAGGCCCCCGAAGCGCCCACGGAAGACATGCTGACGACGACCTTCTTCTTGCCCTCGGTGCGGACCTTCTTGACCGCCTCGTAGATCTCCTGCGAGGCCGCCACGCCCCCACCGGGGCTGTTCACTCGAAGCACGACGGCTTTGACTGCGGATCTGTTGCCGTACTCCTTCAGTTGGTCGGTGAATTCCTTGGAGTCGAAGATGACCCCTTCAAGATCCAGCACTGCCACGTGGCTGGAAGATAGAGAGATCGACGGCGCGGACCCCTCTTCTGACAGATACATGGCGAGGGCAAGGAGAGAAAGAGTGAAGAACAGAAGCGCGCCCCCGCCGAGAATCAACCACAGAAGAAAGTTGGATTTCTTTTCCGTCATGACACCGCGGAGCCGGAGGCCTCAGCGTTGCTACTCACTCTCGTTTTTCTTGAACCTTGATATCTCCCGCAACTGGTCGCCGAGACGATCCCCCATCGAGGCGCTCCCTGAATCAGCAGAGGCAATATAGGAAGTGAATTCGACCCTGGGTTCTTCCTCTTTCATGGCCTTGAGACTCAAGCCGATCTTCTTTTCCTGGAGGTTGAGTTTGATGATCTTCATCTCGACTTCCTGACCGGCGGCAAGAAACTCGGCGGGTTTGTCCACATGCTTTTCGTCCAACTCGGAAACGTGGCACAGCCCCTCGATGCCATCGGCTAGCTCGACGAAAGCGCCGAAGTTGGTAATGCGGACCACGTTGCCCCGGACCACGTCCCCGACGTTGTGACGGCTGAACCAGTCCTCCCAGCGGTCCGGCTCGAGCTGTTTGATTCCCAGCGACAGCTTCTGGTTGGCCGCATCGATGCTGAGGATGACCGCCTGAACTTCATCGCCCTTCTTGAAGAGCTCGGAGGGATGCTTGACCCGCTTGGTCCAGGACATGTCGGAAACATGGACGAGGCCGTCGATGCCGTCCTCTACTTCCACGAAAACGCCGAAGTCGGTCACATTCCGCACTTTTCCGGTAATCACGGTTCCGGGCGTGTATCTCGACTCCATGACGTCCCAGGGGTTGGGCTCCGTCTGCTTCAGGCCGAGCGAGATGCGCCGCGCTTCCGTGTCGATATCCAGAATCACGACGTCGACCATTTCGTTGACGCTCACTATCTTCGAAGGGTGTTTCACTCTCTTGTTCCAGGTCATTTCAGAGATGTGAATCAACCCTTCGATCCCCGGTTCGAGCTCTACAAATGCGCCGTAGTCGGTGAGGCTGACTACCTTCCCCTGAACCCGCAGGTTCTTGGGATACCGCATGTCTGCGTGAAGCCAGGGGTCCTCGCTGAGTTGCTTGTAGCCCAGGGAGACACGTCCGTCTTCACGGTTAAACTTGATGACCTTTACTTTGATTTTGTCCCCGACGTTGAACAGCTCGGAAGGATGATTGACGCGGCCCCAGGACATGTCGGTGATGTGAAGCAGCCCGTCCACGCCGCCCAGGTCAATAAAGGCGCCGTAGTCGGTTATGTTTTTGACCACGCCCTCCATGACCTTTCCGTCCTCCAGGACCTCCATGGTCTTGGCCTTTTCTTCTTGCATCGCTTCTTCGAGGACAGCCTTGCGTGAGAGAACGATGTTTCCTCGCTTCTTGTTGACCTTGATCACCCGCATCTCGAACTCTTCGCCGCGCAGGCTGTCGAGGTTTCTAACCGGGCGCAGATCAATCTGAGACCCTGGAAGAAACGCGCGTACGCCGATGTCGACCGCAAGGCCCCCTTTGATGCGCTCGATCACACGGCCCTTGACCACGGTCCCTTCCCGGTAGGCCCTCTCGATCACATCCCAGATCTTCATGCTCTCGGCTTTCTCTCGGGAAAGGACGACGTGGCCGTTCGCGTCTTCGGTCTGTTCGAGAAAGACGTCGATCTGGTCGCCCTCCTTCACGGTGCAGCGTCCTTGCTCGTCGAGAAACTGCTCGGTTGGGATAATCCCTTCGGATTTGAAGCCGACGTCTACAATGACCCCTCCCGCCGAGATGGCGATGACCCTTCCCTTGATGACCTCGCCCTCGGAGAAGCTCTGGGTTCTTCCCTCATAGGAGTCGAGCAGGGACTTGAAGTCCTCGTCCGGCTGTTGCCCAGCCGGGGTCTCACGGGAAGCACTTGGTCGCTTCTCGGAGGAGATTCCTCCCGCTCCAGATCGCGTGTCGTTTGTGTCAAATGCCATTCCTGCCTCCTGATTCAACCGGGACAGGGCGTGGAACGGCCTGTCCCAGTGTGTCTATTCTTTCTCTGATCGCTATGAATGCCTCTGATGTGGAAAAGAACGTGGGAAAGAAAAAGCTAATGCGGCAATATAAGTTTGGGTTCAGCTCCAGAGACAAAGGTTAACATTCCTTAATATCGCTAGATTTAAGGACCTCTCTTATACCCCGTCGTCAGGCGATTTGTCAAGCCAAGCCCAATCCGAATCCGTCAGTTAACCCCGGTCTCGTTCGAGGTGGGGGGACAACCGCTCAACGGTGCTTCAATGGGGTGTGGGAACGGACCTCCTCGAGCTCTTCCAGGGTGCGTGGCCAGTCATCCCGAAGCAGGCGGGAGAGCGAACGGTCGGCCAGGAGCCTGCCTCCAGTCTGGCACGTAGGGCAATAGTTCGTTTCGTTTTCCGCATAAACGATTCGCTGGACTGGGGCGCCGCACACGGGGCAGGGCAGCCTGTAGCGTCCGTGAACCGCCATCCCTTCCCGGAATGCCGTCACCTTTTCCGGAAAACGCTCTCCCGCTTCCTCGCGCAGCCGTTGCGTCCATTCCACCAGAGTTTGCCGCGCAGCTCGATGGAGACGCGCGATTTCATCCTCCCGAAGCTGGTCGGTCCGTTTGAGTGGTGAGAGCTGCGCTCGGTGAAGGATCTCGTCAGAGTAGGCGTTCCCGATGCCGCTGAAAATGCGGGGATCCGTCAGCGCGCGCTTCAGGGTGTGGTTCTCCCGCGTCAGCGCTGCGCGGAATTCTCCGGCAGCAGCTTCGAGAACTTCCAGACCTCCGGGATCGTGCCGCAACAGGGTATTTTCGCCGCGCGCGATGTGAAGCGCCGCGCGTTTCTTTGTTCCTGCCTCCGTGAGGGTGAGTGTGCCGTCCGGGAAATCAAAGGCTGCCAGGCCGAGCTTCCCGGGAATCCTGGAGCCCGCCGGCTTCCAATGGAGCCGGCCGGCGATCATGAGATGGAGAATCAGGAACAGCTCTCGTTCGAGGCAAAATACGATGCGCTTCCCCAGTCTCCTCAGGCCCAGCACCCTCGTGTTCTCAACATCACGAATGGTGGGCTGTACGGAGCGCAGGAGAAAAGGGCTCGCAAGGCGGATCCTCTGCAAAAGCTTCCCCACCACCCGCGACTGAAGGCTTTCAATATAGACCACCACATCCGGCAGCTCTGGCATCGTTTCAAATTCTACGCCATATCTTTTCGTGAGTCTTTGCGCTTGGCGGTGAAAAGGGGAATCTTGACTCGGGCGTTCGGAATGCGGAATCTTCTTGGTCTCATGAGCGACGAAGAAACTCGGGTGGCGCGAAGCCGGCTGACAATATTGATCGCGACTTGCAGTGTGGACATGATCGGCTTCGCCATAGTGCTGCCGCTACACCCTTTCTATGCGCTGGAGCTCAAAGCTTCGCCCGTAATCATCGGATTGATCATTTCCTCTTTCTCCGTCGCCCAATTACTTTCGTCGCCGATTTGGGGCCGGGTCTCGGATCGTTACGGGCGCAGGCCAGCGCTCCTCATCGGCCTGAGCGCCTCCGCGCTTGCCTACTTCATCTTTGCCCTGGCCGATGCGGTCTGGCTGCTGTTCCGTTCGCGCCTCATTCAGGGGGCCGATGGAGGAACCACAGGCGTCGCGCATGCCTATGTCGCGGATACCACACCGCCGGAGCACCGCGCCCGCGCCCTCGGCTGGCTTTCGGCCGCGACTTCCGCCGGAGTGATGGTCGGACCCGCGATTGGTTCTTCCGCGGCGCACTGGGGCCGGGCTGCGCCGGGACTGGTGGCGGCGGCGCTGTGCGTGACCAACGTGGTGTTTGCGTGGAGACGGCTGCCGGAATCGAAACAGAAGCATCCGCCGGACCGTGCAGAGCCCCGGGCTTCAATATGGCGTGCTGCATGGGCTGTCGCGCGGCATCCGGGTCGCCCTGCCTCCCGGCTCATGTGGATCTACGCAGTCGGCATGCTGGCGTTTACGGTGTTCACGTCCATCCTGTCTCTTTACCTGGGGATGGATTTTGGCTTCACGGATCAGACGGTCGGATATGTATTCCTCTATGTCGGCGCGCTTGCCGTTGTCATGCGGTCCCTCTGCCTCGGGGCGATCGTCGACCGCGTCGGGGAGGCCTGGGCGATGCGTCTCGGCGCATTCTCGCTGGCCGCGGGTCTGCTCCTGTATCCTCTCCCCGGCAACTTTTGGGCGCTCGCCGCGATCATGCCTCTGGTGCCCGTGGGAACCGCTCTGCTGTTCCCGTCCACGACGGCGCTTCTGTCAGGCGTTGCGCAAAAACAGGAGCTCGGAGCAACCATGGGGATCGCGCAGACCTTCGGCGGGATCGCGCGTATGCTCGCGCCAATCCTGAGCACCACCTTGTTCCAACGCTTCGGGCATCGTGTGCCATTCTATGTCGCGGGCATTATCGTTGGCCTCGTGAGCCTCCTGGCCTTCCAGGTCGAACCCGCCCGAGACGACGAGGCGCTTTGACTTCATTCTTCGCGCTCCTTTGCGCTTTCGCGTCTTTGTGCTAAAAGCACGCCACGCCGCATTCACCGCTAAAGACGCGAAGAATCACCCGGGAGTTCTTTTTCATTGCGTGTGGACACTCATGCAATCCAAAATCGGACGCTCAAAAAACCCAAGGAGTCTCCATGGCAGCAAAAAGACTTCCGCGCCTCCGGCACTCTGTAATTGTCCTGTTGTTAATTCCTGTAACAGCCGGGCTGGGCCAGGGCAAGATCACAACCCCCAAAGAGCAATTCGGCTTCAACCTCGGAGACGACTACCAGCTCGCCAATTACAGGCAACTGGCCGAGTACTGGAAGAGGCTCGATCAAGAGTCCGACCGCATGATCCTGCAAGACATAGGCAAGACGGCCGAAGGGCGAACCATGTGGATGGCCGTCATCACCTCCCCGGAGAACCACAAGAAGCTTGCTCACTACAGGGAGATCTCCAGACGGTTAGCCCAGGCCGAGGGGCTTACGGATGAGCAAGCCCGCGCTCTGGCCGGCGAGGGGCGCGCCGTCGTCTGGATAGACGGCGGGCTGCACGCGACCGAAGTTCTGGGAGCGCAGCAGTTGATGGAGCTGGTTTATCAGATGGCCAGCGGGACTGACCCCGAGACCTTGAGGATCCTGAATGACGTCATCCTGCTTGCGGTGTGCGTGAACCCCGACGGGCTGGACCTGGTGGCGGACTGGTATATGAGAGAACGGGAACCGGCGAAACGCTCGACGTCGGGCCTTCCTCGCCTGTATCAAAAGTATATCGGCCATGACAACAACCGCGACTTCTACATCTCGAATCAGCCCGAGACCGAGGCGATAAACCGCGTCTTCTACCATGAGTGGTTTCCGCAGATCGTCTACAATCACCACCAAACGGGTCCGCCGGGAACGGTGCTCTTTGCCCCGCCGTTTCGCGATCCCTTTAACTACGTGTTTGATCCACTCATTCCTGTAGGTATCGACCTGGTCGGGGCCGCAATGCACGGCCGCTTTATTGCGGAGGGGAAACCGGGTGCCACGATGCGGTCGGGCTCGAGCTATTCCACGTGGTGGAATGGCGGATTGCGCACGACGGTGTACTTTCACAACATGATCGGCCTTCTGACGGAAAGCATCGGCAATCCCACGCCGATCCAGATACCTTTCATTCCCGAGAAACAACTCCCGAGTGGTGACCTTCCTTCGCGAGGATTTTCTTTTCAACATCTACCGGATGGGGAAAAACTCCATCGAACGTGGAAGCCGGGACAACTGGACTGTCTACCCGAGAAGGATCGCGTCGGTTCAGACGGCGACCGCCAAGGAAAGGGAGCAATCCGAGAGAGCGGGGCGCCCAGGCGGAGTTCCTTTGAAATACTACGAGATGCTGCGCGATCCCGCACTGAGAGACCCCAGAGCGTACATCTTGCCGTCGGATCAGCCGGACTTCCTGACCGCGACGAAGTTCGTCAACGCGCTCATCAAGACGGGCGTCACGGCGTTGCGCGCCACCCGCTCCTTTCAGGTTGCCGGCAAGAACTATCCCGCGGGCTCCTATGTCGTCAAAACCGCGCAGGCTTTTCGCCCTCATGTCCTGGACATGTTCGAGCCTCAGGACCATCCGAATGACTTTACCTATCCGGGCGGCCCGCCGAAGCCGCCTTACGACAACGCCGGGTGGACGCTCGCATTCCAGATGGGAGTGCAGTTCGATCGGATCCTGAATGGCTTTGACGGCCCGTTTGAGAAAATCGTGGGGCCGGCAAAATTTCCTCCGGGAAGGGTGGGTGAGGCGCGCAATGCTGCTGGATTTCTGCTGAGCCATCGCACGAATGATGCCTTCATTGCAATCAACCGGCTGCTGGCGTCCAGGGAGGAAGTGTACTGGTTGAAAAAGCCGTTCAGTGCAGGGGAGAACACCTATCCGGCCGGGACGGTGTTCATTCCCGCAAAGCCTTCCACTCTCCCGATGCTCCAGAAACTGGCAGCGGACCTCGGCTTGAATTTCGATACCGCAGCCGCCAGGCCCGCCGGTGAAGCGTTCCAGCTGCGGCCGATGCGCATCGGCCTGTGGGACCGCTACGGCGGCTCGATGCCTTCGGGCTGGGTGCGCTGGCTGCTGGAGAAGTTCGAGTTCCCCTTCGAGGTGGTCTATCCAAAGACGCTGGACGCCGGCAACCTGGCAGCGAAATTCGATGTCCTTGTTTTCGTTACCGGCGCAGTGTCTCCTTCCACGGAGACGGGCAGCGAAAACCGCTTTGATACCCCGCCAGACCCGGACGGCGTTCCCCCCGAGTTCCGGGAACGCCTGGGCAGGATCAGCGTGGAAAAGACCGTTCCCCAGTTGCTCCAGTTTCTCCATGAGGGAGGAACGATTCTGGCGATCGGCAGCTCCACATCCCTGGGCTATCAGGCAGGGCTCCCGATCACGAATGCATTGACGGAAAAACTGCCCGACGGCACCGATAAGCCGCTGTCGCGCGAACAGTTTTATGTGCCCGGATCTGTGCTCCGAGCCCGCGTGGACAATACCAACCCGTTGGCCTACGGGATCGGCGAGGAGGTGGATATCCTTTTCGACAACAGTCCGGTCTTCCGGCTCAAACCGGATGCCGGGCTGAAGTCGGTGCGGCCCGTCGCCTGGTTTCATAGCAAGCAGGCTCTTCGCAGCGGCTGGGCATGGGGCGAGGGATATCTGGAGCAGGCGGTTGCAGTAGTCGACGCGAGCGTGGGCAAGGGGAAACTTTTTTTGTTCGGGCCGGAGATAACGTTCCGCGGCCAACCGCACGGCACGTTCAAATTCCTTTTCAACGGGATCTTCTACGGACGCTCCGCCTCCGTCACCCTCCCTTAGTTTCGTTTCCACTTCGTGGCACGGGCGTCCCGCCCGTGGGAACTGGGGATCGAACCTATAGGGTTTCTTGGTGGACACAAAGTTTACAAATCGGTCAAGTTTTGCAGCATGGCCGGGACGGCCATGCCACGATGACGGGTTAAGAGAAAATTGATGTGGCCGGGCTTGACAAGCGAGCGTATACTACGAGATTGTCCCGGCGGCACGATAAGCTAGTGAGCGCCGGAGTTGCAGAGGTGGACAACATGAAAGAAGGCATTCATCCCAAGTATTACAAGGTCCTGGTAACCTGTGCCTGTGGGAATCAGTTTGAGACTCGCTCCACAAAAGCCGAGATCCGCCTGGAAATCTGTTCTGGTTGTCATCCCTTCTTTACCGGGAAGCAAAAACTGGTGGATACGGCCGGGCGGATAGAACGGTTTCAAAAGAAGTACGGCCGGACGGGGACGCAACCACGCCATGCCCGCTAAACCAGGCGCTCCATCTCCTGAGGATATTCTCGTAGGCGGCCAGGCCGTCCTCGAGGGTGTGATGATGCGCACGCCATATGCCTATGCGGTCGCCGTGCGGCGCGCGGACGGTTCCGTCAACGTGAAGCGAGAGGCGGTTGAACGGTTGTCCGGCTTATGGAAGCCCCTTTCGTGGCCGGTCGTTCGCGGCTTTGCGGTTCTGATTCAGTCGCTGGTTCTCGGGCTTCGCACGCTGAACTTTTCCTTTAACGTTGTGATGTCCGATCTCGAATCCGATACGGAGAAAGAGAAAAAGAACGAATCGGACAAAGGAGGAGATTTTCTCCCGATCCTCTTCTCCATGATAGCCGCGGGTGCGGTGGCGGTGTTCCTGTTTATTCTGGCCCCGCTCGGGATCACTACCTGGCTGAAGGGCTATTTCCCTTCTATCCAGAACTGGGTGGTTTTTAACCTCGTGGACGGTGTGATTCGCGTCCTGTTTTTCTTGGCTTACATACTTTTCATCAGCAGGATGCGAGACATCCGGCGAGTTTTCCAGTACCACGGCGCGGAGCACAAAGTGGTCTATACCTGGGAAGCCGGTGAAAACCTTACGGTGGAGAATGCCCGCAAGAAGTCGACGCTGCACCCCAGATGCGGCACGAGCTTCCTGCTCTTTGTCATGGTGGTCAGCATCGCGGTCTTTTCTGTATTCAAATTCCACGCTTTCTGGGCCATTTTTCTCTCCCGAGTCGTGCTGATTCCCTTGATCGCGGGACTCTCCTATGAGCTGATACGCCTGTCGGCTCCACGCTGCCAAAGAGGCGTCTTCCGCATCGTGGTCATGCCCGGGCTTGCGCTTCAGCGCATCACAACCAAAGAGCCCTCTGACGACCAGCTGGAGGTGGCCATCATCGCGCTGAAAGAAGCCCTGGAACTGGACGGGATCAAGGCCCGCGAAGCTCAAGCTGCCGCTTAGCGGGGCTCCCCCGCGACTCCTTTCTCCATTCTGACCCCTCTGTGTTGTACCATTTGTCAATAACCCCCGGGGAGCACCTGTATGATCGACAAACTTAATGCCCTGGAACAAAGGTTCGAAGAGCTCAGCGCGATAATGTCGGAGCCTTCCGTTATTGCGAATCCCTCCGTATATCAAAAGCACGCGAAATCGTATCGGGAGCTGGGTGGAATTGTAGAGAATTTCAGGGAGTACAAAGACATTTTACGCGGGATCGAAGAAACCAAGGCGCTGTTGAATTCCGAGGAAGATCCCGAAATGCGCAAGCTCGCTCAAGAGGAATTGGACTCTCTCGAGGGGCGCGCGGAAGCGTGTCAGAAACAGCTCCAGTTGCTGCTGACTCCCAAAGATCCCAACGACGAAAAGAACGTTCTGTTGGAAATCCGTGCGGGCACGGGTGGATCTGAGGCGACGCTTTTCGCCGCAGAGCTGTTTCGCATGTACTCCCGCCATGCAGAGAGATGCGGCTGGCGTGTGGAGATCATGGAAGAGCACGCGTCGGAGGTGGGCGGGTACAAGGAAATCATCGCGATGATCGAAGGGGACCGGGTTTATAGCAAGCTCAAGTACGAAAGCGGAGTACACCGCGTCCAGCGCGTTCCGGTGACCGAAGCGAGCGGCCGCATCCATACGTCCGCTGTAACCGTCGCGGTCCTGCCGGAAGCCGACGAGGTCGAGGTCGTGATCGATCCCAAGGACATTCGCATCGACACCTTCTGCTCCTCGGGACCCGGCGGGCAGTCGGTAAACACGACGTATTCCGCTGTCCGAATCACTCACCTGCCCACCGGTCTGATAGTCTCCTGCCAGGACGAAAAGTCTCAGACCAAGAACAAGGCGAAAGCCCTGCGGGTGTTGAGATCGCGGTTGTACGACATCGCCCTTCAGGAGCAGCAGAAGTCGATATCCGAGAATCGTCGCAACCAGGTAGGTAGCGGGGATCGGAGCGAAAAGATCCGGACTTATAACTTCCCTCAGAACCGCCTGACAGACCACCGCATCGGCCTCACGGTTCACAACCTCACGGACATCCTGGAGGGAAATATCGGAGAAATAATCGACTCCCTGGTTACGCACTTCCAGGCCGAGAAGCTGAAGAATGCCGTGGTAACTCCCGCGTAAGGGGACTGGCGCGGATTCTCATACGGGAAGGGAGTGACCTGCATACGGTAAGAGATGCATTGAGATGGGCGGAAGAGGAGCTCGTGGAAGCCGGGATTGAGTTTTTTGCTGCGCGACCTGATAGAGCGGAGGAAGAGTAGGGAGCCCTTGCAGTACATCACCGGTTACCAGGAGTTTTTCGGGCTGCGCTTTCGTGTGGGCGCCGGCGTCCTGATACCGCGCCCTGAGACAGAGCTCCTGGTGGAGAAGACGATCGAGCTCGGAAGAGACCTCGGGGGAAAAGATCTGCGCTTTGTCGATGTGGGCACGGGTTCCGGATGTATCGCTGTCTCGGTCGCCTGCGGGCTGGCGGGCTCCCGAGGTTTTGGAGTTGATATCTCGTTTGAGGCGCTGGGCATCGCGCGCCAGAACGCCTTGATGAACGGGGCGGAAGATCGAATTGAGTTCGTCTGCGCCGACTTGCTGGACTGCTTTCCGCCCGAGCCGGCCTTCCATTTTGTTCTCAGCAACCCGCCCTATGTTTCGCGGCGTGGTGCAGACATGCTTCCGCGTGAGGTGCGGGACTACGAGCCGGATGTCGCGTTGTTTAGCGGCGAGTCAGGTCTGGAAATCTACCGCCCGCTGATCCGGCAAGCAGCGCCTCGGCTCTTGTCCGGAGGTTGCCTTTTGATGGAGGTAGGCGCTGGGCAGTCCGACGAAGTCAAAGGCATCGCGCGTGAGGAAGGGCTTTTTCCGGAGGCGGTGCTCGAGGATCTCCGGGGAATCCCTCGGTGTCTGGTTGCTCGTAAAAGATAGAAGATGGAGGACGGTGTCCAAGCACCGCAGTTGTTTTGAAACTGACCAACACAGTGCAGCCCAGCCGCAACCAAAGAACTCACCACGGAGACACGGAGGACACGGAGAATTCTTCGTGAGATCTCCGTGTCTCCGTGGCGAAGCCTTTAGCTTTGGTTTAGCCTGTTATATGCATGATTGAGTGGAACGATGGATAAAATACGAGTCAGAGGAGGCAGCGTCCTTGCAGGGACGGTAGAGATCAGCGGGGCCAAGAATGCCGCGCTCCCGGACATGGTGGCGTCTCTCTTGACGGCGGAGCCGGTCCATCTGCGGAACCTTCCTTATGTAAGAGACATATTGACTACCAGGAGACTGCTTTCGGAGATGGGGGTTGAGGCCGAGGTCCGCGAGGACGGGACCTCTTCGCTGAAGGCGGCAAACGTCACTTCGCTGGAGGCTCCCTATGAAATGGTGAAAACCATGCGCGCCTCGATCCTGGTCCTGGGACCGCTGGTGGCGCGCTTTGGCCGCGCCCGGGTTTCGCTGCCGGGCGGCTGCGCCATTGGGGCCCGGCCGGTAAATCTGCACCTAATGGGTCTGGAGAAGATGGGGGCCGCCTGCGAAGTGATGCACGGTTACGTCGAAGCCAGCACGCGGCGTCTCTGTGGAGCTTACATCCTGATGGATATCGTGACCGTGACCGGCACAGAAAACCTCATGATGGCGGCGACGCTCGCCAAAGGGGAAACCGTCCTGGACAATGCTGCCTGTGAGCCGGAGGTTAGTGACCTGGCAAACCTGCTCCGAAGCATGGGAGCCCGCATAGAAGGGGACGGCACGAGAACAATTCGCGTGCAGGGTGTGGACGCGCTGCACGGATGCGCGCATCGCGTGATACCGGACAGAATCGAGGCGGGCACGTTTGCCGCCGCCGCCGCAGTTACGCGCGGAAACGTGGAAATCACGCACTGCCAGCCGGCTCACATGGTCGCCATCCTGGAGCAGCTGCGGCGGACGGGATGTAATATCGAAGTTCGAGGGGATGAGACCATTCGAGTGCAGGGGAGGGATCCCATCAAATCGCAGGACGTCACGACTCTGCCGTATCCCGGTTTCGCCACCGACATGCAGGCGCAGTACATGGCCCTGATGACTCAGGGCGATGGGGCCGCTGTTATCACGGAGTCGATCTTTGAGAACCGGTTCATGCACGCCCTGGAGATGATTCGTATGGGAGCCGACATCACCATCGTCGGGAGGCGCGCCGTCGTAAAGGGAGGCAGATCGCTCACTGGGGCAAAAGTGCTTGCATCGGATTTGCGAGCCAGCGCTTCGCTCATACTTGCCGGCCTCGTGGCCAAGGGCGATACCGTGGTCGACCGCGTGTATCACCTCGACCGAGGTTACTACCGCATCGAAGAAAAGCTTCGCAGGCTCGGCGCCGATATCGAGCGAATCCATTGAAATGATCCCCTTTGCCGTCAAGAAGTTGGTCTTCTATGCCTACAAAAAAGGGATGGTGAAAATGCTTGGATGCATCTTCTGTCAGGTAGCCGCTCGAGAAAAACCTGCGACCCTCTTGTACGAAGATGACCAGTGTGTTGCTTTCCAGGATATCAATCCCAAGGCTCCGGTCCATATACTCGTCATCCCTCGCAAACACATTTCTTCGTTGAATGACGAGATCAAGGACGAAGGTCTCCTGGGGCACCTTCTGGTGGTTGCCGGACGGATGGCCAGGGAAAAGAGCATCGACCGCTCCGGATTCCGGACCGTAATCAATACCAACGCCGAAGCGGGCCAGACAGTGTTCCACCTTCACGTGCACGTTCTAGGCGGTCGCATCATGGCATGGCCGCCCGGTTAACCAGATAAGGGGACAGTCACCGAAATTCCTGTGTGCCCAGATCCTACGGTTGAGCGGGACGGGAATTTCGGTGACTGTCCCCTTATCTGTTGTGGGAGAAAAAAATATGGCCGCAGAACAACGACCAGTGCAAATTGTTGCGGATCCCAATCTGTCTTCGCCGAGGATTTACTCCAACTACGTCCAGGTGAACGTCTCTCCCATGGACTGCACACTCACCTTTTGCGAAGTCATCGGGCCGCAGAACGAGCAAGAGGCATTGAAGGTCCAGCGCACAGGCGTTTTGCCCTGTCCGGTCAAAGCGGTGCTTGTGATTCCGAACCACATCGTCGACGGACTGATCCAGGCGCTGCAGACTCAGAAAGAGCGGCAGACGGGCGTGGATAAGCCTCCCAGCGGCACCACGGTCCAGTAGGGTCGCGCAAAGCCAGGCTGCTCCGACAAAACCACAGACAAACCTGGCGCGGCATAGCCGCAACCAAACACATTCACCGCAGAGACGCAGAAAACGCAGAGAGAGAGCTTTGGGAAAAATGACAAATCGCAGTTTGTCGTCCGGATTCCGACTTCTATTTGTCATTGCTCATTTGCCATTTATCATTTGTCGTTTGGCGGAGAACTCTTTCCAGCCAGCGAAGGATTTTCACGTTAGTGCATAGTACCGGTCTCTCTTCATCGTTTGGATGCCGGGCACGCGCTGCCAGCCCAGGTGTTATACTGTGCCCGGACCGCCATGGCCAAGGTTGAGCAGTTGATCGACGCCTCTTCGCTCGAGGCGATGCGCGAGACGATCGAGGAGGCCCGCGGCAATGAAGTCTTCTTTCTGGCCAGACTCGACGACAGAGGAATGGCCCATGAAATCGTCCCGCTGGCGCGCGGCCACGACTCTGCGGTTCCCGCTTTGATGCAGGTAGCCGGCCAGGGGGATGTCGTGATTCACAATCACCCCTCCGGTTGCCTGGACCCGTCGTCCCCCGATATCGCCGTCGCTTCCGAACTGGGTAATCGGGGTGTTGGCTGTTACATCGTCAACAACGCCGTAGATGACGTTTACGTTGTTGTCGAGGCCTTCAAAAAACAGCAAAACCAGCTATTGAATACGCGCGAAATCATCGGGTGGCTGGCGCGGGAGGGGATGGTCGCGCGCAACCTGACCGGGTTCGAAGCTCGCCGTGAACAACTGCGTATGCTGGCGGCGATCTGTCATGCGTTCAATGACTCGAAGCTGGCACTGATCGAAGCGGGCACGGGCACGGGAAAGAGCCTGGCTTATCTGCTCCCGGCACTTTCCTGGGCGGTTCGCAACAAGCAGCGCGTCGTGGTTTCAACCAACACGATCAACCTTCAGGAGCAGCTTCTTAACAAAGATCTTCCTTTGCTCGAGCGCTCTCTTCCTTTCAAGTTCAAAGCGGTCTTGATGAAGGGACGCCAAAACTATGTCTGTCTCAACAAAGTCGACAATCTGGAAAAAGATGGGGAATACCTGATTGAGACGGAAGAGCGCGCCGAGTTGAAATCCCTGCTGCAATGGGCTCATAAGACCCGGGACGGCAGCCGGTCCGACCTCAGCATTGTGCCGAAGCCTTCCGTCTGGGAAAAGGTGGCCTGTGAAAGCGACAACTGTGCGCGCGTGCGCTGTTCGTTCTACAACAACTGCTTCTTCTACAATGCTCGCCGCGAGGCGTCCGCGGCCGATCTGCTCGTCGCCAATCACCACCTCCTGTTCGCCGATTTGGCCGTGCGCAGCGAAACAGGCAGCTACACCGACGCGGCCATCCTGCCCGGTTACTCGCGAATCATATTGGACGAGGCCCATAACGTCGAAGACGTGGCCACCGACTATTTCGGCACTCAGCTCTCCAGGCGCGGGCTCCTTCAACTGCTGGGGCGCTTTTACAGTTTGCGCGAGAAAGAGAAAGTCCGCGAGCGGGGGTTGCTCCCTTACTTGCTGGCCAAGCTGAAAGGCGTCAAGGGAATCGATCTCAAGCTGTACAGCCGCATCTACAGCCACGTCCAAAACCAGCTCCTTCCGCTGCGTGAGCGCGTCGCGGGGGGCGTCAGCGGCTTGTTCGATCAATTGTCCGCCTATTTTGAGAGCTCCAGGAAGGAGGAGGGCGCGGAGTTGAAGGTCCGGTTCACGCCGGAGATTCTTGGCCGGCCCGAGTGATTTGCTTGGGGAAAAGGCTTCGGAGGCGGTGCTTTCTCAAGCGGTGGAGCTTTCGGCGCTGACGGGCCGCATCGAGACGGCCGCGTCGTCCCTGGGAGAGATATTCGGAAAGGAAGACGAAAGCAAGGTGCGCTGGATCGAAATGCGGGAAGGAAAGACCGGGAAAAGCTTCATCCTCAGGCAGGTCCCGTTGAACGTGGCTGGGCTGCTGCGAGAGCAGTTCTTTCATAAGTTTGAAACGGTGGTCCTGACCAGCGCCACTTTGACGACGGAGAACCGGTTCAGCTACATCAGAGAGCGGCTGGGCCTGGACGGGGTGGCGGGCGGAAGGCTCGTCGAAATGATGCTCCCTTCTCCCTTCGACTATGCCCGCCAGGTGATCCTGGCGATCCCTGTGGACATCCCCGCTCCCGATCACCCCTCTTTCGCAGCCGAGCTCGGAAGGCTGGTTCTGGAGTCGATCCGAATTTCGGAGGGGCGAGCGCTGGTGCTTTTCACCTCGTACTATCTGCTGAGGCGAACGTTCCAGGAATTGCAGGCGGGTCTTGAAGCCGGAGGGATTCGCGCCTTGATGCAGGGCGACGCGCCCCGACACCGCTTGACGGAGGTCTTCAAGCAAGACAAGACCAGCGTGTTGTTTGCCACCGACAGTTTTTGGGAAGGGGTGGACGTCGCCGGTGAGGCGCTCGAAAACGTCATCATCACGAAGCTCCCCTTCAGCGTGCCTCAGGAACCTGTGGTGGAGGCTCGTGTGGAGGCGATTCAGCGGCGCGGCGGAAATCCTTTCCTCGAATACAGCGTCCCGCAGGCGGTGATCAAGTTCAAGCAGGGCTTCGGCCGTCTCATCCGCACGCGGACCGATCGCGGATCGATCATGATCTTCGACCGGCGTATTCTGGAGAAAAAGTACGGCCGGATTTTCCTGGACTCGTTGCCGCCTTGCAGGCGGGTAAGCGGAGGGAAAGGTGAAGTATTCAACGAAGTCCGGGAATTCTTCGCCGCGAGCCGGAGGTAAGGGCCTCTTTCACCACGGAGACACGGAGGACACGGAGATTCACAGAGACGTTAGCTGAGCTAATGGATGAGACGGCTACTTAGACCATCGGGATGCGGATGCCCTTGCGCCGAGCGAAATCCCGCGCCTCCGCGTAACCGGCGTCAGCATGGCGTGCGACGCCGATGCCAGGATCATTGGTGAGCACTCGCTCGATGCGTTTGGCCATTTCGGGCGTGCCGTCGGCGACGGTCACCTGTCCGGCGTGGAGCGAATAGCCTATGCCCACACCCCCTCCGTGGTGAAACGACACCCAGCTCGCGCCGCTGGCAGTGTTTAGCAGAGCGTTCAGGATCGGCCAGTCGGCAACAGCGTCCGAGGCATCTTTCATCGCTTCGGTTTCCCGGTAGGGGGACGCGACGGAGCCGCAATCGAGGTGATCGCGCCCGATGACCACCGGGGCCTCGATCTTGCCGCGCGCCACCAGATCGTTGAGGCGCAGGCCGAAAGCCGCACGCTCGCCGTACCCCAGCCAGCAGATGCGCGAAGGCAATCCCTGAAACCTGATTCTTTCCCGAGCCAGGCGTATCCAGCGGGCGAGCGATTCGTTTTCGGCAAACATCTCCAGCGCCAGATCGTCGGTGACAGCTATGTCTGCCGGGCTGCCTGAGAGAGCGACCCATCGAAACGGGCCGCGGCCTTCGCAGAAAAGCGGCCGGATGTAGGCCGGGACGAATCCCGGAAAGTCAAGGGCGTTGCTCACTCCGGCCTTGAGCGCCTGGCCGCGAATGTTGTTGCCGTAGTCGAACG
>QHZE01000758.1 GCA_003225335.1 Acidobacteriota bacterium
CTGGCGGAGATTCACCGTAGAGTCGTGGCGCGCCAGGGTCCGGCGCTTCTCTTCACGGGCGTTGCCGGCACGAAATTCCCTGTCGTCACCAACCTCTTCGGCACGCGTCGGCGCATTGATCTGGCCTTTGGAGAAGATCCCGTTCGATTTTTCAAGAGGCTGGCGGAAGCCGCAGAATCGCTGCTCCGTCCCACTCCCGGCAGGCTCTGGAGCTTTCGAGACCTCGCCACGACTGGCTTCAAAATAGGGACGAGAGAGGTGCGCACCGGCCCGGTGCTTGAGAAGGTCGTGGATCCTCCCCGTCTCACCGTGCTCCCGCAGATCCAGACCTGGCCCATGGACGGAGGCCCATTTCTCACGCTCCCTCTCGTGTACTCTGAGAACCCGATAACGGGGAAAGGCAACCTCGGGATATACCGCAATCAGATCTATGACGACCGGACCGCGGGAATGCACTTTCAGATCCACCGCGGCGGAGGATTTCATTATTATGAAGCGGAAAAACTCAACCGGCCTCTGCCCGTGAATCTGTTTCTGGGCGGCCCTCCTGCGCTCATCATGGCTGCAGTGGCGCCCTTGCCGGAGAATGTTTCTGAGCTGATGGGCGCTTCTCTTCTGCAAGGCGGACGCCTGGCGCAGGTCCGCGACCCTCGCGTGAGTCCGCTCCCCGTCGTGGCCGAAGCGGATTTCCTGTTGGTTGGCGAAATACCTCCGAAAGTCCGCCGGCTGGAGGGCCCGTTTGGAGATCACTACGGCTACTACTCCCTGGCCCACGACTTTCCGGTTTTCAAAGTGGAGCGTATGTATCACCGCTCGGGTGCCGTCTTTCCCGCCACGGTAGTCGGACGTCCGCGCCAGGAGGATCATTACATCGGAGAATACCTGCAGGAGCTCTTCTCGCCGATCTTTCCGCTGGTGATGAATGGAGTTGTTTCCGTCTGGGCTTACGATGACGCAGGCGTGCATCCGCTCGCCGCCGCCGTCGTGCGGGAACGCTACCGGCGCGAGGCATTCATGGCGGCGATGCGGATTCTGGGTGAAGGGCAGCTCTCCCTGACAAAGTTTCTGCTGGTCACGGACGCCCCTCTCCCATTGAAGGAATTCCGGCCATTGCTCACCCATATTCTGGAGCGTGCCGATTTTGCCACGGATCTCTTTATCTTCTCGAATGTCTCGCAGGACACGCTCGATTACACGACGCGCAAATTGAATGAAGGGAGCAAGGCCATTCTGATGGGCTTGGGGGACAGGCGTTTTTCGCTTCAACCAAAACCTGTCGCGGAACTGCGCAGCCCGTTGTTTCGCCGTCAGGAAGTCTTCGTGCCCGGCGTTCTCGTAGTAGAGGGCCCCGCCTGGCGCGAAAACGATTTTGTGGTCCGGGAACTGACGAAAGAAGAGGCCGCGCAGCCCTTTCGGCTCGTATGCCTGGTGGACGACGCAGCCGACTGCGTGCGAGACGAGGCCTCATTCCTCTGGACGGTGTTTACGCGCTTCGAGCCGGCGGCCGACATTCACGCGCGGGAGTTGCATCTGGAGCGCTATCACGTCCGGTTTACGCCGCCGGTAGTTTTTGACTGCAGGATCAAGCCTTGGTTCCCTCTGATGGTCGTGCCGGCGCCGGAAACCGTCGCGCGTGTCGATGCCTTGTGGCCCAGGATCTTTCCCGGCCCGTCCATATGAATCTGACCACGGCATCTGTGTGATGCTTAGCGCCTTTGCGTCTTTGTGGTTGTGTCTTTCTTTACCGCAAAGGCGCGAAGACGCTAAGAATCGCCAAGAAAGCGAGTATGTGAATGGGAGAAACATGGGATGCGGTAATTGTCGGAGGAGGGCATAAATTTCGACGGCGGCCTACCTCTGCAGCCTGCTTCAGGAACGGATCATTCGCGAGCTGGACCTGCCGCGCTACGGCTACTATGTCTACCCCAAGGACCCGGCGTACTTCGCCCCTTTTCCCGACGGCAGTCACTTCCTCATGTGGCAGGACCTGCAGGAAACCTGCAAAGAGATTGCCAAATTTTCGCGCAAGGATGCGGAAACCTACCCTCGTTATGAAACCTACGTCGAGGGGCTCGCGCGCTTCGCCGAAACGATGCTGCTGGTGACGCCCCCTAACCTGGTTGGATCCGGGGCCAGCGACCTGGGGAAGCTGGGAAAGTTCGGCTGGCAGTTCTTGAGGATGCGAGACGACGAGCGCGTCGGCCAGATACGGATTTTCACCCAGAGCGTCGCGGACTTTCTGGACCGCTGGTTCGAATCTGATCAACTCAAAGTTTCGCTCGCCACGGACGGCGTCATAGGGACCTTTGCAGGGCCCCGATCCGCGGGAACGGCCTATATCTTGCTCCACCACGTCATGGGCCAGGTGAACGGGCACCGGGGCTTGTGGGGCTTTGTGCGCGGCGGGATGGGCGCCGTGTCCGAAGCCATTGCGGGAGCGGCTCGTTCAGCCGGTGCGATGACCCGAACTGCGGCGGACGTGGATCACATCCGGGTGAAAGACGGCCGCGCTCAGGGAGTCGTGCTGAAAGATGGAGAGGAGATTCGAGCGCAAGCGGTGGCTTCCAACGCGGATCCCAAACGTACGTTCTTGGGGCTGCTCGGCGAGAAGGACCTGGACGCGCGATTCCTGGAGCAGGTAAAGCAGATCCGGATGAGCGGTTGCTCCATGAAGATCAACCTGGCCCTCGACGGCCTCCCCAGCTTCAAAGCTCTGCCCGGCACACGGCCGATGCCCCACCACAAAACGACGATTCATATCTGTCCAGACGTCGATTACGTAGAGCGCGCGTTCGACGACGCCAAATATGGCGTGCCTTCGCGCCGGCCTCTGCTGGAGATCACGATTCCGACAACCTATGACGATTCGATCGCGCCTCCCGGCAAGCACATCATGAACATCTTCCTTCAATACACGCCGTATCACCTGAGAGACCGTCCATGGGATGGGGTCAGAGAGTCGTATGCGGATCGTGTCATGGATTTGGTGGAGGAATACGCTCCGGGCTTCAAGGACCTCGTGCGCTTCCGGCAGGTGCTCTCACCGGTGGATCTGGAGGCAACGTTCGGTCTGACGGGCGGCAACATCTTCCACGGCGACATGAGCGCGGATCAGCTTTTCTTTCTACGCCCTGTTCCCGGATGGGCCCGCTATCGCACGCCGATACGGAATCTCTATCTCTGCGGATCCGGAACGCATCCCGGCGGGGGAGTTATGGGAGCACCCGGCTACAACGCGGCCCGCGAAATCCTTCACGATTTCCGCCGCGGGCTCCGCTGATTCAGGCCGCAAGACCTCGCCACGAATTACACGAAATGTCTCCAAAGCGAGCGCAGCATCCGCTAAGCTGGTTTCGTGTAATCCGTAGTACTTACGCAGTGAATTCGTGTTTTCCTTACAAGATTTTTGGGGCTCTTCTTTGGAGTGCGCAAGCTTGCTTGCGCTTTAAGGGACGATGGAACATTTCCATCCGCACCAAAGAGGAAAACGCGGTCGGCGAAACGCCCGGGCGGCATTGAGATTGCGCTCGACACGGGCGGCTCGGCGATCCATGGCGGCCGGCTTCCACACCTCGGGCGGTGCCTGCGATTCGTGGATTACTTCATCCCCAGTCACGACGAGG
>QHZE01000759.1 GCA_003225335.1 Acidobacteriota bacterium
AACTCATGGGGCCCGGCACCCTCGGTCTCACCCGCCTGATTTTTGACCCGGGTACCGGCGTCATCCACGAGAGCGACATGATTCTCAATCCTGGCGTGAGCTTCTCCACAAACCTCAGCCCCGACACATACGACGTGCAAGCCGTGGTGACCCACGAACTGGGGCACGCGTTGGGCTGCGACCACGCCGTGGCGCAAAACGACACGATGTTCTATACCGCGGACAAGGGAGAATTCTTCCCACGCTTTCTTTCGGTGGATGACGCAGCCTTCGCGACCTTCACGTACCCCAACCCGGCCCGCAGCGCGATGGTTGGAAGCATAACCGGGCGCGTGACGATGAGCGGACTCGTCCTGGGTGGAGGCGGTGCCTTGGGAACTTCCGTCACCGCGATGGATCTGGACCGAAACCTGATATATACCGCGCTGGCGGACTCTGACGGCCGCTACGCGCTCACGGGACCAATCCCCGGAAGATACGCATTCTATGTGGAACCCCTGAACGGACCCGTAGGATTGGCTCAGTTGCTGGGGGGCGGCGGAGACTCGTATTACAAGAACACAAATACGTCGTTCTTGACGACCTTCCTGACAGACCAGAACCTGCCCGGCCTCGTGCCCAGGAGTGAAGTCAACTTTTCGGTCCCCTCGGGCGCGCCGACACTGAATATAGACAAGATGGGCAGGAACGATCCCGCCACTGGGGCGCTGTATGTAGGTGGAGGGGCCGCCGTCGTGCATCCCGGTGAGTCACTGACGCTGATCGTCGGAGGCGCCGACACGTGGAAGGTAGCCAGCCTGGATGATGTCAGTATCCTGGGCACCGGCATCAGCATCGATCCCTCCCGCCCGTTGGGTATGATAAAGACCGCTTCCGGAACCAACGTGGGCATCGGCTTCAACGTCAACGTGGCGCCGGATGCCAAGCCCGGACCGCGGACCGTTCGTCTGCGCCTAGGGGACCAGGTAGCGGCAAGCACGGGCGGGATCGTCGTGGGGATGCGCACGATTCCCCAGCGGAGTCTGTTCGGCTCGCGACAACAAAGGGGATTTGATCTATGACACGAATGCCCTCGTGCCCGCGGATCTTTCGATCGCGGGAGGAGCGCAGATTGCCCGGCTCGAACGCGAGATATTCAACCTTCCGACGGGTTCACAGCAATCGGGCTCCATCATCGTAGAGTCGGACAGTCAAAGTCTTCAGGGCTTTTTCCTGACTGGCGACGGAAGCACGTTTCTTGACGGCGCTGAGGCCTTCACTCGAGCTTACAAGGAGTTATATTTCGCGGACATCCTCCAGAACCCGGACACCTCCACAGAGATTCACCTGATGAACGTGAAGGACGTCCCGGTCAGTGTCCAACTCTCGCTTGTGGGATCCGGCGGCCAGCCTTTGCGGCCTGCCCTCACGCGCGTGATTCCAGCTCGCGGCAAGATAGGCGAATCGGTCGCCTCGATCTTCGGCACGGGAGAAATTTTGAGCTCGGCGCACGTGCGAGCCGTAACCGCGAACGAGGCCCTGGCAGGTTTCACCTTCATCCGGCAGAGCGATACGGTGTTCGGAGTCAATGCGCTTCCCTCGGAGAACGCGGCCTCGCTTCTGTACTCGCCGCAGCTGGCAGCGGGGAATTTCGGTGGTTTGAATGTCGGCACGCGCATCAACATCGTGAATGTGGGAGATTCGCCCGCGACAGTCAGCGTCACGGTCCTCGGCGACGGCGGCCAGGTCATCGCGACTCCGCGCAATCCGCAACCGGCGTTGGTTCCGGCTGGAGGGCACCTCACGCTGGATGCATTATCCTATTTTGGCTTTACGTCACCGACTGTGGGATCGGTTCGAATCGTGGGAAGCGGCGGGGCAAGGCTCCTCGGCAATGTGCTGTTCGGCGACGGCGATCCCACGCAGAATCGCCTGAGTTTCGGAGCAGCCTTGCCGCTCTCTTCGGCAGGTTCCAGCGCTTTCCTCTTTTCCCAGGTGGCACAGGCATTGGGATTCTATACCGGAGTGGCTTTCTTTGCCCCTGAAGGCGCCGAGCTTAAGGTGGAAGTATTTCGCGAAGACGGCAGCTTGAGCGGGAGCCAGACAGCAAGTCTGGTCCCTGGCGGGCGTCTCGTGAAGCTGCTGCAGGAGCTGATCCCCGCCACGCGCGGCCAGGTCAAAGGCTTTGTCAAGGTGACCGCCAGCAAGCCCGTGATAGCCTTCGAGCTCTTCGGGGCCACCGACGGGAAGTTTCTTTCGGCAGTGCCGCCCCAGTCCCTGAACTGAAGGCCGAAAGGGAATATTGGGAGGCTGTAAGTGCTCAGTTACGCCTGGCGCGGCTCGCGAGCGCGAATGCAACTCCTTACCTGATTGCTCATTTGTCATTGGTCATTTGTCATTGGTCATTTCTGGCTGCCACTAAAATGAAAAATGGCCAATGACCAAGACAAATGGGAAGTGTTATAATCCCGCCCCATCGCGCAGGTGGAAGGGGAGGGATGCTCCGGGAACATGCCAAGCTTTTCACGACTCTGCAATTTGTGACGGACCTTCTTCTGTCCGCCGCAGCGTTTCCGGTGGCGTATCTCACCCGGCTGCAGCTCGACCGTTTCGCGCCGGGCGCTTTGGAACGCCTTCTCAACCCCGCGCTTTTTCCCCTGCAATCCTATCTCTGGATGGTGTTCCTTGCCCTGCCGCTTTGGGCCCTTGCGGCTTACTCTCTGGGGCTCTACCGGCTTTCGTTTCGGCCCTCGGACTGGGAAAAGATCCGGATCGCGCTGGAGAGCTCCGTCCTGGTGGGTTTGTTTCTAGGTTTTCTTTCCTTCGCGCTCAAGCTTGATGTGAGCCGTCCTCTTATCTTTCTGTTTGTCTTCTACCAGGCGTTGTCTCTCACCTTCCCCAGGCTTCTGCTGCGCTTTCGGGGCAAGGGG
>QHZE01000761.1 GCA_003225335.1 Acidobacteriota bacterium
ACGTCTACAACAACCTGGCGCCACGAATCGCGCTCGCTACCTCGACTGCGGACGGCAAGACGGTCCTGCGCGTGGGGAGCGGTATTTTCTACCAACGCCAGCCGGTCAGTCTGGAACAGCAGTACCTGCTTCACGACGGCGCGCATCTGAACCAGGTGGTGCTTAGTAACCCGAGCTTCCCTTCGCCGCAGATTCTTCCCAATTCGCTTCCGAGCGTGTTCCGCATTGATCCGCGCATCCGTGCCCCCTATGCCATTCAGGCAAGCCTGGGGGTGGAGCGGAAGCTGGCAGCTCAGACTTCTCTCACGGCGGAGTACACCATGCTGCGCGGCGTGAAGTTGTACCGCATGCGCGACGTCAACGCGCCGCTGCCGGCGACTGGCCTGCGCCCTGACCCGACTCTTGTGAATGTCGATCAGTTCGAGAGCTCGGGCACTTCCAATAGCCATGGTGTGACGTTGGGCTTCCAGACGACGTTGCGTAAGCTGCAACTCCTCTCGAGGTACACGTTCTCCCACTCCATTGACGATACTTCGGGCATGAACGCACTTCCGGCCGACAATTTCGCCTTGCGGGGCGAGCGTGGGCGCTCCGACTTCGATCAGCGGCATCGCTTGGTTGTTTCCGGCGTGATGAAGCTGCCCTTTGGGTCTAAGCTCGGCATGATCTCCACCGTGCGTTCTGGGGCTCCCTACAACATAACGACCGGCTTTGACACCAACAACGACACCGTGGCCAATGACCGTCCAAGTCTCGCAAACCCCAACGCGCCTTTCAATTCCTTCGGGATCGATGGAAGCTTTGTCGGTGGAATCCCTGGCGTACTCTACAACGGCCTTCAAGGGGTGTCCGGTGGCGCCCTGATCCCCATCAACGCGAATAGCGTACGGTGGTTGGTTCTTCCCGGAACTGGGAACGTCGCACGGAATATTGGACACGGTCCCTTCTGGGCCGACGTAGACGTGCGCCTCACAAAGAAGGTCATACTCCGAAAAGCTGCGGAAAAGACCGAGACGACACGGCAGGTGGAGTTCCGCTTCGATGTGTTCAATCTCTTGAACCAAACCAACTACAAGAACTATGTTGGGGTGCTCACGTCAAAATTTTTCGGTGCGCCCAACACAGCGCATCCCGCACGGGAACTCCAGGTAGGCGTGAGAGTGAGCTTCTGAGCGGCAGGGGGCGATGAATCAGTGCCTTAAGAACAGTCTTGCTCCCCCACGCACTTCGGGATACAAATGCCTATCTTTTGCCACAGAGACACAGAGACGCGGAGAACACGAATTCCGGGTCTCCGTGTCTCCGTGGCCCGCTCCCCTGCTCGCTGTGGCGAGGGGAATCTGAGTTCCACTCCTGGGCTCCGGATTCCGCTTTTCTGTCAGCGGATCTCGGTGCCAGGGCGGCTGTAACATTACGCAGTCAAATAAGTTCTATGATTCGTGGCTCCAAGCGAATGCGCTGGCACGCTTCATGCGTGACTTTAGTAGAACTTGGGGGTCAGCATCCGAAGAGCGGTGCTGACTCCGAGGCTGTTGGCGATTTTGAAGACGAGCTCTGGTTAATGCAAAACAAAAGGGGTCAAGTCCACCGAGGAGTCAGCAGTCGGCAGTTACTGCCCACTCGCTACGGCTTTAGCTATTTATAGCGAGCGAGCCTCATACCGCCGAGTAAGTCACGAGCGAGACGGGTCTTCGTCGGATGGCCCGTCATGACTGAGTTTAGTCCTCACTTCCAAGGGGACGCCCATACCACGAAGGTTGAGGCAAATTTGACCATTTTGTGAACTTCGTGGCTACCTAGTTGGACTAGAGGGCATCGCGAAAGCGCATGGCGGAAAGATCTTCTTTGGGGGAATCCGCTGCCGCTTGTTTTTTAGAAGCGGGATCTGGATGCCGTAAGGTGATCGGAGTGGATGCCGGAACATGCTCACGACGAGTGAAAGGGTTCGTTCGTAGGCGATCCCAAAACCGCGAGCCCGTTTCGAGGCAAGGGCCGTTACCCAGGTTGAGGGATGAGAGCGACGGTTAAGAGCGCCACGGGACAGGATCAAGAAGCCATGACGGCGAAAAGGCCTGGTACCCGCGAGAAACCTGGAATCGCGATCCTGTTGGTCGGGGAACATTCCATGGTCTGCGCAGGGCTCGCGCAGCTGCTCAACCAGGAATCCGACCTGTCCGTTTGCGGACAAGCCCAGAATGCGCGCGAAACTTTCGAAGCTATCGCGACGCTCAAACCGGACCTTGTCATTGTCAGCATTTCGCTGAAGGGCAAAATCGGCCTCGAGTTGATCAAGGAGATCAGACTGTGGCACAAGGGGTTGCCTGTGCTTGTCCTCTCCGTGGATGAGGAGTCTTTCTATGCGGAGCGAGTTCTTCGCGCGGGGGCGCGGGGTTATATCCTGGGCATCGAGGCCCCGGACCAATTAATCCTGGCAATACGCCGGATCATGAAAGGGGAGGTGCACGTAAGCGAGCAACTATCGGAAAGAATGCTGCAGAAATACATCAATTCGGGCCGGGCGAAACACTACGACTGGCCCACGGACATTCTCAGCGACCGCGAATTGACCGTGCTTCAGTTGCTGGGCCAGGGGCACAAGAGACAAGAGATCGCCGCAAATCTCAAGTTGAGCGCGAAAACAGTCGATACGCACCTCGCTCACATACAGAAAAAGTTAGCGCTCAAAAACTCCACGGAGCTGCGCAAGTATGCGGTTCAGTGGGTTCTCAGCGGGGAAAAGGCCTGGCAGCAAGAGAGCGAACCCCAACCTAACGTCTTTAAGAAGCGCCCGCAGAGGCGAACGCCCCGTTTCGTCATGCCAAAGTTGAAATCATCCTGCTGATTCCGACGGCCTGAATGGCCACCTTCGGGGCATGGCCGTCACAAAATCATGAACATGACTTCAGACAATGACGATTAATAAGAGCAAGCACCCCCCGGATCAAACGTGGAGGGGAACGCCCGATGCTTTGGTTCAGACTTCAACAGTTAAGATCACTGGAATGGAAGGTCCGGTCACAAGCGGCGGAAAAGCTGGGTGAGTCCAAGGACCCGCGCGCCGTAGAAGCCCTGGTGAAGGCGCTCAAGGACAAGGATCGGAACGTCCGCGAGGCAGCGGCTGGATCGCTGGGCCGAATCGGGGATGCGAGTGCGGTGGATGCGTTGCTGGAAGCGCTGAAGGACTATGACCAGTGCGTGCGCCGAGCAGCTGCGGATGCGCTGGGCATGATCCGTGACGAGCGGGTCATCGAGCGCCTGTTGCCCATGCTCAAGGATCCGGACAGCGAATTCCGGTCGGCGGTAGCCCGGACGCTGGAAATCATCTGCGGAGGCCATTTGACTGACAGACAGCATGCAGCCTGCGCTGTGGCGCGCATGAAATGGGACGACCTGGCGAGCATGGGCGTGCCTGCGATTGAACCTTTGCTGGGTGCGCTAGAGGATCCTAAGAGCCAGGTCCGGATTGGGGCGGTCCAGGCTTTGGAGAAGATCGGTGATGCGGTCCTGGCAGGCGAGATCCACGCCAAATCAGTCGGGGCCACGGCCCTGGGACGCCTGGTCGAGCGCATCATTCAAGAAATCCCGGAAGCGGATCTGATTGAGGTAGCCCATCGTGCCGGCCAGGCGGAGGAAGTTCAGCAGACGGAGAAACAGATGAGCGCGAACGCAACTCAAGCTTCGCAACCTTTGGCTCTCTTGTCCGCGTCGCATCGCGCACAGCAAGAGCTCCTTCGCCGCGGCCTCATCTCCAAAGCCTCTTTGTAGCGAGCGAGTCTCATACTCGGAAACAAAACGCCAGCTCGGCCAAGGTGTTGAAGTTCAAAGGTCTGTTGGAGGGTTGTCCAAGCTGTACCATCCTCAATTCTCCTTCCGGCTCGGGTGCAATTAGAAGTGGGAATCAATTCACGCTGCCTTGAACTCCTCAGAAGCTGTGGAGAATTTGATTCGTGTTAATTCGTGGAATTCGTGGCGGTTTTATTGGCCACGAATTCCACGAATTTCACGAAATCACTGCCGTTTGGATGTCATTTGGTTTGAAATACAATCTTTCGCAGTCTCTCCGGCCGCGCTGCTTGACTCACACTTTCAATTGCACCCTTCTGGTTGTATGACAAAGTGCAATTGGCGGTGGGCCGCACGCAGGGCTGTCTCGGCGGCAGCCGGCGTCTCAGCCCTGCTGAAAATGAATCCCAGGTAGCTCGACCCTTCAGGGAGAGGAACCAGTCCTTTGCCGAGGGGCACGCTGACAGTTACCCCTTCGATACGGGGAACCGCTCTGGCCGCTTCCAGCCCCTGGATTTCCTGCAGAATCCCGGCTCCTGGAATCGGTATCATCATCACGCCGGCCGCCCTCTGCTCTCTTTGAATGTGGCCGATCCCCAGATTTAGAGCATGACGCAGGATCAACTCTTCCAGCGAAAGCCCCGTGCCAAAGCGCAAGGTCCGCGAGCACAAGCCGCCGATCGAGCGGGCCGCCATTTCGATAATCCATATCCCGTTCTCGTTGAATCGCAATTCTGCGTGAATGGGCCCCTCTCTGAGTCCGATCGCAGCGGCGGCAGAGGCCACGCAGCCGGCGATCTGCCGTTGATGGGATTCCGCGTGCCGCGATGGGGTGACGTAAATGGTCTCTTCAAAGAAAGGTCCTTCGAGCGGGTCCGGCTTATCGAAAATGGCCAGAACCCGAAGCTCTCCTTTGTCCAGCATTCCCTCCAGGGCAACCTCCTGGCCCGGGATGAACTCTTGCACCAGCAGTTGTTTGGCTGCCTCTCCTCCTCGTGCCGCCACTTCCGGGTCTTGCAGAATTTTCAGGATTCTCCTCCAGGCAGCGGCGAAGGCAAGAGGATCGTCGGCGCGGATCACGCCGCGGCTGGCGGAAAGGAACAGGGGTTTCAACACACAGGGATAAGAAACCGCCCGCGCAGCTTGCTTGGGATCCTCGGCCGTGGTGAAGAGGCGGTACCACGGCGCGGCCAGGCCGTGTCTGTGAAGGAGCTCGACGAAAGTGTGTTTGTTCCGGGCGGCCTGCGCCGATTCAATCGAGTTGTGCTTGAGCGATAGAGCGGAGCCTATCGTTGCCGCCACGACTGCCGTATCGTCATCGACAGGAATCACCGCATCGATCGGATATGCCTTGTGAAATTCCCGGACCGTGCGCGCCGCCGCTTCCGGGTCGCGGAAGTCCAGCGTCAGAAGGACCTCCGGATGTTTGCTCGCCATTACGTTCGGCTTCTCGGAAGCGGCAACCACATCCACGTTCATCCGCTCGGCTGCCGCGAGAAAATCCGCCGCACGGTAGGTCGTCGTAGGCAAGAGCAGGAGCACCCTGGGC
>QHZE01000764.1 GCA_003225335.1 Acidobacteriota bacterium
CGACGAGCAGATGAAAGACCTGAACATCCGACCCCACAACCAAAACCCAGCGTGGAACTATTCGATCTCTCCTCGCGGCAACTGAAAGAGTTGAATGGTAAACTTTATTTTGCGGCAATCCCTAAGCTTCCGTCTTGTCCTCGTCTCATTCCTTTACTTTCCCCGTCCGGGATTGCCCAATTTCCGAGGCGCGCCGATGGCTTTCTCCAAGCGGTCAACCTCTTTCTGCGCCCGGCTTCGTTCCGCTCGCAAGTCTTTGATCACCTGAGCCAGATTGACCATGCCGCTCCTTTTCGTGCTCGAATAAGTTCTTGACAGCAATCAATATACCGCAATCCTGTTGAGCGTTGACTAACTTCGTGATTCCGACTTCTTGCCGCCCCACTCAAAAATCAGGCAGCTACCGCAATATATTTCTCGTATCCCTCCGCCCTACAAGTTGCGCTGGGCCTCTCGACCGGCAGCATCATTTCGGTTATGCTTTGCAGTTTTTCAACCGTAGGAAGCTTGCCTTACTCGAAACCAGAAATGAGGGAATTGCAATGTCAAAGAAAGTTGACGATCTGTACCTCGAGTGCAGCCCCGAGAGCAAACCAAACTTCCTTCGCTTAATCAACCAGTGGCGCAAGCCGAACCCCCGGTCAGGTCCGACTTCAGACCGGCAACAGGCGCCAACAACCCATAGGCGCGTACTTCTACGGCAACCTTGACTCGCGTACAGAGCGCAAAATACTCAAGGTCGAGGTAGGGGCTATGGATAGAAAGATCAAGGTAGCGGGAACGAGAAGCGCCGACGATGTGCTCGTAGCAATCATCGGAAGGCTTAGGAAAGACTTGCCGCCGAATATTTAACGATTACCAGCTAATGCAATTTGCTGAGCAACATGTTCACAAAATGGTCAAATTTTCCGGTTCGCATACACGCCGACGCCTACAATCGATCGGTGGACAAGGTTTGCTGAGACTGTGCCTGAGGACCCCACATGCAATGTGATTTTTCCGCTGTCTGCGGCCACGTCGGACGTCCGCCGTGATCTGCGGCATATTAGAGCGTGAAGGAGACAACTACTATTGTTTCGGATCAGGCGGGAAATGTGATTTCAGATGCTCCGACGAACTGTCAATTTGTTGCCTTTCTGCGCCCTGGCGCTGTTCCCGGTCAGCGCTTCGCCCCAGGCGCGCCAAGTTGCTCCCCTGCACGACACTCAGGCGTGGGCCGATCTCACGGTGTCGCACGCACTTTCGGAGAATACAGATCTCTTGCTTAGCGGAGGGATCCGCTGGGGCCGTGATGTAAGCCACGTGGTTTACCGGCGTCTGAGCGGGGGCCTTTCCTTCCGATGTGGCGGGGCGGGTTGGCTGAGGTACGTCACCATTTCTCCGTTCTACTCCCACTATGCCGCACAGCCTGGCGTCGGCAGCGGCCCCGAGAATCGCACCTCGCTTGCCGTCGGCGTTGCCTTTCCCTTCGGGCGCTGGACCGTCAGCGAGCGAAATACGGTGGAAAGGCGCTTCCGCGATCCGAAGGACTCCACGCGCTACCGCAACCGGCTCCAGCTCGAACGATCGATTGACTTGGCCAGCGCATCCTTCAGGGCGTTCGTTTCCGACGAGGTATTTTACGACTGGAGCGCCAGCGCCTGGGCCCGCAACCGTTTCCTGATAGGTGCTCGGAAGCCGCTAAACAACAGGATTTCGCTCGATCTGTACTACGTAAGGCAAAATGATCGCCACATTGTGCCGCGCGATTTGCACGCGTTTGGAATAGGTTTGAACACTCGGTTTTAGTGGTGCCGTTCCGATTTCCGGCAATACGCGGTACGCTAGGCCATGCTGGCTTCGGAGCGGGCGCTCAATGGCCGGGGTGCTGGCTTCAGCAACCAGCTGTCAGCCTCAACCGGCACGTTTAGCCAGCAACAATCGCTCGTATCGGTCCAGGTGTACTCCTTTCATGTCCGCCCTCTTGAGGCGGCCGACTGCTTGTCCAGACGGACCTCATCAGCGTCGCCGATGGTTCCGAAATCTGGGGCGAGTACCTTCACCAGGCCATCGAAAAAGACCCGACTTATGCTGGCGTACTACTACGGCATGGCGGTTTGCGGGTGGCTCCTACCTCCAAGGGAAGCGATGCCCAAGGCGAAGGAGGCGGTGCAGACCTGGAACAGATTCAACCCGGTTGCACTCAACCGCGCAGCAGAAAGAGGCGCAAAACATTGCCCAGTTAATTCGTGGACACTACACTAGGTGCCATCAAGAAATTGGCTGGTAAATGCATTTCTCACATCTTGGCGCGACTTCAAGAACCCTGCCTCCAGCAGCAGGTCCTGCAGCTCGTGCCATTTGCTTGCATCCATCCAACCAATGGGCTTGTCGTCCGGTTTGAGCAATTCGACACTCGCTTTCATCATCGTCCTTTCGTGCGCCTCCCTCAGTGT
>QHZE01000762.1 GCA_003225335.1 Acidobacteriota bacterium
GAGCCGCCAAATCAAAGCGCTCGAGGATGAGATAGGCCAATGCTTGCTCGAACGTCAGGCACATTCCATCCGCCTGACTCCGGTGGGCGAGGCGCTCGTGCGTGAAGCGCGCGAGCTTCTTCACAGGGCCGACGAGATGGTGGAGCGCGTGCGGGCCGCCGGACAGAGCGTGCGGTTGCGCGTTGGCTACGCGCCCTCGCAGTTGTTCGACCTTTCCACCAAGGAAATACTCACCGGACTGGAGAACGACACGCTTGATGTCGCACTCACAGTCGGGCAGGAACGCCCCGGCCACGGATTGAAATGGACGCAACTTGTGGAGGTCTCCTGGCAACTGGCGGTGAATCGCCAGCATCGGCTGACGCGGCACACGCGAATTTCGTCGGCTGATGTGGCGCGCGAACCTCTATTGGTTTTTTGCCAGCGCGATTATCCCGAGTATTGGAACATCGTCACCGGTTGGCTGCGCGAGCAACGGCAGCGCCCCGCCATCGCCGGGGAATACGATGGTGTAAACAGCCTGCTGGCGGCGGTGGAATCCGGGCTCGGCGTCGCCATCGTTACCACTAGCACGGAGCGGCTCGTTCCGAAGAATGTCCGATTGAAGAAGTTGTCCGCGCCGCCGAAACCCTTGTGCATTGCCGCCGGTCATCGAGCAAGCCGCAACGCGGAGAAATCACTCGCCGTCCTGATCGAAGAACTGCGCCACGCTGCCCAGGCTTTTGTGTGAACTGATTCAGCCGATTCCGCCCGATCACTCCTCGATGCGAAGCGCGATGTTCAGAATGGGCTTCGTATGGAGGGTCGGATCGGGAACAATCCAT
>QHZE01000763.1 GCA_003225335.1 Acidobacteriota bacterium
TTTAGTCCTCCTGCCCCTGCCGGGGCGGGTCTAGAGGTGGCACCCGTCCCAGGGGTTCGCAAAGAGCGCTCACCCCTGGCTGATATGGAGTGACCCGTCAAGTTAAATCTCGGCGTGAGTTTCAGCACCTCATTGTTTTTTCCCTCCCCGATTTAGGCAGGCTGGTAGTGAACGGGACAGAAGGTCGAGGCTGGCAGCAGCGACGATGATCATTCTGATATGCGCGGGTTGGTACCGCAATGGCATGGTCCGTCGGGAGCTGTCTCACTCTAAGTGCGCGGGTTCTGGTTTCCCATACCGCATAGCCAGGTCGAGGATTCTCCTTTCGAAGCCGTGGCCCTCGACCTCCTGTTCCGTTCACTACCCGTTTCTTTTCCTGTCTCACGCTCTCGATCATCCAGCTTAAGAAGTTGCAAATTTGAGGTTCTGCACTTCCCGGTCCTCGGCTAAACTGGCCCACGGCCTGGGCGGAGGATAGGGCAATGCTGGGAAGCAACCCGAGCGCCGACTCAGGGCCCAAGACCGAGGCGGGGTGTCTAGCTGGCACCCCACTTCGCTTGTTCCCCTTGCCTCGGGATTGGGATCAAAGCGATAAATCCCGGGGTCTGGGGGCTGGCCCCCAGTCCTGGCGACTGGCAAGATGCATCAAGCCGGGGCCCGGTTTTACGAAGCCTCAGAAACATTTGATCGCCCTCCTGAAACTGTCTATGCCAACTGTCCGATCGCCCAGACAAATCCAGCCAGTTCGCGGGCTACCGCAACCGCGGCGACCGTCGCACGCTTCCCTCTGTTGACGATCTTCACGTATTTCTTGTGCAGCCTTCGGTCCGCCTTTTCCGCGATAGCAACCACTTCTTCTGGCAGATTCTTTCGACGTTGTTTTAGTGCCCCACTGGTGACCGGAGAATGTCGGTAATGCCACGCGCTCTCTATCAGAACCCGCCGCCAGTGGCCGTTACCCGTTTTCGTGATACCCCCCTGGCGCTGGCTGTCGCCCGTGCTGTACTCGCTTGGCACTATCCCGATGGCGGACATCATTGCCGGCGCACTCACGTATCGTTTCAGATCCACAGCCTCGGCAATGATGGTCAGTGCCGTAAGTGCCTTCACACCCCGAAGAGCCATCAGGTAACTCGCCAGTCGGGCGTATTCCGGCCGTTTTACTATCTCCTCAATTTTCTCGTCGAAAGTCTTCAGCCGTTCCTGTGTTTCTTCTACGGTCGTACGACACTGCATCAATACTTCCTGCTTCAGCGGGTCGTCAAAGTGACACGTTCGTAGCCAACCCCAATGCCCTTTCGTCCAAGCCTTGCCCGTGCGGTACTTCATCCCGTTACGAAGGAGGAACTTGCTTAGCCGGTGACGCTGCCGTGTTAGATCCTCGAGACTGTCTTCGCGAGCACGCAAGAAATCCCGAAGGGCTTCTTGTTGCTCGTTTGGAACCAGAATCGATGTCAACTCTCCCGCCCGGTAAAGCTTCGCGAGCTTGCGGGCATCCCGCTTGTTCGTCTTCACTCGATCCCCAGGCCTGCGTGGCGTCAGCGACGGAGCGACCACGTCACAGGGAATACCCTTCTTTTTCAAGAGGCGCTGCAGCGTATATCCACAAACTCCTGCTTCGTACACGCAACGTACTTCGCCTCGTTGTGCCTTCAATTTCTTGACGAACCTTCCCAACCCGTCAGGGTCGTTCATCACCTCGAACTGTTCGCGCGGGTTCTCCTCCTGATTGAAAACAAACGCGACATCCAATTTCTTCGCAGAATCATCTATCCCTACCCAAGTGATACAATTAGACACGACCGGTTCCTCCTGTATGTGGCTCTGTGGTTTGAATCAAACACAACCCACGCATATTACATGACGGAACCGGTCACTCCATTATGTCTAAGTTCCTCTCGCTCCTCCGGAGCGGTCGGCACGACTGAAGTGGTGGCTTGACTGGGTGGTATGAGGCTCACTCGCTATTTATAGCTAACTTAATAGAGCCCAAGGTAGTGGTCGGTCTCCCACGCACTGACGCTGCAGTGATACTGCCGCCATTCCTCTCGCTTCACGCGGAGGTAGTAGGCGGCGTACTCTTCGCCGAGCGCGGTCTTGACGACCTCATCCTTTTCCAGGCAATCCAGGGCTTCGCTGAGGGTCGCGGGCAGGAAATCGATGCCGCGCCGCCGGAGTTCCTCCTCGGGGACCTCGTAGAGGTTCTCGTTGTTGCGCTTGCCGGGATCCGCCTTGCTCTCGATGCCGTCCAGTCCGGCTGCCAGCAGGGCGGCCATGG
>QHZE01000050.1 GCA_003225335.1 Acidobacteriota bacterium
ACGACGCCCTGGCAGCGCCCGTCGTCCACCAGAAGCCTGGTGACAAACCATTCGTCGAATCTCTCGATCGCTTCGTACTTCAAGCATGTCTGGAACAGAGTGTGAAGCATATGAAATCCGGTCTTGTCGGCAGCGAACCACGTCCGCTCGGCTTTCATACCGCCGAATGGCCGCACGGCCACGCTGCCGTCGGAGTCTCTGCTCCAGGGGCAACCCCAGTGCTCGAGCTGTATCATTTCCGCCGGAGCTTCTTTCACAAAAATCTCTACGGCGTCCTGGTCGCACATCCAGTCGCCGCCTGAGATGGTGTCGTACGCGTGCGCGTCCAGGGAGTCTCCGGGCTTGATCACGGCGGCGGCGCCGCCTTCGGCGGACACCGTATGGCTGCGCATGGGATACACCTTGGACACGACCGCAACGCGGAGCCCGGGATTTGTTTCTGTCACGGCGATGGCAGCGCGGAGCCCCGCCCCTCCACCGCCTACCATCAGAACGTCGCAAGTGAGATTTTCCATGGGTGAGTCTTGAGCTTCGAGCTTACCCACGGAAGTGGCGCTCTGTCAATTCTGTCTTTGCGTTCTTCGCGTCTTTGCGGTCAATTCGGACTCAGATTCACCGCGAAGGCGCTAAGTGCGCAAAGGGAATCGCTAAGGCTTATTGGTTGCCGCTCCGTGCACCTCCGTGGCCGGCGCCGTGGTGAAGCTGCGCCAAGATCTCTTGAGCTCGCAGATCTCTCCGCGGAGGGCCCTAAGGGCATCAGTTAGCCTGGGCGCCGAGGCGCTGAACCATTTGGATCTGTTGAAGCATCATTAGACACTGGCGGGCGATTTTTCTGGCCGGACGGGGCAACCGTAAACTAACGGTAGTGTCCTGACGTGTCGTCTTCATGGATACCGCTTTCAACTCCAGCGTGTGAGAGCGGGCCGTTTATGAGGAAGGACCGACCGCGTCTTCTCGGAACTTGCAAGCACATTGGAATAATGCTGAGATCGCCGCCGATGGCAACCGGGAGAATGATGCATCATCGAGGTGCTGACCATGCAGTTCTCCTTGGACAAGAATCAAAAGAGCACATTGCTTTGAGCAGGCGCGCGAGCAGTTGCTTGTGGCGCTGCATACGGGAAAGGTGCACGCAGGCGACCGGCTGCCCAGTGTTCGGCAGGTGGTGCTGCACAGCAACATAAACATCAAGACCGCGCCGCTACTTCCACGATGGCCGCTTTCACTCCCAGAATCAGAGTAAAGGTTACGGATTGGGGCCGGAAGGCTGTTCCAGTCCTGCGCTCGTACGTGTATTTTTTTTGCGAACTACACAAGATGCCTCAGAAAGAGAGAAAAGTGTGCCGGAGGAACACACTCTCTCCACAAAGGCGGTAAGGCGCGAAGATTCGTCGGGCATATAATTCTCGTTATGTCGGACTGGAACGGAGGGACTGACGGGAGATTTCCCTCGACGCGCCTGTCCGTTATAGTTGCGGCGCGAAGCGAGGATACCGGCGTGCGGCAGCAGGCGCTGGATCGCATCGCCGCCGTCTATTGGAAACCCGTGTACAAATACATCCGCCTGCACTGGCTTAAATCGAAGGAGGATGCCCAGGACCTGACGCAGGAGTTCTTCGCTCGCGTTATCGAGAAGGACTTTCTCGCCGGCTACGACCCGGAGCGCGCCCGGCTGCGGACGTTCTTGCGGACGTGCGTCGATGCGCTTGTCGCCAACGAGGCCCGGGCGGCACGCAGGCTCAAGCGCGGCGGCGGCGCCGCCGTGCTGCCGCTCGATTTCCAGCTCGCGGAGCACGAGCTGTCGCCGCTGGCGCAGTCCGCTTCCGGCAATCCCGACGAGCTCTTCGAAAGGGAATGGGTGCGCAGCCTCTTCAGCCTGGCCGTCGAAGAGCTTCAAAGGGCATGCGAGAAGCGCGGGAAGCTCTCGCACTTCCGCCTTTTCGAGCGCTACGATCTCGAGGATTCGGAGGAGCGCAGGCTTTCGTACCGGGATCTGGCGCTCGAATTCGGCCTCGAGGTGACAGACGTGACGAACTATCTTGCCTATGTCCGTCGAGAGTTCCGGCGCATTGCGCTGGATCTTCTGCGCGAGATGACGGCTAACGAAGAGGAATTCCGGCGCGAGGCGCGGGCGCTGTTCGGGGTGGAAGCGGAATGAAATGGCTCTCGAACGAGGTCCTCCAGCGGCTGCGGGCCGCAGCTGCGCGCCCGGATGTTTCCGGCACACGCTACCGCCTGCTGGAGGGGTTAGGGCGCGGCGGGATGGGAGTGGTGTGGCTGGCGGAGGACTCGCAACTCGGCCGGCGCGTCGCGTTGAAGGTGCTCGACCTGACGGAAGAATCGAGCGAGCTCGAGGCGCGGCTTTTGCGGGAAGCGCGCATTCTGGCGCAGCTGGAGCACCCGGGGATCGTCCCCGTGCACGATGTCGGGATACTCTCGGACGGACGCGTCTTCTACGCGATGAAGTACGTGCAGGGCAGGCGGCTCGACCAATATCTGACGAAGATTCCCGGCCTTTTCGACCGGCTCCGGATTTTTCACCGCATCTGCGAAGCCGTCGCTTTTGCGCACGCGCGAGGCGTGCTGCATCGGGACCTGAAACCTGAGAACATCATGGTCGGCGCGTTTGGCGAAGCTCTGGTCATGGACTGGGGTGTCGCGAAAGTGCTGCGCGAAATCGATGCCGGTGGAACGCGCGCGGAAGATGAAGACGCTGTCAGCCCTGATGCGCCTGGAGTCGCGGCGCGGACCGGGCACGGAGCGGTCCTGGGCACGCCGGGCTACATGGCGCCGGAGCAGGCGCGAGGAGGGGCAAATCAGCTGGACGAGCGGGCCGACATCTATGCGCTGGGAGCGATCCTGTGGTTCCTGATCACCGGCTCCGCGCCGTCGGAATCTCTCACTGCGGATATCCGCCGGGATGCGGCAAGCCGGCCTGCGGGTCTGGCTCGAGGTCGAAACGGAATTCCTCGGCCTCTGGCTGCGATCTGCGCCAAGGCGCTGGCGCGGGACCCGGCAGAGAGGTACCGCCGCACAGAAGATCTCATGGCCGATGTCGCTCGGTATCTGGACGGCCAGCCCGTGACCGCGTATCCTGAAAATCTTCTGGTTCGAATCCGGCGGCTTTACCTCAAACACCGCACGGCAGTGCTGTTGATACTGACGTACCTGATCGTCCGCGTGGTTTTGATTTTCTTTCACAGACAATAGGACAAGGGGCTCGCCCCTTGAAATCCCCGCGAACCCGCAAAAATGAAACCACCGATGAACACCGATGCACACAGATCTGTATTACTAAGCCGGAAATCCTCGCAAGCTGGCAAGGATTTCTCCGCGTTCTCCGCGTCTCTGCGGTGAGGCTCGGAGTTCAGGCTTTAGCCTGCTCGGGCGCACTGCAGCCTGAAGGCTGAACTCCAAACCTTGCCACCAATGAGTTCGCAGGCGCTTGTCTTTTGGTTGCGGCTTTGCTGCTCCGTGTTCATCTGTGGTTTCATTCAGAGCTCTTGGTTGTGGCTGAACTGATTGATACTCGGTGCAAGAATTTAAAGGAATTTCTCGGGACGGTTAATAGAAGAGTGAAGGAGCGTTAAGTTATTCCTCGCGAAAGGAGAACTATGAACAAGGTCGTGCTGGGAGTTGTCCTCGGGGGCATTCTGGGGATCTTTGACGGGCTGACGGCCTGGCTTACGCCCGAGGCTCGAGCGCAGATTGTGGGAATCGTGATCGGTTCGACCTTCAAGGGGATTATTGCGGGAGTCCTCATAGGATGGTTCGCTCGGAAAGTGAGCTCCCTCCTGGGAGGGATTCTGTTCGGGACCGCGGCGGGCATGTTGCTGGCGTTCCTGGTTGCTTATATGGGGGGCGGGAAGTATTACTTCGAGATCATGCTGCCCGGGAGTATCGTCGGACTCATCGTCGGTTACGCGACGCAAAGGTACGGCGAGCGCCCCCAGACCTCCGCGGCGCGCCCGTAGCAAGGGAAACAGCTTTGAACCCCAATCGAAACTGAAATCAGGAAGCACTTGGAATGACAAGCACAGTGAAGCCGGTACCGGGAGGGGTATCGTACCGTGACGGCGCCGCCGTAGTTGGTCACTTTGGAGTGCGGCAGCTTGCTGCCGCTTTGCACGGACATAAGCCTTAGAAGTCGTCAATTATCTTTATGCGGTCGTAACTAAACGACTGCACTTTGCGGCGAAACGCCCTATCGGCCTGCTGTTCGAACCAACTCGCCGAGCAATAGGGATATAGCGCAGCGATCGGGACCAGCCCGTGATGCACAACCTTGCGCACTCCATAATGTTTCGCGACACCGCCTCTTATTTCACCCTATTTCACCTCCGACCTGTGCAAATTCCTGAGTTGACGTCGTATACTTAGGGCCGGATAAAAATCGGGGGAGACTCGTGAACGCGGAATCCGCAAACGCGGGAAGGCGCTGGGGCAGAGTGGCTCTCTGGAGCGCCGTCAGCGTCCTGGGGGCAGGCGCTCTGGGCGCTATAGCTCTGGCCCGCAACGAGCCGATTAACGCCATGTGGATTATCGTTGCGGCGGTGTGCGTCTACCTGATCGGATATCGGTTTTACAGCCGGTTTATCGCCGTCAGAGTGATGGAGTTGGACAGCGCGCGCGCGACGCCCGCCGAGCGTCTGGACGACGGCCGGGACTTCGTGCCGACGAACAAATGGGTGGTTTTCGGACACCATTTTGCGGCGATCGCCGGCCCCGGTCCGCTCATGGGGCCGACACTGGCGGCCCAGCTCGGTTATCTTCCGGGGACGCTCTGGATCGTGACAGGGGCCGTGCTCGGGGGCTGCGTTCAGGATTTCGTCATCCTGTTCGCCTCCATCCGGCGCGACGGCAAATCGCTCGGCCAGATGGCCAAGGAAGAAGTGGGCCCACTCGCCGGTTTTACGGCGCTCTTCTCCATTGTCTCCATCCTGATCATACTCCTCGCGGTGGTCGCGCTTGTCGTCACCAACGCGTTGAAGGCCAGTCCCTGGGGCACGTTCACGCTGGCCATGACGATCCCCATTGCGATGCTGATGGGGATCTATCTGCGCTTCCTGCGTCCCGGCAGGGTGCTGGAGGCCTCGATTCTCGGGTTTGCGCTCGTGATGGCTTCGGTAATCGGCGGACAATACGTTGCCGAATCCCCGCGGCTGGCCTCTCTGTTTACTTACGACGCGCGGTCTCTTGCCCTGATGATCATTGCCTACGGCTTTGCCGCATCCGTGCTCCCCGTGTGGCTCCTTCTCGCTCCGAGGGACTACCTGAGCACTTTTGTGAAGCTCGGCACGATTTTCCTGCTTGCAATCGGTATCCTAGTGGTGCGACCGCAGCTCGCCATGCCGGCGTTGACCCGCTTCGTCGATGGGACCGGGCCTGTGTTTGCCGGCTCCATCTTTCCCTTTTGTTTCATCACCATCGCCTGCGGCGCCGTGTCGGGCTTCCACTCGTTGATCTCTTCCGGGACGACGCCGAAACTGATCCCCAAGGAGACGCAGGCCCGGATGGTGGGCTACGGGTCGATGCTGCTTGAATCGTTTGTCGGCATCATGGCCATGGTGGCGGCGTGCGTCCTTCAACCGGGAATCTATTTCGCCATCAACAGTCCGGCCGGAATCGTTGGGACCGATCCCGTGGCGGCGACCGCCACCATTTCCTCCTGGGGGTATTCTGTCTCGCCCGGGGACATGAAGCAGATGGCGGACACGGTGGGCGAGCAGACGATGTTCGCGCGCACGGGCGGCGCCCCATCCCTGGCAGTCGGGATCGCGCACATTTTTTCCAACACCCTCGGTGGCCGGCACCTGATGGCGATCTGGTATCACTTCGCCATCATGTTTGAGGCGCTGTTTATTCTCACCGTTCTGGACGCGGGCAGCCGTGTCGGACGATTCATGCTTCAGGACCTGCTCGGCCATTTCTGGAGACCTCTGGGGCGCACGAGCTGGTATCCCGGCGTTCTTCTGACCGGGACATTGATCGTGAGCGGATGGGGGTATTTTCTTTACCAGGGAGTCATGGACCCACTGGGCGGCATCAACAGCTTGTGGCCGCTGTTCGGGATTGCCAACCAGCTGCTCGCGTCATTGGCCCTCTGCGTGGGGACCACGATCCTGATCAAGATGGGGAAAGCGCGCTACGCCTGGGTGACCCTAGCGCCCATGCTGTGGCTGGTGTTGGTGACTCAGACCGCGGCGTATCAGAAGATGTTTCACACGGACGCCAGAATCGGCTTTCTTGCCGAGGCCGATCGGCTGAGCGGGCTTGTGGCTTCCGGCCAGGTGCCGGCGGACAAGATCGCTGCCACAGAGCGCCTGATATTCAACAACCGCCTTGACGCGGGCGTGACCGCTCTTTTCGCAGTCCTGGTCCTGGTAATCCTGGCCGACTCCGCGCGCGAGTGGTTTGCGATCCTGAGCCGCCGCAAAGTTCCGGTGCTGTGCGAAGCGGAGTACGTGCCCTCGGCGCTGGGAGGAGACTAGGTCCACTTGGCGGACACAAAGTTCACAAATCGGTCAAGTTTTGTATCATGGCCGGGACGGCCATGCCACGAAGCCATCGTGGCACGTGAATGACTTGGCTCATTCGCTATATATTGCGATGAACGTATTGGTCAGGCTGTGGCGATTCTTGCAGGAGCTTGCCGGCGAAAACGCCTACGCGGTGTACTGCGAAGGCATGCGCGCCCGCCATCCGGAACGGCCGATTCCCACAGAAGAGGAGTTCTACCTCGAGCGGCTGGCTGAAAAGTACGCTCGCCCGAACCGCTGCTGCTGACTAAAAAAGAGAATCTTCTTCTGTGAGCAGGCTAAAGCCTGAACTCCATGCGACGCTGTGGTGTATTTCAAGGTAGTCAGGTTTGGAGTTCAGCCTTCAGGCTGCACTGAGTCGGTGCAGGCTAAAGCCTGAACTCCATGCGCTCGTTCACCTGACCGGATCAAAGATGTCGTTCAAAAACTTGGCCAGCCGCACACCGGCGCCGGTGAGCTGCGCTTTGACTGCCGGTAGATTTTGGCTGAAATAATCCTTGCCGAGGTGGTAGCGGTAGTGGACCTCGCTGATCCGGCACGTTTGCGGGCTGTACTTGTCGCAATCCCTCTTGTCTCCGCCTGGCACCTCGCAAACTTTATCATTCCCCTGGTGGTTGGGAAGGTGGTACGCATTACCGATCGCCAGGCCGAACGCTTCGTTGACCCAATCGACCAAGGTGCCTCTCTGCAATCCGGCAATCTTTTGCGGGTCGAGCGCGCCGTCGAGCGCATTGGCGAGCGCGGTTTCGTCCGCGTGGATCTGGTCGATGATGCCGTCGTCCCACACCGCGTGCAGGTTCCAGCAGCCGAACTGATTGGCCGGCTCTCCCAGCCAGGTGACTAACTTGAGATTGCCGCCGCGGTCACCGCTGTCCCTGAAGCGGTTGTGATTCTCCGTGTTCCTGGCATCGAGGTCGTGGTCTTTCGCTGTGTGCAGCGGCTGGTGCAGGTCGCCAATGAAGTGCACGATGAATTTGAGCGCGAGCGCGCGTTCCGAAGCTCTCTTCGTGGTATCGGTGAGGATCAGCCGGTAGTGATCGATCGCCCCGACGACGCAGTCACCGTTGGCGCAGTCACGGCGCGCATCATAGCGCCTTTGCGGCGGCGGGGCATAAATCGGGATGTTGACGAAATGCAACGACGCCGTGCAGGCGAACTGAAGATCCCTTTTCACGACATCAGCCCACGTCGACACACATGCCATTTTTTCGTCAAGCGAAGTCTGCTGCGAGCACATCTCCCGATCATCAGGGTCGGCCCGCAACAGCTCGCCGATCGCAGCTTTGGTTTTAGCGGTGAGGTGGTTGACCGCGATGCGCGCGATCACGCGGTGGCCTTCCCGCCCCCAAGCTCCGGCGCGCGGCGGCAGCAGGCTGACGAGACACAGTGAAACCATCAGCCAGGCAACCGGCTTTCTCGCGGACTTCGATTTCATGGCTGGCGCCCCCTTTTGAATGAGGTGGTCACGTAGATCCTACATATCAAACAGTCACATCAAACAGTCACACACGGCGCCTGAATCCTACCATGGGGTGGACCTCATCTGCCGCTGCAGGCCGAGGCCGTCAGTTGCCAATCAATTACAGAAATTTTTCCCTCGCGAGCGGGCCCTGTCGTCTAATATGAAATGGAGCAAGCAGAGAGCTTGAAACCCGCCGATGAGCGCTGATGAAAGATCAGGGGTGAGCTCCACACGGCTCAGCGAAGCCGGAACTAAAGGATGCAAGCGATGACAAGAGCTCTCAGCCTTACTCTCCTCATTATGCTCCTCCTCCTCGGGCCCAAGCTATTAAGGATGTCACACCGGCTCGGATGGGGGACTCGCGGCCGCAAGGTCTGGGTCGCAGGCCGCATCGATGCAGACGATCGTTTTCGGACGGAAGACTGGATGAGTGATCCGGCTGGTCCGGATGACAGCGACAGAGGGAAGCGATATGCGGCTGCGGTGCTCATCGCGTTGGTTGTCGTGGCACTCGCCTTGGCACTTACGATTGCAGGAAGGCGATGACCAGGATCAGGGGATCCCGGGTCCTTCTCTGCAAGTCATGGCTTGACCG
>QHZE01000051.1 GCA_003225335.1 Acidobacteriota bacterium
CAGAGGAACCTTGATCAGATTTACCGATACGGAAAAGCTGGTTAGCCCTTGGTTGCCGGCCGACTGCGGATAGACGGGGGCGCCGATAGCAACCAGGAAAATCAAGGCAGCCAGGAAGCGCCGGGTCATGGATCCACCGATAGACAAACCGGATGTATTGTACCAAGGCGCCGAAGCTCCCGCAAAGCCGCCCGGGTCTCGTTTTCATAAATGCGCTGACGTATTCTTACAGGGAGTCAAATGACCAATGAACAATGACAAATAGAAGTCAGGGGTCGGACAAACAACTGCCATTTCTTATTTTTCATTTTTCATTTGTCATTGGTCATTTGCCACTCAATGGGGCCCCATTTGCCACTTTCACCAGGGATGGGGATCCGTAAGCGCCCGGACAAGATGGTCCCTGGAAACGTTCCCGCCGCTCATGTACAGAACGACTTTCTTGCCGCGGATCTCCTGCGCGCATTTGGTCGCGGCGGCCAGAGGGGCCGCACCCGCTCCCTCGGCCAGAACGCGCGCTTTCTCCAGGTACTGGAGAATGGCCTGGCGCATTTCTTCCTCTTCCACCAGAACGAACTGCTTCAGATTCTCCCAAAGGATTTGCTGGGTCATCTCGAAGGCCACGCGCGTCTGTACGCCTTCTGCGAAGGTATCCGCGCTGCCCGTAGTCACCAGTCTCTTCTCTCTCCAGGACTCATAGGCGGAGCTTGCCCGGGCTGCCTGGACCCCGATAACGTGTAACGAAGGTTTGAGCGCTTGCGCGACCAGGGTCGCGCCGGCGCAACTGCTGCCCCCGCCGACCGGGCAGATCAGGACTTCTGCTTCGGGCAGTTCTTCGAGGACCTCCAGGGCTATTGTGGCTACACCGGCGATAAGAAGAGGCTCGTTGGCCGGGTGGATGTAGCGCATGCCGCGCTCGGCGGCCAGCCGCTCCACGTACTCGCGCGTCTCATCGAAGTCCGATCCGTGGATGACGATTTCGGCTCCCCAGGATTTCATCGCCGCCAGCTTGCTGGGGTTGCAGTTCTCGGGCACGCCGATGACGGAGCGCACCCCGAAGAGTCTGCTGGCATATGCGATCGACTGGCCGTGGTTTCCGGTGGAGGCGGTGATCACGCCGAGCGCCTTCTCCTGCTCCGGCATGGAGCCGATCAGATTGATCCCCCCGCGCACTTTGAAGGCGCCCGTCGGTTGGTGGTTCTCATGCTTGACGTGGATTTCAGCGCCAACGAGGTCAGAAAGCAGAGGGTAGGAGTAGAGCGGCGTGGGTTGCAAATACGGCGCAATGCGGCGCCGGGCCTCCCATATCAGCTTCATCCAATCCATATATGCTCCCCGGGATTCGACAAAAATTCTTCGCGCTTCCTTAGCGATCTTCGCGTCTTTGTGGTTCACACCGGCTTCAGATTTCACCACTAAGGCGCGAAGTCGCGAAGGAGCCGTCTCAGCCCTGTCACTGAGGCAAAAATCCCTACTGGGTGCCGGTCGATTGGGGTTGCGGTTTCGGCAACGGCTTGCGCGGCAACTTTTCGTCGCGCATCGCCGTGTGGTACACCATGGCCGCTTCAATCACAGCCATCTGCATCATGTCCCCCTTCTGGATACGATCGTACACGTCCATATTGGAGTGGTGGGTGCGTGTGTCGTATTCGACAGAATCCTGGATGAACTGAAATCCGGGAAGACCCACGGCGTCGAATGACAGGTGGTCGGTGCCGCCGGTATTCCGGACGGACAGGGCCGTGGCTCCCATGTCTTTAAAAGGCGCCAGCCAGGCTTCAAAGATCGGCCTCACCTCTTCGTTTCCCTGGAGGTATATGCCGCGGATTTTTCCGGTTCCGTTATCCACGTTCCAGTACCCTGCAAATTTGGCGTGGTCGGGTTTCAGCGTCGGGGGTGTCTGCGTCAGCTTGCGATATTCTTCACTGTCGCGATCCATGTCTTCCGGAGGCGTTGGGCGCAACGCGAAATGTTCGTTCACATAGGCGCGGGATCCGAGCAAACCCTGTTCTTCTCCGCTCCAGAGGCCGATTCGGATCGTGCGGCGCGGCCTCAAACCTGTGTCTTTGAGGATACGCATCACTTCCATGGCGATGGCGGAACCAGCCGCGTTGTCCGTGGCCCCGGTGCCGGAGTGCCACGAATCGAAGTGGGCGCCGACCATCACCAGCTCTTCTTTTTTGTCCGTCCCGGAAATCTCCGCCAGCACGTTGTAGTCGTAGGGATCCTGATCCAGAAACTCCGTCTGAATTTCCATCTCCAGCTGGACCTTTATCTTCTTGTCCAGGATACGGCAGATCCGGTTGTAATGCTCCACCGCCATCACAACCTGAGGTGGAACGGGGGCCGCGTCCTTTTTGCGATCGCCTCCGCTGGAAACGAAAATAGTTCCGCCGTCCCCGCGCCCGGGTTCCACGAGCGCGGCGACTCCTTCCGAAACATAGAAGGCGTTTATTTTCCTCTGGAGCTGCCGGTTGGAAGGTTGCCCGGGCCTGCCGGGGCCGCGGGGCTGCCTCGCGGGTTGGCCCGGGTCCGGCATCATGGTGACATTCCGCAAGTCTTCATCGGAGTACCGCCTGCCCTGGGGATTGAACTGCGCTTCCACCTCTCGCGGCGGCTGCGTCAGTATGAAGAGTCCCTTCAACTTGCCGCGATACGTGTCAAAATCGGACTCGGAATCGATATCGACCCGCATGACCTCGGCGCGCACCAGGCCCCGGGTGCCCGGCGTCCAGGCCTTGGGATAAGCGATCAATGGGGAATAGGTGGGCTCCACCATGTGGGCTGAGAATCTCTTGAGGTTCCATCCGCGCCCAAACTCGTATCTTTCGGTATGGACATTCTCCAGGCCCCATTCCTTGAACTTCGTTTGCGCCCATTCCTGAGCCTTCCGCATTTGGCTCGACCCCGTGAGCCGGGGGCCATGGACGTCGGTGAGATAACTCAGGATCTCCATGACCTGGGTTCGATTCAGTCCCTCGTCTTTGATCTTCCAGATCGCGCTTAGGTCGGCTCTTTCGTCCGCCGGCGCCAGGCTGACGACAAACAGCCCCAGAACAAGACCGGACAGGATTGGTTTTCTTCGCATCGAATGCCTCCGTTCCACACAATCGGCTCGCAGATCTGACGCAGCCTTTACCACGAAGACGCGAAGACACAAAGCATCGCCAGGTTTTCCGCGGTTATGACGCTTCTGATTCTTCGAGTCTTGGTATCTTCGTGGTGGAAATTGGGTTTAACGCAAAGATGCAACCGTCCTACCGCTACTTATGCTCTTTCCTATGGCTGGCAGCGATGAGATTCAGTGCGGAGCCGGCCTTGAACCATTCGATCTGAGACTGCGCGTAGCTGTGTTTCACTTTGATCTCGTCGACTGACCCGTCTTTGTGCTTTATTCGCAAGGTCAGAGGCTTACCCGGGGTGAACTCTTGAAGGCCCAGGATGTCCAGGCGGTCTTCCTCCTGAATGCGATCGTAGTCCGCCGGATTAGTAAAAGTCAGCGCGAGCAAGCCTTGTTTTTTCAGATTAGTCTCATGGATGCGCGCAAAGCTGCGCGCGATGACGGCGACGCATCCGAGATAACGGGGCTCCATGGCCGCGTGTTCGCGGCTCGAGCCCTCGCCGTAGTTGTCGTCGCCGATGGCGACCCATCGCGCTCCTTTGGATTTATAGTAGCGCGCCACGGCCGCAAAAGGATGTCCAGTCTCACCGGTCAGGACGTTTTTCCCTTTGCCTGTCTCGCCGGTGAAGGCATTCACGGCTGCCAGGAACAGGTTGTCGCTGATCTTGTCCAGATGCCCGCGGTATCGCAGCCAGGGGCCTGCGGGAGAGATATGGTCCGTGGTGCACTTGCCTCGAGCTTTGAGGAGAACCACGAGGTCTGTGAAATCCTTCCCATTCCAGGCAGGAAACGGTTCCAGGAGCTGCAGCCGCTCGCTTTTGGGATCGACGACGAGCTCGATGGAACCCGGGTTCGCCGCCGGCGGCACGTATCCACTCTCTCCCTTCTCGAATCCTCGAGTGGGGAGCTCGTGCCCGGTCGGAGGCTCGAGCCTGACCTCCTCCCCGCGATCGTTGACGAGGGCGTCGCTCAGGGGATTGAAGCTCAGCTTTCCACCCAGCGCCAGCGCGGTCACGATTTCCGGGCTGCCGATGAAGGCCAGCGTCGAGGCCATGCCGTCGTTGCGCCGGGCAAAGTTGCGGTTGAAGGATGTGACAATAGTGTTCTTTTCCTCGCGTTGGATGTCCTCACGTTTCCACTGCCCGATGCAAGGCCCGCAGGCATTGGCCAGAACCACCCCGCCGATTTCCGTGAGCGCTTGCAGCTGGCCGTCGCGTTCGATTGTGGCGCGGATTTGCTCGGAGCCCGGAGTGATCAGGAAATGGGTTCGGGCTTTCAGTCCCTTCCTGGACGCTTGGCGCGCCACGTGCGCGGCCCGTTCAATGTCTTCGTACGACGAATTCGTGCAGCTGCCAATCAGGGCGGCTCGAATCTCGTCGGGGTAGTCGTGTTCCTGCGCGTCTTTCTTGAGTCCGGAAATCGGGCGCGCCAGGTCCGGTGTGTACGGTCCCACGACCTGGGGCTCGAGCGTGGAGAGATCGATCTCGACCATCTCGTCGAAGAATTTCTCGGGATCTTCCTGCACCTCCGCATCGGCCGCCAGGTGTTCCGCGATCGCATCGGCAAGCTTGGCCACATCATCGCGCTCCGTAGCCCGCAGGTACACGGCCATGCGCTCGTCGTAAGGGAAGACGGAGGTGGTCGCGCCCAACTCCGCGCCCATGTTGGTAATGGTTGCCTTTCCGGTGCAGCTGATCGAGCGCGCGCCCGGGCCGAAATACTCGATGATTTTGTCTGTTCCGCCGCTGACAGTCAGGATTCCAGCCAGCTTGAGGATCACATCCTTGGGGGCGGCCCATCCACTGAGGGCTCCGGTAAGCTTGACTCCGATGAGCGCGGGCCATTTCAGCTCCCAGGGCATGCCGGCCATGACGTCGACGGCATCCGCGCCTCCGACACCCACGGCTACCATTCCGAGCCCGCCGGCGTTCGGTGTGTGCGAATCGGTTCCGATCATCAGACCCCCGGGGAAGGCATAGTTTTCCAGGACGACCTGATGGATGATGCCGGATCCCGGTTTCCAGAAGCCGATGCCGTATTTCTGCGAGATGCTGTGCAGGAAATCGTAGACCTCTTTGTTGGCGCTGAGAGAGTGAGCCAGATCTGTCTTCGCCTCGACGCGGGCGAGAATCAGGTGATCGCAATGAACCGTAGTGGGAACGGCCGCAGCCTTTCGGCCCGCCATCATGAACTGCAGCAGCGCCATCTGGGCGGTGGCGTCTTGCATGGCGACACGATCCGGGTTCAGGTCCACGTAGTCCTTTCCCCGCTCAAAGGAGCGCGTGGGTTCCTCCGAGAGATGGGAATAGAGGATTTTCTCCGTAAGCGTCAGCGGACGGGCCAGCAGGTTGCGGGCGCGTCGAATCTTCCCTGGCAACCCGGCATAGAGTTTCTGGATGATTTTGAAGTCCATTGTCATGAACGCACCTTCTCGAAGGAAAGTAATATTCTCGGCCAAGCCTGGAGACTTTGCAAGCCGGAAGCCCAGCTCGAGAAGAATTCAAGCGCTTTATTCACCACGGAGACGGAGGACACGGAGATTCCGTTGAATTGCGGATTTCGGATTTCGGATTGTCCTCATAGAGAAGCCGTTCCTAAATTCCAAATCCGAAATCCGCAATCGCCAATCCGCAATCAAAGGGCCCTCTGTGTCTCCATGGTGAAACAGGACGTCTTGCCGCTGGCAGGGTCACTTGTCTGAATTGCAGCGGCATCTGGGATCTGTGCCCTCGTGTGTCGGGAATCGTCAATGGGCTACCCAGGACTCTATGTGAACTTTTCTTCCCTGCCATTCGTATTGGTGAGTCGTGATACAATCCTTCCACTCAGGAGTCAGGCCCATGAATCGACGCAAATTCGTTGTTGTATCAACGGTAATGATGGCCGTTCTCGCCGCCGCGGTAGCGGGCATGGCGCTCTATTCCAGTTATGTAGTCAAGGCCTCCATTCCGGCGCTGCCGGAAGCCCTCGCCTGGCTGCCGGCGGACACCCAGGCGGTTTTCGGAATGAACGTCCAAAAGTTCGTCGCTTCGCCCATTTATGCCAGATTCGAAGAGAGACACGGCCGGGATATTGCTCACGACCTCGGCGAGTTCACGGCCAGGACAGGCGTGGACCCGCGCCGGGACATCTCCTATGTCGTCGGAGCCGGTCGCGTTCTGGATGGTCCGAAGGGAGAGGGCGTCGCGATCGCGGTGGGTCATTTCAATACGACCGCGATCACCACGTTCATCCAGACCCATGGGAGTCCCGTAAAGGTGGATTATAAAGGTGTCAGCATTTTAATGATCCCCGAAAATAGCGACTACAAGGTAGACAAGGGGATTGCCTTTATTGGGGAGTCCGAGATTGCCCTGGGGGAACTGGAATCCCTGAAGCAAGTGCTGGACGTCCGCTCGGGTAGCGCTTCAGGGATTATGACCAGCGGAACCCTGGGGCCGATGCTTCGCGCTCTGAATCCGGACGAAATGTTCTGGTTCGCTGGCGACGCGGCGAGGATTGTGGCAAAGGCGCCTGCCAATACCCCCTTTGCAGAAACTGCTTCGGCGCTCCTGACTGTTTCAGGCGCCTTGAACCTGACGGACGCTGTCACCGGCAAAATCACGGCTACGGCGCGAGATGAAGACTCCGCGCGCAAGCTTGCCGACGTGGCTCGCGGGGCGGTTGCCTTGGGGCAACTCGCCGGCGAGTCGCATCCTGAGGTGGCGGAGCTTTTGACGGGCATCAATGTGACGCAGCAGAAGAACGACATCCGGCTCGTAGTCAACTTTCCGATGGAGCTTCTGGATAGGCTGGGGCAAGCGAAGCCGATCGGCATACCGGTGGGCATAAATGTTGTAGAAGCGGCTCGCGGCCTGTCCACTGACAAGCGCACGGCGCAGCCTTCCGGCCCGAAGTAATATTTTAGCCGCGGAGCCGCAGAGGCACAGAGAAACCCTCATCTCTGTGCCTCTGTGGCGACGAAAGACACCTGATTCCTCATTCGCAATGCCGCGGATTACCTCCATAAACTTCCCCCGAGCTTGATCTTGCGTTTGACGTAATGCTATAACGCCCCCGGCAATATAAATGCTCAGCAAAGGGGATCTGCTATGCCGTCTCCATCAGGAGAGAAGATTCAGTTCCGGGACGGAAGGCTCATCGTTCCTGACCGTCCCATCATTCCTTTCATTGAAGGGGACGGCACAGGGCCGGATATCTGGCAGGCATCCAGGAGAGTTTTCGATGCCGCGGTCCGCGGCGCCTATGGAGGCAAGAGCGAGATCCAATGGACGGAGATCCTCGCGGGAGAAAAGGCCAAGAAGGTCACGGGCGAATGGCTCCCGGACGCCACCTTGCGAGCCATCGATGAACACTCGGTCGCCATCAAGGGC
>QHZE01000052.1 GCA_003225335.1 Acidobacteriota bacterium
GCGGGCCAGGTCGGGGTCGTAGTACCGCGCCCGATAATGAAGATTAGTCGCATCGTTTTTCCGGCCGGTGGACTGATAGCGTGTCGAATCAGTCCCTGACGCTCCCGGACGCTCGTCTCAAGAAGCTCGCGAACTCGTCCGGATCTTCGGCGCTGACAATGACTCGCTTGACGAGGCCGGTGCGCTTTGTGATCGCGACGACCTTCTCCCGGTAGCCGCACCACTTCAGGGAGACGAACATATCCGCGCGGAAAGAACGAGTGAGCGGTACCACGGATGTAAACGGAATCACCTCGACGCGGTCAACATGCGAGAAGGGCACTCGTTGGACAGTTATGCCCAGCAAGCGAATAGCGAGGTGTGAGTTCTGCATTGAGTAGCTGATGGCGTGTCGGAGGCCGTACGCGCCGCCGAGAATGACGAGCACGGCGATGATGATGCCAATGATCGCCGCGACCGCATCCGTACCGCTACTACTTGCAGCCACAGTTCCTGCCGGCGATCGGCTTGACAGCGGTATCTGTCGTGATCAGCGATATCATCCCCGACGCGTCACCCTCGAATCCTGTCGCCTGAGGCGGGTCATCTTCTGAGGAAGTCTAGGACTTCACGGGATCGAGATGAACCAACCAGCGGCGGCGCTTCTGGGTCATGAGAAGCAGGAAGCCAAAGATTGTCCCGTCTCACAGGTCTTCGCTCGGAATATATGTCGGCTTTCGGCGCTCGTCATAGCGGAACCAACGAAGACGAGCGCTCAAATTCACTTCATTAATAGTGCTCCACCGTGTTGGCGCCAGTTCTATTCCGTGATCACCCAACTTAGTTCCTTCGATATGAAAACTAACTCTTGCGGGATACATCCATGGGAGCTTAAATGGTCCACACCTCACGTTCGTTTTCCCACCACCAAACGCTAAGCGGCCGATGCCCCACGACGCGCTCTTGTTAACCTCTCCCAGTGTCGCATTGCCGAATCCGCCGCCGCCCTCGCTGCGACAGAAGCATTCATACTTAGCGTCGAGGCTCTCTTCGCCTGAGCTAAAGACTGTGGGTGCCTTAGCATCGTTTCCTCTGTGATACTCCGTGAATCTTATGGCGCATACATTGGCGTCCTTGCGGATCAAAATGAACTTGCCCAATGGCGCGCCAACGTCATACCAGGTGACGAAGGCGTGAGTCTTCCACCTCTTCTCATCGATGTCCTGAGCCATTCCGATGGAACTCACAAGAAGGATCGCTGAACCAATTGCCAGTCCGATAACGTACCGTCTTCGCTGATGCATTTTCGACTTCCAGAATCTGAAGTCAAGCACTCTCATGGCGCGGTGGTGCAAGACCGTTTCCGCCCAGCAAGCACCTCCCGAGTTCCCTGGTATGCTTTCCGCAACTCGTCGAGGCTTGGGAATGCATCGTGCCAGATATGCCCAACAGTCTGGCGACCGAACCAGGGCTGGAGGTAGTGTTGGGCTGCCGCTTTGTCCTGAGCGGTGTGCGCAGCAAGATAGTCGGGGCCTGTCGAAATGATAAGTTCGATCCGTGTTGCGGCGTCGGCCGGCGTCTGTCGCAGCGGAGCACCATTCTCGTCAGTCGTTCCTAACATCGCATGGATGTTTGCGTCCGCGGCCGTCGTGCCTTGGGTGCCGACGTCCACCAGCATCGTGTTCAATCCGAAAATGAGGCTATCTCCGAGACTCCGACCGCAATTGTATGCCGCGAGCGCTGAAATGCCCCCGTGCCAGAAGAACGCCAGAAGGCCAGTCGGATCAATCAGGGTCGTTGGACTATTGCGAACGTACGCGTACAAATTCCAGTCGCCGCCTCCGAACCCGATGGGATCCTCGCTGATAAACCGCTGCAGGCCGGGCTGGTAGTACCGCGCCCGATAGTAATAGAGTCCGGTACCGTCGCTCTCTCGTCCTGTATAGCCGTAGGGATTCGCTGACAATGCGCCAGTTGTAGTCGAGACACCGAACGCTTCGTATGTATAGCTCGTCTGAATACTGCCCGACCCATCGGCGAGCGCAATCGTCGAACCCAAGGCATCAATAAGCAGGTCTCGAGTTTCCGTCGCGTTACTTCTGACAAAGCGTTCGTCAATGCCGAGGCCGACGAGGCTATTCGTCGTCACTGCACCTGCCTGCTCTTGCGCAATGTTGAGGCCGTCATAGAGAAAATCAGTCGTCGCGGCATTCACGGCCTTTTGCTTGCGTCGGCCTTGCCCGTCGTACATGAACGTGGCCGGCGTCGGCCCGGTGATCGCGGTTAGTTGGTTCCGGGCGTTCCAGGTGTACGTGTTCGTCCCGTCGCTCGTGAGGCTGCCATTGAGGTCGTACGTCAGCGCTTGGGCACCGAAAGTCAGCTGATGGTTCGCAGCGTTGTACGTCGCGCTGGCGACGGCCGCTGGCTGACTCGTCCGCGCCCACGTGCCGTCCACCGCTATCCGCTCACCTGCATCGTTGTAACCGTAGCTGAGGGTCCCCAACGTGTTTCCGCCGAGCTTGTAGGTAAGTGCGGTCAAGCGCGAAGCTGGGTCGTAGGTGTATTCCGTCACGATGCCGTTCGGCAGGGTATGGCTGGTGCGCCGGCCGGCGTCGTCGTAGGCGAAGCTGACGACCGACGTTCCCTGCGTGATGATCCTGAGCTGGTCGGCGTCGTCGTAGGCATAGCTGACTTGGCTCTGGCCTGGCACGTCCATCGTCCGGCGGCGTGTCCTTCGCCAAAATTCCGTCCGCGGTCAAGTCGTTGATCTGTCGGCTCTGATCCGGTGAGAACCTAGGCTCGATGATCACGCTCCTGCTCTACCTGCTTCGACTCCTCCCGTTTCTGTGTGACGGCCGTCGGCAACTCGCCCTGGAGAACCTCGCCTTGCGCCAGCAGCTTGCCGTGTACAAGAGAATGGCGCGCCGGCCCAAGCTGCGCCGGAGTGATCGCCTCTTCTGGGTGTGGCTAGCCAAGGTCTGGGTCGGGTGGAGGCAATCTCTCGTGATCGTTACCCCCGACACTGTGCTGCGGTGGCAGCGGCGCCGCTTCCGTGAACACTGGACCAAACTTTCTAGGCGGCCCACGCGGGGCCGCCCGCGGGTCGACCCCGAGATCACGGCTCTTGTCATACAAATGGCCGCGGCCAATCCCCTCTGGGGCGCCCCGAGAATCCATGGTGAGCTCCTGAAACTCGGCATCCACGTGGCCGAGCGCACCGTCTCCCGGCTCCTCCCGAAGCGCCGCACACCTCCCTCGCAGACCTGGCGCACGTTCCTGACCAATCACGTCCGCGACCTGGTCTCCATCGATTTCTTCATCGTTCCGACTGTGCGCTTGCGTGTCCTGTTCGCCTTTGTCGTGCTCGCACACGATCGCCGGCGCGTCCTCCACTTCAACGTCACCGAGTATCCCACTGCTGCCTGGACGGCCCAGCAGATCGTGGACGCCTTCCCGGACGACTCCGCCCCGTCCTACCTCCTCCACGATCGCGACTCGGTCTACGGCCACGCGTTCCGCCAACGCGTGAAGGGCATGGGCATAGGTGAAGTCCTCACGGCGGCTCACAGCCCCTGGCAGAATCCCTTCTCGGAGCGGCTCATCGGCTCCATCCGGCGCGAGTGTCTGAATCACGTCCTCGTCCTTGGCGAACGGCACCTGCGCCGCACCCTGGCTCGCTACTTCGCGTACTACCACCGGGCGCGTACTCACCTCTCGCTCGACAAGGATGCGCCCCACGGCCGCCCAATTGAGCGGCCGGAACTCGGCAAGGTCATCCCGATTCGCGAAGTCGGTGGCCTCCACCATCGCTACGTCCGCCGGGCGGCCTGATCCAGCTCAATCGGTTCGCCACGATCGGGCCCGTCCTTCCGTCAGGCTGCTCGCCGCCCCACCCCCAAAGGGTCCGGCGTCCTTCAGTGGCGACTCGACGGACCCGCACTGCTGGCCTCCCCTCCTGTCTGCAGTCTCCTAAACGTTCCTTGGCGTGTCGCGAGAGCATCGGCCGTCGTCCACTGAGTGGGATGAGGTTTTGGCGAAGGACACCGACGGTCTTACGATGCCGGTCGTCCCTACCTCCAACAGCCTGGGTCCTGGGCATCTCGGTGCCCCTGAGCGAGTCGGCTGAGGTTTTGGCGAGGGACAGCCGCGCGGCCTGTCGCGGCGGAAACACGAGGATCAAAAGACCGGTAGTGCACTGGAAGAAGCTCGGGATACGTTAGCCGGAGAGGAACGCGTGTTTCGTTGGAGACGGGGGCTATAGTACCGCGCTCCATAGTAGTAGAGACCGGTGCCAGCGTCCCGTGAAGGTATATGAGCTCGTCGACGGTCCAACGGATCCTCACGGGCGAGAAGACACTGGCTCGTATTGTCAGCCGGAGCCATGCGCTTGGACTACAGGCACCCATTCGTACCGAAGATCGAGTGCTTCAATACGCCAGAGCGCGCCACGCGAGAATCGGATTTGATGCATGACGTAACCTCGTTCGGATAACTGCACCTCATCCGCAAGCCAGTCGCCATGACCGACACTTGCTGGCGGCGTCTCGAATTCGAGAGGTGCACCGAGTTCGTACGATTGCACGCCAGGATAAGTGAATCGAATCCGAGCAGCATGGCTTGCCGCCAAAAGGTCGATGGCGATATTGATCGCGCGCACTTCTCGGCGGAGCCCGCTGAACGGTTCCTCAATCACAACGCGCTCTATCCAGCTGTCGTGAGGCGATTTCTCGTGCTCATAGTCGGAATGTAATTCGGCGCTTGCATAGGCGTAAGCGGCGGCGGGCAGTCTTCCCTCGAGCGATCGAATGTAACGTAGATACGCATTCCATTTACTTTTAATCAGGTCTGGTGCCGCGGTCGCGCCAAGCTTCGGGAGGTCGACGATGAAATTCATGATGTAGTTGCTAGACTGAATGGCGATCGGGCGAAGAGCGTTCCATCAAGCATGTGGCTGCCGTGCATCACGTCGTTCCGCCGCACCTCGTGACGTTATCCCGACCCTGCGTTCACTTCAACAGCACGCTAAATCATAATCTCATTAGAGCGGCACTTCGGTTTTCGCGATCCGGTAATAAGACACTCGATTGCGTGGTCCAACCCTTCGCATACGCCAGGAGTCGGCAGGCATACAAGCCACGTCACGACCCCTGCCTTGTCTGGGCGCAGCAAGCGCTTGATATGGCCCTTAATATTGGCCGTTCCCTTCTTCGGGATCGCACCAACTTTCCGCGAATCTTCGATCACTCTTCCGTTGAGTCTGTTGACGACATCTCTCGGCATCCCCTCGGGCATCGTGCCGCTGAGTCCGTGGCGTGTCTTCCATCCATCGGGACCCGCAATGCCGACCTCTACGCCCTTAGGATCAAAGACGTGATACTCGTAAGGACCACCGGCGCGCGTGGGAATGATATCGACGCGAGCCGACCAACCATGGCCAAGGTCGAGTTCGCTTCCTGCAACGCCTTGCGGATCCTGCCACCTTAACGGATTCTGCCAGACGTATCCATACAGATTGACGTCGCCGCCGGTCAGGCCAATCGGATCCTCGCTCACGAAGCGGCTCAGCACGGGGTGGTAATATCGCGCTCGATAATAGTAGAGACCGGTGCCATCGTCCTCGCGTCCCGTGAAGGTATATGAGTTCGTCGATGAGCTCCCAGATGCGCTCGCCACCCCAAACGGTTCATAGGTGAACGCTGTCTGGATAGTGCCCGCGGCATTGGCGAGGGCGAGCGTCGAGCCCAAAGCGTCCGCAAGCAGTTCATCTGTCTCGGTCGCAGTACTACGCACAAACCGCTCGTCGATGCCAAGCCCAACAACAAGATTAGCCGTCATCGTCCCCATTTGTTCTTGCACTGTGTTAAAGCCGTCATAGAGAAAAACGGTTGTGCTCCCGCCGACCGCTTTTTGTCGTCGACGTCCAGAGCCGTCGTACACGAATGTGGCCGAAATCGGACCGGCGATCGCTGTGAGTTCATTTCGTGCATTCCAGGTGTACGTATTGGTGCCGTCGCTCGTCAGATTGCCGTTCAAGTCGTACATCAGCGCCTGTCCACCGAACGTCAACTGATGGTTGGCGGCGTTGTATGTGGCGCTGGCGATCGCCGCCGGCTGCAGCGTCCGCGCCCATGTGCCGCCGACCGCGACGCGCTCCCCTGCCTCGTTGTAGTCGTAGGTCAGCGTCCCGAGCGTATTTCCGCCGAGCTTATAGGTCAGTCCCGTTAACTGCGAATCAGCATCGTAGCTGTATTCAGCGCGAATCCCGTTAGGCAGAGTGTGGCTGGTGCGCCGCCCGGCATCGTCGTAGTCAAAACTGACGATCGAAGCACCCTGCGTTATAGTCTTCAGTTGGTCGGCGTCGTCGTAGTCATAAACTACTTGGTTCTGGTCAGGAACACTCATCGTCGTGCGACGACCGCCCGCGTCATAGCTGTACGTCACCGTGCCGAGTGACGTGGTCTCCGTGCGTAGTCGGTCGAGTCCGTCATAGGCGAAGGTGATCGTCCCACCGATCGAGTCAACGATTTGTGTGACTCGGTTGCCGGCATCGTAAGAATACTCCGTCGTTGATTCGTCGTTGTACGTTACGAGCTTTCGCCGATCCAGTTCATCGTATGTCGTCCTCGTGATCTGGCTTTTCCGGTCCGTGACTGTCGTCAGGTTGCCGTTATTGTCGTAGACGTACGTCTCGAAGCGAAGCAGCGGATCCGTTCGCGCGGTCTTACGGTCCATATTGTTGAAGTCGTACGTCGTCACATTCGAGCGCGCGTCGATGACTGTCCGCGAGTTTCCGTTCTCGTCGTAACTGAACTGCGTCAGGCCGCCGAGCGCATCGGTGATCTGCGAGATCTGGTTCAGCGGATCGTAGGTGTACCGTGTCTTCCGTCCGAGAGGGTCGGTCACCTCGACCAAACGCCCAAGCGCGTCGGTGAAGCGCGTCGTCACCTTGCCCGTGGGATCCGTGATACTGATCAGGTCGGCACCCTCATAGGTGAACGTCATCGTGCCCGCGGGCGTAGTGACCGTGATCGGCTGGCCGGACGTGTTGTAGGTAAACGTTATCTGCTTGCCGAGCGGATTCGTGATCGACGTCAAGTTCCCGACGGCGTCATAGCCATATGTAGTCGTATGGTTCGGCAGTGGTTCCGTGATCGTGGCGACATGATTGAAGGTCGGCTCATAAGTGAACGTCGTCGTCACCGCATCAGGTGTGCCGTATAGTCGTGTGACAGTGAGCAGACTACCGGTGTTGACGTCGTATCCATACGTCGTCGTCCGGCCGAGCGCGTCGGTCATCGATGTCACGCGGTTGGCGCTGTCGCGGACGTATGTCGTCGTTTGTGCGATCAGGGTGCCGTACGCGTGTGTGTCTGTGAGCGCGTAGCCCGCGGCATTGAAGGTTACGCGACGAACGTAGCCGCGCGGGTTCGTCACATCGGTCTGGATGACTTTGCCGTTTCCGTCCAGTGTGTACGCAAAGTCGTAGAACGTCCCATCGATAGACGTCTGACGGCTCACGCGGTTATTGGCATCGTAGGTGTTTGTCAGCCACTCGATGCGGCGCCCGTCCGTGATCGTCCGCAGCTTCGGAACGCCGCCTAGGAGACGGTGCGGCCGCTGTTGTCCTTGATCTGAGTCACGCGGTCGACGCCGGGTGCCGGGTCATGGGTGAACTCGACCCATCGTCCGTTCGGTGAGACGATGCGCTGAATCCGCCGAGTGGTCGGGCCCCGCGTGATCGTGAGCCGGTTGCCCAGGCGATCGCGAATGGCGATCAGCATCGGCCCGGGCAAGCCGCCGATGCCGGTAAACTCGTAGACCGTCCCGTCCATGAACGTGATGGCCCAGCCGCCGAGCCCGCCGTCGACGGTCGTGTTCCACGCTAGGCGCGACTTGTAGAAGCGCGTCGGCGTGGTCGTATGCTCCATGATGGAGTCGAACTTCGTGCTGCCCGAGATCCGGTCGTAGTGCACGCGGGCCCCATCGGCAAGGACCAACTCGGCGAAGGTATAGTTCGTCGCGTCGCCGGTGAGGTAGATCTGATAGTCGACGTTGCTGCTGCCCAGCTGGTCGGGGGTGGGATCGCCCGGCCGATGGGCGCGGCTGATGACGATCGGGATGACGTCCGGCACGACCAGATCCGTCTTCTCGAGCGTGAAGAGCCCGGTTCCCAGGTCCACCGGATCGCCGCCCCGCACACCGCGCAGGATGGCTGCGAGGAAGTTTTCGACCGGGCCGAGGATGTAGCAGGTCACGCGCTTGAGGTCGACACCCGCATCCGGCACGACCTGCCGGCCGTCCGCGCTCACCGTGCCCCGACCGTATGTGTACCAGCCGCCTTGCCACGCGCTGTAGCTCCACAGCGTGACGCGCGCGCCCGCTGGCAAGCCGTCGACGTTCGGCACAATCATGCGGACGCCGACCGAGCTCGGTGTGCCGTCCGGCCGGAGGACCAGGGCGCCGTGGGCCTGGGGGGTGAAGACGAGCGTCGCGCCCATGGGAGTCGGAATGGGTGCGCGATCGTGCGGGATGCGCGTGATCGTCAGCGAGCGCAGCGGCCCGGCGGTCGTCTGCAGAACGACGTCGGCCGGAATGCGAATCTCCAGATACGGAATGCGCGGCGTCGTCGCCACGATCTCGTGCGGCGTCGGCACCGGGATTTCCGTCGCGTGCTGCGTGTCGATGAGCGGCATCCACACTGTGAACGGCAGCACCGTGGTCTTGCCGGCGGTCAGTGGCAGACCGTAGTCGAACGTCCCGTATGTCTTTCCCGGTGCGTTTGCCGTCGAACCATCCATGATCAGGATCTGGTACCCGTCGCCGACCTCGCTGAGCAGGAAGCGGCCGGTATCGTCGGTCAGCGTCGATCGGCGGCCGATCCTCAGCGTGACGTTCGCGAGGGGCTCGCCGTTGAGGCGGAGCACCTGGCCTGAGAGCGCCGTGACCCCGTCGGGGGCCTGAAGCGGCGACAAGTCTTGCCAGCGCGAGTACGGCTTGCCGTCGCGACGCTCGCCGCGCCACTCCTCGTTGTCTATCTCGACGCGATCGCCGCCATACGGGCCGACGGCGGGCGCGTGCGAATGCGCAGCGGCCCCGCGCAGATCTGCCCCGGCCGCCGTGTCGTGCGCGCCGTGATCGCTTCCATGAGCAGTGGTGGCTTCGCTGGCCTGGGTCGTGAACCGCACACTGCTCCACGCCGCGACGTGGCCATCGACGTCCTGAACGCCGTTCACCGTCAACGTGTACTGCGTGCCGGGCGACAGTGCACGATGAGGGGTGACGAACACGAGCGATCCCTGCTCGGCGACCACGAGCGTCGCCGCTTCCACGCCGTCCGGCCCGTGAAGCGAGACCG
>QHZE01000053.1:0-14535 GCA_003225335.1 Acidobacteriota bacterium
CCTTTTCTCCCGGCCCTGGAACCGTGTTGAACCGCCAGCGCATTTTCCCGGTCTTCCCTTCGTAAGCGACCAGGTGGCCGCGGTGCGCTGAGTCCCCTCCCGTAGACCCGACGATCACGATGTCCTTGACGACCAGAGGCGCGCCGGTGATGCTGCATCCATACTTCTTGGAGTCTTCGACGTTCACCTTCCAGTTTTCCTCGCCAGTCTTGGCGTCGAGGGCTACGACATAATTGTCCAGACTGCCCAGATACACATTCCCGTGTCCGAGCGCCAGGCCGCGGCTGAAATGGCCATAACGGAACTGCGTGCCTTCCTGGTGTTTGTAGAAGTAGCTCCAGAGCTTTTTGCCGGTGGCAGCATCAAGAGCGAAGACCCGGTTGTTGGGCCCGACCACGTACATCACGCCGTCCGCCACGAGCGGAGTGCACTGCAGCCCACCCTGCACGTCACCGAATTGAAATGCCCATGCGACTGAGAGTTTCTGAACGTTGGAGGCGTTGATCTGGTCGAGCGGGCTGTAACGCCAGGCTCGGTACGTTCCTCCGTAGGAAAGCCAGTTGTGCGGCTCCTTGTCGGCCTGATTCAAACGCTCCGGCGTGACATCCTCCGCGCTCAAGGCACTGGCAATCACCAAGGCCACAAGCGGGAGAAGAAAACGGAACGGCTGGGCGGCAGAAAGTCCTTTCACAGGCAACAGACCTCCATGGGTTTGCGGTGAGCAACGAACCAAATTCGTAGTTTAAACTGTCACCTCGAAAGCGGCAATCCCATTCCCACTCCACTCGTTCACCACGGAGCAGATGAGACCTCCGTGGTCTCCGTGGGTGCGATTAAAAGTGCGACTCGATTTCCGCCGCGGATACGCGCAAGAGATGGACTAATAAGGAGTTCGACATGGAGTGCGGCGACTTGTCGCCGCTATGGCCCGGCGCCAAAACGAAAGCGGCGACAAGTCGCCGCACTCCAAAAGAGCCGTGATTGCTCATCTGCATCTCATCAAAAAGCGGCACCTGAAGCGAGTCGCACTTCCAATTACACCCGCTCTCCGTGGACGAGTGAGGCTCCAAGGCGCTCATGATAGAATGACTGGCCTGTCGGGAACGAGTGCCTTATGCGAATCGAGGCTCCTGCGTTGGATTTTGTTGATACCGTTGTCAACGTGCGCTACGCGGAAACCGACCAGATGGGAGTGGTTTATTACGCAAACTATCTGGTCTGGTTTGAGGTGGGGCGTGTCGCATGGTGCCGCGCCAGGGGATTCAGCTATCGCGACATGGAGATCGAAGACGGCCACCGCATGATGGTTGCCGCAGCCGCGTGCCGGTACAAGGCTCCGGCCCGGTTCGACGACGACGTAGTCATCCGGACCGCGGCCGCGTCTGCCAGCGAGAAGGTAATTCGGTTCTCGTATGAAGTGCGTGACAAAAAAACCTGGAAGCTTCTCGCTACGGGAGAAACGGCCCACGTAGTTACTGACTTGAACAACCGTCCATCACGCCTCCCCGCCCGTTACCGCAAGTACTTCCGTCTGCGAACCGGATAGAGGGGAGTTCGCCTAACCGTTACGTAATCCGGTTCAGAGGGATTAGATTGTGTTTGATTGCATAGATAATTAGCTGGTTGCGATTAGATAAGTGAAATTTCTGTAATAAACTCGTGATGTGAAATTCCACGGTCCTTTCCTCTATCCCTAAATTGGCAGCCATCTCTTTGTTGGTTAGACCTTCGTTGGCAAGAAGTTGCAAAACCCTTCTTTGCGCCTCGGTAAGCAAGCTTTTCTTCCTGGGCTGCCTCCTCTTCAATTCAAATGCGACCTCATTTATGAATCTTCCCATGACCGTATGGGCTATCCATGAATTGCCCTCGTGAATGCCTTTTATGGCGGCAGTAATCGCATCAGCAAAATGCAGGATATTAAGATAGCCTCTTACACCCGCAAGCAAGGCATTTGCAATGTCTTCTTCCTTGTCATTGATGCTGATTACCAGGACCTTGACGTGAGGGCATACGTGTTTGCAGGCGTCGAGGAAATTTTGTAATTCCACTTTTACAGTTGTTATATCAAGAACCACCACGTCCGGCTTGAGTCTGGCGATGGCGTCAATGTCGTCTTCCAGGGGACCTTTTTCCAGTACGACCAATTCTTTGTCTTTAGCGAGAACATCGGATATCCCGATATGACGAAACCTGTCCCTGGTTAAGATGCTGACTTTAATTCTGCTCATTTGAGGACAAAGTGGCTGCTTGATCGGGACATCGCCTTTAAGTGAAGTGACAACCCTGTGCCGGCGCTCGATAGGTTAGTTTCAGGGGGAGGAGGATCACGTGCGCCCCGAGGATATGTTGCCGCCGGCTCGGAGAGCAGAGGAGATCCGTTGGTCAACCATAGGGAACTCAGGCCCTGGGATTCGGCGCCAAGTTTTGGCGAAGTCATAAAGGTTGACCGGGTCGAAGCTGCTCGGATTCAGATCCCAAAGCCGTGGCCTGGCTGGGCCGGCGAAAGACGATGGATCTCGCGAACGATCGGGAAATAATAGTCGTTCGCGTGGAGCGCTTTCTAAAATCCAACTGTCCCTCCGTGTTCATGGCTTAAATCAAGTCTTGTTACCGCAGCGCAAGCTTCACTGCGCTTAGGCAGTTTATCCTTCCGGCACCCAGGCTTTTCGCGTACATAGGGCTGAGATCATCTATGTTGTCTGGTGAGCTCGTGATTATCGATACGAGTTGATTCACCGTAGCCGTAGGTATGATCGACAGGATCAGGGCGGCTTCACCGCACACCAACGGCACGGCAAACGAGGTTCCGCTCCACCATGCCAACTGACCATCGCCGTAGGAACTGTACAACGATACCGCTGGGGCTGAAACGTCAGCTTGTGGTCCCCAGTTTGAAAAATCAGCCTTAACGTCGTTTGAATCAACTCCTGTAATTCCCAGCGCCTCCTTCTGCAAGGATGGATAGTCCAGATTAGGCTGGCTCCTGTTGCCCGCGGCTGCAACAACAAGCACCCCGCGACCCGATGCATAACTGACAGCCTGATCGAGAGCAGGAGACCTCGTTGTTAACCCGAAACTGCAATTAATTAGCCGCGCTCCTCTATCCACCGCATAAATCATTGCCTCATAGATATCAGCCACCGACCCCTTCCCGTCGTTAGCAAATGCCCTCAGAGCCATGATCAGGCTTTTGGGGGCGGTCAACAACACCAGCCCCGCTACGTGCGCTCCGTGGCTATAGCCGGCCCCCCCCGGCAGGTCCGACGGATCACTGTCCCGGTCTACAAAGTCGTAGCCGGGAACCGTCTTGTTGACAAACATGGGATGCGCAGTGATCCCCGTGTCTACGACGGCAACCGTAACGTCCTGGCCTGAAGCAAGCAGCTGAGCCTCAGTGGCTTTGATCTGTACCATTGAAGGCTGCTGCGTCAGCTCTGGCGGAAAATTCCCGTCAACAAACGCCTGGCTGCGCTGATCCACAAAGGCTTGACTTTGCTGATCTACAAACGCTTGACTGTACTGCGACACATCAGAGACGGGCAAGAGGTAATCTAACTCAGACCAGTTAACACTGAGGTTCCTGGATAAAAGTGTAACAAGCAGCTCCTCGGAACCAATTTGAGTGCCGAGAAGGAAAACATTGAGCCCAAGGAACCGTTTGACTGTGGCGCCGTAGGTAGCAACGAGCGCGTTTATGTTGCTCCCGGGCTTTAACGCCACCAAAACTTCCCCTGCACGATAGGGGATGCTCTGGGCGTTGACCGCGCCAAAACTTATCAAGCAGATGCAGAGGATCAAAATGCTGAACGAGCGCTTAGCCATAGCTCTCCTCTCCGCGTTCGCTCGGCGTAGAAGACGGGCGGGCGCTTTTGCTTGCCGAAAGGGGGGTAATGGTTAAGATCTAAGTTAACTAGGAATGTAAGTCAAGCGGAAAACTAGGATCTCGGCAGCAATTTGAAAAATAAGAAATTGCAAATGAGAAAGGACAAATGAGAAAGGACAAATGAGAAAGGACAAATGAGAAAGGACAAATGAGAAAGGACAAATGAGAAAGGACAAATCCCCGGAGGCAATCCGAACCGGTTTATTTTGTCAGGGGTCCCTTAACTTTTGCCAACCAGCACAAAAGGAGCCCAGATGTGTGGATGCGGATATCTTTCCTTGATTTTAATCTGGGCCCAACGCAGTGCGGCTCTATTGCCATAACCCTCTTTTATCCTGCTGTAAAACGCCTTCATGAACTCGGCGGTGTGGAGATCATTAACAACCCATAAGCTGACCACCAAAGAACGGGCTCCAGCATAGAGGAAACCCCGCATTAGCCCCAGAAGTTCGTCGCCATAGTCGACTTTGCTCAGTCCGCTGTGGCAGCCGCTCAGGGTCACCAGTTCCGCTTCCAGAGGGAGGTTGAAGACATCGTAAAAAGTGAGCCATGAATCTGCCAGCTTCAGGGCTGAAAACATGGGATTGTCATATCGGAAGGTACCATGGGAAGCCAAATGTATCAGGCGGCTTGAAGGGGCATTTTCGATGAAGGCTTCCTTGGTGGCCTCGGACCCGAGAAGCACTTTAGCTTCGGAGAATAACTCTTTAACTGCCTTGACCTCTTCTCCGATGTAAGGGGTGAACTCATCTGGAATTCCTATGATCAGGATATCGCCCGTCTTCTGAGACTGCTTGTTCCGACAGAGTCTGTACACATAGGCGCTAGGGGCATAGGAGATCTCACAGCGGTCGACAAGGTACGCTGCGCCGTCATAAAGGGCGTGAAACGGAGCATAGTGCAGCAGATCAAACGGTATGATAACGAGCTTCTTCTTGCCCTCCAAGTATGACGAGATAGGGGCCAAGAGCTCCTGGTAGAGCCGGTGCAGGCAATCGTTAACGGTCTCACAGGAAGTTTTAAAGTCAGCGTTGATCGGCTCGCTATCGCAGAAGGACTTTTCCAACTGAAGCCTCAAGGTCCTGAGCAGATCCCCCAATTGATCTCGCGTAGCTTGACCGCAGGCTACATGAGTTTGTTCGTTATCGATCACGAAGATCTTAAGGCCTTCGTCGCCCAGGTAATATTCCACCAGTGCCTCGTCCTCGGCCAGCAGCAGCTGCAACTGTGCCGCGGTTGACCAGGTTACCTCCTGCAAAGACGTGTATTCTTCGTCCTCAATCTGTATTGTTCGGAGCAGCTCGGCGAGCTTCCGCTCGCGCGCTACGACCTCGTTGACGAGCTGTGTCAAAGACTGATCGCTTTTGAGTCCCTGTTGATTGAGCTTGCTGTAGTACCAGTTCAGCTCTTCAGACAATTTCTTCCAGTTCTGGTGGACCTCGGGGTCCGCCGGACGGCGTGCTCTGACGTTGAAGTTCCTCGCCAGCAAATCGACCAGGGCGCGAGATTTCGCCCGCTCCACATAGGCGAACGCCTCTTCCACGTTGTGGCGCTCCAGGCAGAACGTTATCATGTCCTCATAGACTTGCAGTTTATCCCTGAAGAAGGTGGACTTGAACTCGTCGGACTGAACGTGACTGCGCATGCGCTCGATGGCCTCTATGGCTTTTAGATAACAAGCGTGGGCTTGAGCATCGTCCTTCTCCTCCCGTCTGATCCCTCCCAGCAAGTGGTACAGCTGGTAGGCCAGCCAAGGCGGCTCATATTGGTCGAAAGCCTTTAACGCCTCGACACACAGCTGGCCCGCGGCGCTCGTGTCACCCTGGCGCCTTTTCGCCTTGGCAAGCTGCAGCCGCGCGTAATTGGCCTTGGTAGGCAGCTTGTTACTGAGAAAAATCTCCAATGCCTCGCGGCACGGGGGGATAGCCTCCTCGTACGCTCCACGCCGTAAATGCACTTCGGCCAGATAGACATTCATCAGAGCGCTGTAGGTCTGATTCCCTTCCGTCTCGAAGATAGCTTTGGCTTCTTTCAGCTCCGTCTCCGCTCGCGAGTAGTTCCCGAGCTGTAACTTGGCGACCGCCCCATAGGCCAGCGCCTTGGCCAGCTCATAGCCCATCTTCAGCTTGGTAAATCCTGCTCGGACGTGCCCGGCTAACTCGACGGCATCCTCAAAGAGGCTAAGCTCGAGATATGATTCCAGAGTATCCAGGTCGCACAGGGTTGCGGTGACAGGATCCCCTAGCTCGGCCAGAACGGGCTTAAGGTCATGCAAGAGTTTCAACGCTTCGTTATAATTGCCTTTACGGAAATGCAAGTAAGGAATGTTGTATCTGATCTGAGCTGCCTTCAGTTCCATGCCTCCGTTCTTAAGGAGGCTGCCGGCTTTTTCGTAAAGGGAGAGCGCGATATCAAAATCGTTCAGATACGTGAAGATGTTGGCCCGGTTGCACTCCACCATGGCAATCGCTGATGGGTCCCCGGCTTCGGTGAACACGTCGAGTGCTCGGTCATAAAACTCCAGGGCGTTCTGGTACTGGTCCAAGCGATGATATACGTTGCCAACATTCGTATCCAGTTGGGCCATGAGGATCCGCTCATCGTGCCGCTTGAAAACTTCCCTGGCCGCCTCCCCCGTTTGCAAGGCATCTGCGTACCGGCCCATAAGCATCAGGATATCGACCTTAGACCTGCCGATCCTCGCTGCCGCCACCTCTTGACCCTGCTCCCGGTAGATCTGTTGAGCCCTATCGAATAGTTGCAGCGCCTTAGAGAATTTTGCCGCTGCCCAATAAGCCTGGGCTTTGGCTCTCAAGCCGGAAGCTAGACTTATGGGCTCGTTCAAAAGCTTGGCGGCTCGATATGCCCGGTTCGCCACGTTTAAAGCTTGCTTGACATCCAAGTTTACGAGGCGACCGACTTCTTGACGCAGATCTTCGATAAACGTGGCGTCGATTCTCCTGCCCTCAGACTCTTTTTTTGCCTTTTCCGCTTTCATTTATCTTGAGCAATCATGGAAATCATTGATGTGACTGGCATGGAACCTGGCGAGATTCTATGGCAGAGACAATTTGTAATGGCTCCAGATCATTTTACGCAGGTTTGCGCTTTGGTGACAACAGCTAAGGGCCCGTCAGAAAATAAGGTGTGCATTTTGGCGCGAGCGCCGGGCGGGCAGATGCAAGGCGCCGCGACGCAGGCGATGTGGTGGTATCGTCGAGGAGCGGCAACGCCACAGATGCCCGCCCGCCGCCGCGCCCCTCCGGGCTGCGGCCCGCAGGCCCGCTGGCTGTGTTGCTCGCTCCTTACATACCGCAGCGGGTATGCTCGTCGCTCGCGCCTTGCCAGCGGGCCTGGGGGCCAGCAGCAAAATGTACACCTTATTTCCTGACGGGCCCTAAGAAAATTGAAAGCCATAACGGCTATGAAGACGGCAACCCCGGGGGCCAGGTTCCACCAGAAGTTTGTCGACAATTGGAGATCCTGGGTCGCTAACGCGAGCATATTCCCCCAACTCGGAAGAGGCTCTTGAATCCCCAAGCCAAAATAAGAGAGCGTGACTTCTGCCAACATGTAACCCGGAACCGACAAGGCAGCCTGAATGAGTGTGAAGCTGTATAAATGGGGAACCAAGTGCCGGAGAATGATTCTGGTGTCCGAAGCTCCCAGGACCACGGCAGCAGTGACGAAGCCTCGTTCTCTGAGGGACAGAACCATTCCGCGAGAGATCCTGGCCAGCTCCGCCCATCCGAAAAGAGCGATGACCGCCACCATGCAGAGAAACACCTTGTCTGGAGGGAGGCTAAGCGGCAAGCTGCTTCTCAAGGCTATAACAAGGTAGAGAGCAGGCAGAGCAAGAAAGACTTCCACAACGCGCATTAGAACGAAGTCAATAGCTCCACCATAGAAGCCTGAAAGGCTGCCGATAAGCAGTCCTAGCGGAAAGGAGATTAGCAAGGCCACCGCGGCTATGGAAAGGGATATGCGCGATCCGTAGACCAGACGAGAGAAAACGTCACGTCCTAAGCCGTCGCTGCCAAACAGAAAAAGCCGGCCCGGCTCTTCAGCGCCCAGGAGGCGAATCTCGCATGGAATGAGACCGAATAGAAGATATTGTTCTCCCCTAAAGAATAGATGAATCGGACAGGGCTTGGTGACGTCCTCCCCATATAATGGCTTTTCAGGATCCAGCATTTTATAGCCGTAGACAAACGGAAGCGCGTGAAGGTTTCCGTTGCCATCGAGAAAATGCAATTTTGTAGGAGGAGCGAGAAATAGCTCTCGCTTCTGGATTGTGGGTGAGTAAGGCGCTATGAAGCCGGCAAAGATGCCTGACAACGATAATAAGATCAGCAGAATCACCCCTGCTACGGTCCTTTTGTCTTGGCGAAGCCTCGCGTAGGTTTTCTTTAACTCCATATGGCAATCGAGAGAAGGTGTGTGCCGCCCTCAGGCTCAGGCGTTACGTCAGAGCCTTCTCTTTTTCAGAACGGTTCCGGCGGAAAAGGCCGTCTTTGGTCTCTCGCTTCCGGGTCTGCGACAGGAACTGCCGAGAACAGAGCCTTGGTATACGGATGAATCGGGCGGCTGAAAAGGTCCGCGGAGTCAAGTATCTCCACTATTTTGCCGCGATACATGACCGCAATACGATCGCAGATATTTGCCACTACACTCAGGTCGTGGGAAATGAACAGGCAGCTCAAATTGAATTTTTCATGCAGCTCCAGCAGCAGGTTGATTATTTGGGCCTGAACCGACGCGTCGAGAGCAGAAAGAGGTTCGTCCGCGATTATGAATTTAGGTTTGAGTGAGAGGGCGCGCGCAAGGACGATGCGCTGGCGTTGCCCGCCACTGAACTCGTGGGGGAATCTGTCCATGTGCATGGGACTTAAACCGACCAACTCCAGAAGCTCCGCAACCTTCTGTTTTATCTCTCCTCTGTCGACCATCCGATGAATCAGTAAGGGCTCGGCAATTATGGAGGCGATTCTCATTCTGGGATCGAGCGAATCGTGAGGGTCCTGAAATATCATTTGCATTTCTTTCCTGATCGGCTTGAGCTTGCCTTTCCCGAGTTCGAGAATGTTCTTGCCTTCAAGGCAAATCGTTCCTGCCGTAGGTTCGAGCAAGCGCAGAATGCACTTGGCCACAGTGGTCTTGCCACAGCCGGATTCGCCGACTAATCCCAGGATTTCGCCTCTCTTTATCTGAAAGTCGACTGCGTCGACTGCTTTAAGATAGGAACGGCGTTTGGCGAAGAGCGGATTGCCAAGAGGGAAGTGTTTCGCGAGACCTTTCACTTCGAGAATTGTTTGATTTGCGTTTGTCATTTTAGTCAGGCACCGCCTGGGGGTCAAATTTGAAGCAGCGGACGATATGTCGTGCATCAAGCGGCGTAGGTTCGGGAAAGCTCATGGGGCACTTCGCCATTCGATCGGGGCACCGGGGAGCGAAGGTGCAGCCGGGAGGTAGAGCCAGCAAATCCGGAACATTTCCGTCAATGCTTCTGAACTTGACTCTTCTCACCCGCGGGTTTCCGTGGGAAATCCGAGGGATGGAATTCAGCAGGCCCACGGTATAAGGATGCTTGGGGTCTTTGAAGATGGCGTTTACGGGAGCGTCTTCGACAATCTTTCCCGTATACATGACTGCGACTCGATCGGCAAATTGAGCTACGAGCCCCAGATTATGGGTGATGAGCAAGAGGGAGAGATTAAACTCTGCTTTTAATCTCGCAAGCACGTCCAGGATTTGGGCCTGTGTGATCCCGTCCAGGGAACTGGTAGGCTCATCCGCTATCAAGAGTGAGGGATTACAGGAAAGGGCCATTGCAATCATGAGCCGCTGGCACGCGCCACCGCTAAGTTGATGCGGATAGTCGGCGATGCGGCGATCGGGGTCAGGAATTCCCACTGCGCGGAGCACTGCCGTAGCCAGTCGCAAGGCTTCCTTCTTGCTCTTCTTCAAGTGGACTTGCACTGCCTCGGCCACTTGGTCGCCGACAGTGAGGACAGGGTTGAGGGAGGACATCGGCTCTTGGAAAACCATGGCAATCTCTTTGCCTCTAATTCTCAGCATTTCTGATTCGGTCAATCTCAAAAGGTCTTGCCCTTTGAAAGTAATGGATCCTCCGGCTATTCTTCCCGGCTCGTCGATCAGTCTTAAAATAGAAAGGGCAGTGACTGTTTTTCCGCAACCGGACTCTCCTACCAAGGCCAATGTCTCTCCCTGAGCGACCCGCAGATCTACGCCGTCCACGGCCTTTATGACACCCTGATCCAGAGAAAAATGAGTTTGAAGGTTTTTGACCTCTAACAAGAGCTCTCCTGGCACCCTTTGGAGTGCGCAAGCTTGCTTAGCTTGCTTGCGCCATGAAGGCGTGGTGGATGTCTCCACACCGGAACGAAGGCGGCGGCTTGCTGCCGCACTCCAAGATAATACGCCATCGTAATCATGAAACCGTGCACTTAGCACCAGTTAAGGGCTGGTAGAAATCAACCTAATCAGGGGTTCGCCCTTACGAACCTTACCCTGGGGTCGGTGAATGCCAATAGCAGGTCCGCCAATAGGTTACCCCCCAATAGCAGGATCGAGGCGTATGTGAGGCAGGCCATCAGTAGATAGGGATCACGGCTTAACAACGCGGTAAGGGTTAGACTTCCAATACCGGGCCAAGAGATCACGACCTCAACCACAAACGCCCCGGAAAGCAACGAGGCCAAAGAGTTCCCAAACATCGAGATAAGCGGGTTAAGGGCATTCCTGAGCCCATGCTTGAAAATGACCATTCGCTTGGGCAAACCTTTGGCGCGGGCGGTGCGAATATAGTCCTGCGATAAGACATCCAACAGAGTAACTCTCACTTGCCTTACATAAATCGCCGACATCCGCAGGGACAGGACGAGAGCAGGGAGAAACGCGTGATGAAGAAAATCTGTTAGCTTGCGTATGGATGAAAGGTTCTCGTAGCCCAACGAACGCGCGCCGCCTATGGGAAACCACCCGCTGCTTGCCGCAAACAACATTGCCAACAGGGACAAAAACAAAGACGGAAAGGAGAGGATGAGAAACGAAAATGAGCATAGCACCTTGTCTATCCATTTGTAACGGTACAAGGCGGCAATAACTCCAAAGGGTATGGAGATTGTTAGCGCAAAAAGAAGAGAGATCAGAGCCAACAGGGAAGTGTTGATGACGCGCTCTCCTATCAGATCGAGGACCGGGCGGTTGTATGAGAAAGAATAGCCGAAGTCGCCGGTTGCCATGCCGCGGACCCATTTGAAATATTGAATGTACCAAGGCCGATCGAGACCGTACTTCGTTCGTAAAGATGCAATCGTTTCCGGAGAAACGTGGGGATTGAGGCTCAACTCGGTGAGAAAGTCGCCCGGAGCCGCATCGATCAATACGAAGGAGAACAAGGCTACGGCCAAGACTAACGGGATCAGAGACAGCAGCCGTTGAACGATGAAGGTCGTCATTGTCTGACAGTTCGCCAGCTGTTATCAGTTAGGGTTTGAAGTAGAGTCGATCGCAATTCCACAGGACGAAATCGGGAAGGTGCGCTGGCTCGAGGTTACCGATGCGCGATTTTGCCGCTACGATCAGGTGGCGCGAGACCAGGAAGATAAACGGAAGCTGTTCGGATAGAGTGACCTGAACTTCATCGAAGAGTCTCTTGCGCTCGTTGAGATCGAGACTAATCGCCTGTCTATTCATTAATTCGTCTATTCGTGCTTCCCAGGGCGTCGCTGGCGTGAGCTGCTTTGGATACCACCAATGATTGGCGCCGTTACTCAGCAAGAAGTTCTTCTCAGATGTAGGGTCGGTGTCGCCGCTGACAATAGCCAGCAGGCAGGCTTCATAATCATAGGAAGCGTTAATTTTGGCCAGTAAGGCTTTGCTCTCCAGAAAAGAGAGACCTACCTTGATGCCGATTCTTGCCAGGTCCTCTTGAATGATGGCGCTCATCTTTTGGCGGAGCACATTTCCCGCGTTTGTGCATAACGTGAACTCCACAGGATTTCCCTCAGGGTCGAGCAGAGATTTCCCGGGTTCTGCGCCATAGCGAAAACCAGCGTGGAGCAACAACCGTTTCGCCTGATCCAAATCGTAAGGGTATTGCTTGATGTGCGGGTTGAACCAAACCTTGTTTCCAGAAGAAGTGAATGCCCAGAGAGGCGAGGCTTTTCCGAAGAAGACCAGACGGACGATTGCGTCGCGATCGATAGCGTGGGAGATCGCCTGTCTGAATTTCACTTCCTTGAACCAGTGCAATTTAGCCGGATCGACGACCGGTTTCTGCGTGTTCGGATTGATCCGTTCATTGAGGTTGAACCAGAGAATCTCCCTGATCAGACTGGGACCTAAACTGACCGCTTTTATCTTCCCGTTGTTCTCCAGTTCGGACAGAGAATGTAAATCCTCTACGCTGACAGGACTTAACAGGTCGGTTTGGCCCTTCTGGAACTTCAACAGCCGTGTGTTTTTGTCGGGATCTATGTCGAAAACGATTTCGTTGAGATAAGGCAGCCTGTTGCCTGTTGCGTCGGCTTTCCAATAGTTCGCATTGCGCGTCAGGATAGTCCGTTGTCCGGGAATGTAGGCCTTTAGCTTGAAAGGACCAGGAGTGGGGATCTCCTCCGGAGGGGTTCCGAGGTTCCAAGCCTGCTGAAATTTTCCGGCTCTATAAGGTTGCTCCAAGGCGTGTTTGGGCAAGATAGGTGCTGCGTCGAACAACCTTTCAACTGCCGCCTGAACCGAAGGAAATGCAAATCTTACCGTGTAGTCGTCGATCTTCTCGGCCGTTACCTTCTTTCCACTGAATGTAAATAGATCTGAGACTGGAGAATCGATCTCTGGAGCAGTTAGAACCTGAAAGGTGAAAACCACATCATCCGCAGTAAATGGGTGTCCATCAGAAAACTTGACCCCCGGTCTCAGGTTAAATGTGAGGATTTGTCCATCTTCGGAGATCCTCCAAGACCGTGCAAGCTCGGGTTCGGCCTGTTGCGTCCGCCGATTAATCCGGATCAGGTGTCCCATCATGCAGTCGGAGACGGTCAGCGTTTGCTGGTCGTATGCAAGGAGTGGATTAAAGGTCTGAGGCCCTGCGGACTGAGATGTCACGAGGCTGCCTCCATAACTTCCTATCTCATCGGAAGGGAAGGAGGAAGCTGAGAGAGAAGTCGCTTGGATGAAACGAAGCGGCGGTTGGTTTCTGCCAGTGCCGATAGGGTTGGCTATTGTCAGAAAAGACGTAGCGGCTATGCAGATGAGAAACGCCCTATACGGCAACCTTTGTCGCCGGCCAGAGAATCTCAAGCAATGACTCTCTCTTTGGCCATTGGCTCTTGACATATGCAGCCTGTGTCGCCACTTTCCAGGAGCGCAGGGCATATTAGAACGACAAAACTAACCGAAATTAAGTCAGTATTGCGTGCCGTTCTGAAAAGCTCGGTTGGCAGAGACCGCTTTTTTGGAAGAATAAGAAACTGCCAATTGGATGTCAACATCGACCTCATTGCGGACAGTCCAGCGCGCCTCCGGATCCCGATTTGGCCACAGAGACACGAAGAAACCTTTTATCCCGGTGTCTCCGTGGCTGAAGATCGGATTTTGAAAAATAACAAAGTCCTGGTCACAGAGCGCGGCGTCGTCTCTCGAAACCAGCGAGCGCCCTGCGCCAGCTCCTAATTGCGGATTGGGGATTGGAAAGAGAGAAACCGGCAATCGAAATGTCTTTCGATCCGCAATCCGCAATCCGCAATTAATAGACCGAGCGTTTCTGTACGGTTTCCTTCGTGGCCAGGGTGAAACGAGGCTCCACAGTGCCTCCCGTGGTTACCAGCTGGGCCACGTAGTCGCCGAGGGAAGGACCATGTTTGAAGCCGTGGCCCGATCCCCCGCCAACCAGCCACACATTTTCCATCTCCGGATGGCGGTCGATAAGGAAATCGCCGTTGGAAGTGTTCTCGTACTGGCACACCCTGGCTTCTAGAAGGGGCGCCTCCTCCAGCGAAGGGAAACGGCGGCGAATGAAGCGCCGCGCTTCCTGGATTCTTTCCGGGGTGACCACGCGCTCGCCCAGGTCAGGATCGAATGCCGGACCATGCCGGTCGGGCGCGACCTTGAACCCGCGATTCTCCAGATCCGGGATCCCGTACATCTCCGCGCCAAAGTCGATCCAGGCGGGCATGGCCGGAGGCGCGAAACGGCGGTCTCCGGGGCGCGTGCCGAAAAAGAAAACCTCCTGCCGCGTGGGGTAGATGCGTTTGCCCAACAGCGCCGGAAACAACTTGGGCAACCAGGGACCGCAGGCGAAGATATAGGTTTCGGCGCTCAGATTCATGCCGCTCCGAGTTCTCACAGACTTTAGCTTCCCTTTCCCCGAGGGACTCTCGGCAGCGTCATCGAGGTACTCGACGCCGTTCTTTATCGCTTCCTGCGTCACGGCCTGGACCGCGCGCCGGGCCATCAGCGCGCCGCTCTTCGGCTCGAACACGCCCCACGTCACGGTGTCAAAGTGGATCTGGGGAAACCGTTTTTCCAGATCGGTCCGTTCGAGCTTCTCAAAAGGGACGCCGAGTTTCTGCAACACCGCCGCTGTCTTCTCAAGATACGGATCCTTGTCGCGGCCCATCCAGAGAACG
>QHZE01000053.1:14615-30659 GCA_003225335.1 Acidobacteriota bacterium
TAGGACTCTCTTTCCACGCTTGTTCAGGGAATAGGCCGTCCAGGCGCCAAAAACGCCCGAGCCAATAACCGCTACATCGCAGTCTTTGTCTGGTCTCATCGTCCCTACATCCCGCCGCGAACGTGATTTCCAAAACAGCGGCGGCAACACCGCCATCGAGTGGATGAATTCACGCCGCCGCATGCCGGCCTCCCAAAGTCTGTCATTCTTCGTGTCTTGGTGCGCACGACGAGGACACGAAGGCACGAAGAATCACGAAGCGTTTCCCGTCAGTGGTCGTCGATATTGACGCCCTGCCCAAACATCCAAGCAGGCAGAGTCAAAACCAGTAGCCAGAATGGCGCCCCCCTTTTGCAGAGAGATGACCCTACGATACTGCAATGCCCTTTCACTCACAACTGACAACTGCCCGTTGGTGTAGCCGGTCAGTCGCGGGGGAGGAGTCTGGGAGAAAGAATTGAGAGCCGGAAAGTCTTGCCACGAATTACACGAATTTTTTGGTCACGGCCAGTTTTTCTCCGTGGCTCCGTGTCTCTGTGGCTCAATCAGGGAGCTGACTCGGTCAAAAGCAGGATGAAGGGGGCGGCGCTTTTTTTCTACTACCGTGCTGGCTGGATCGTTGTTATAACTCATTACCGAACGATGGGACACGGATTTTCACAGGATTCCACGGATCAAACCACTGATCGAATCCGTGAATCCGTGTGAATCTGTGTCCCAACGAGATTGGCAACAAGGGGAGAGGAGTATGGAGGTATTGAAGCCCTCGCCTGTGTACGACGTGGTAGTCATTGGTTCCGGGGCGTCCGGCGGAATGGCGGCCTGGAACCTGACGCGTCAGGGGGTGAAAGTTCTTCTGTTGGATGCGGGAGGAAAATTCGACCGCTCCAATTTCTGGACTCACGTCCCGCCGTACGAGTGGCGCGCACGACAGGCGCGGGGGGAGCACCCGCCGCAGTTCTTTCTCAGCACCAAAGAGCAGCCCTACATCACGCCGCCGGGGATGCCGTTCGACCTGGTGCGCGTTTGGGGACTGGGAGGCAAGACGAATGTCTGGGGACGCGTAAGCTTGCGTTATTCAGACCTGGACTTCAAGGCGGCGGAGCGCGACGGCATCGGAATCAGTTGGCCGATCTCTTACAAGGACCTGGCTCCATACTATGACAAGGTGGACCAGCTCATCGGCGTGTGCGGCGGCGACGACGATTCCGAGGTCCTCCCGGGCAGCAAGTATCATATGCCCGCACCGCCTCCCCGCTGCGGCGAGGTGCTGTTGAGGAAAGCAGCGGCGGGCATGGGGATTCCGGTCGTCGCCGGGCGGCGGGCCGTGCTGACCCGCAATCATAACGGGTGGGCGGGCTGCCATTACTGCGGTGAGTGCGGGCGCGGATGCGATACCGGCAGCTTCTTCAATTCCGCCGATCACCTTATTCCTGTGGCTGAGAAGACCGGGCGCCTCGAGGTGCGCACCAATGCCGTCGTGGCGCGCATTCTCGCCGGCAAGGAGGGGAAGGCAAGCGGCGTGCAGTACTTTGACCGCTACACCCGCAAGGAGTACCAGGTGCGCGCGCGGGTGGTCGTCCTGGGCGCCTCGGCGATCGACTCGACGCGGATCCTTCTGAACTCCAAGTCAGCAATCTATCCCGCGGGCATCGGAAACACTTCCGGCGTGATAGGCAAGTACCTCTGCGAGCAGGTCATGGTCCATATATACGCGTTTCTCCCGGAGCTTTATGGGCGCGAGACCACCAACGACGACGGGATAGGCGGCGAGCACATTTACATGCCGCGTTTCAATCACCGGGGCAACCCCAGAGACTATGCGCGCGGATTCGGCATGCAGTTCTGGGGAATCGGATGTCAGGCCGGAGCCGGTCATTTCGCGCGCGGAATTCCTGGGTTCGGGGCGTCCTTCAAGCGTGAGGTGAAGCGGCATTACCCGGCCTGGATTGCCATTCACCCATTCGGTGAGAAACCACCGCGGGAGGAAAACCAAGTCACAGTCGAAGGGACAGCGCTCGATCAGTACGGAGTGCCGCTGCCGAAGATCGTTTTCAAAGACGGCGAAAACGAACGCCGGATGGTAGAAGAGATGTATGACACTGTCGAGGAGCTCCTGCGGCAGGCCAAAGCGGAAGTCTTCGACTTGCGGCGGGGCCGCACGGATCCTCCCGGCTCGGCGATCCACGAACACGGCACCTGCCGGATGGGCGCTGACCCAAAGACGTCGGCGCTCAACAGCTTTTGCCAGATGCACACCGTCAAAAACCTTTTCGTGGTGGACGGCAGCGCTTTCTCGTCCGCCTCAGAGAAAAACCCGACGCTCACCATCCTCGCGCTGGCCTGGCGCGCGACCGATTACCTGGCGGACCAGATGAAAAAAGGACGCCTGTAGCCTCAGCATCAACTACCTTATTAGCGAGTCTGCCGCATAGGGCCGAGGCTGCTAGAACCACGGATGAACACCGAAGACGCGCGCCGCTTCTCGGCATCTGGGCCGCGGCTGAGCTTGCGCGTTAGACCTCAGACATGAAAATAATTCTGTTCTTGCTGAGAGCTGTCACCATCGGCCCTTGACGCGGCAAGGCAAGCTACGCAGGGGCTCCCGCCCTGCGCGGCGGCGTCAGTTTTCTGGTGATAAACAGGATTAAACACGCAACCAGCCACAACACCAGGGAGAAAACAACAATCCCTAACACCAGATGCGCGCCCACGTGGAGCCAGGTCTTGCCGTCTCCGCCGCCGCTGTATTCGGGGGCGCTGAAGATGTTGTTTTTTCCTGTGACAATGGCGATCGCAATGGCACCCGCGCTAATGGTGTGGGCCAGCGTATTCTGGATTACCAGAAGCGGCAAGAGGTGTCTGTAACTGCCGAACCCGCTCGTGTGCACGCGGATTGCGCAATACAGACCGCCGAGCAAGGTTACCACAGTGACGCTGAGCCATTTCACCGTGGAGTTCGGGACTCCTGCCAGGGATAGTAACAAACGCGCTAAGCCTACTGTCAGAATCAATACCAGAATCGGTTTCTGAAACTGGACGTACTCGGAGAAAGTCTTACCAAATGCAGGCACGGCGCACCTCCTTTGGAATTGGTGGAATGGGTGGATAGTAACACCAAAGCCACGCTCAGGGAAGCCGCTATTTCGTTTCGTTCTGTCAAAATGAGCGAGATCGGCGAAGGCACCTGGACAGGTAAGCGCCAGCCCTGAAGTGAAGTGGGCGGTAGGCAGAACCTGCCGACTGTCCACTGCCGGCTGTTTTAGGTGCTGCCGAGAAAAGAATCGAGTCGTTCGACAGCGGGCTCCAGCACGGATCGGTCGGCGGCGTAACAGATGCGGACGGAGCCCTCTCCCCCTTCGCCAAACGCGACGCCTGGAGCGAGGCCGACCTTCTTCCGGAGCAAGAGCTGGCGGCAGAATTCGAAAGAATCTTGCAGCCCTTCGATCTTCGGAAACAGGTAAAATGCCCACTCCGCCTGGGGAACGGTCACGCCCGGCATTTGCCGGAGCGCCTCGCGCACAAAATCCCGGTTTTTCTTCAGCCGTTCCACCATGGTTTTCAGTTCCGCTTCGCCATCGCGCAGCGCAATCTCCCCGGCCTTCTGGGCCATGGATGGGGCATGCGAAACGACGAACTCATTCAGCTGCGTCGCCTTCCGAATCAAGTCGGGGCGCGATACCAGCCATCCCAGCCGCCACCCGGTCATGCAGTAACTCTTCGAGAACGAATTGACAGCGATCACGGATTCTCCTGGCTTGCACTTGCGCAATATCGATGGAGCGACCGGTCCCTCGTAGAAGAGCCTCTCATACACTTCATCCGCAAGCGCGCGTTCTGTTCCCGATGGCGGACTCGAGGGCGTCGAAGTCTATCTCGTAGCGATCGCCACGCAGGGGGTGGGAAATGTGAATGGCGTGGGCTGAGCACATTCCCACAATGGCCGATCCGTTAGGCCACGCGGGCGTGAGGACGATGGCCTCATCCCCAGGATCGAGCACGCAACGGATCGACAGATGCAAGGCCTGCACTCCCGAGGCGGTTACCACGATACGCTGCGCCGGGTCCAAAACGACGCCGTGAATCTCTTCGTACTTGCGGGCAATCGCAGCGCGCAGGCTGGGCAATCCGGCGTTCTCGGTGTAAAAGGTATAACCTTCCTTCAGAGCGCCAATGGCGGCATCCTTGATATATTGCGCGGTCGGCTGATTTGATTCGCCGAAATAGAGGCGCAACACTCCGTCCATGGCCATGGCGATATCGGCCAGCTCCCGGATGCGGGACTGCGATACGGCGAGAATAGATCGTGCCAGATCGGGTTTTAGCGCGCGCATGATCGCACCGACAGAAAACCTGCCACGAATTACACGAATTTCATGAAACGCTGGCGGATGATGCGCTTAACCAGCTTCTCGCATCGTTTCTTGCCCTCACGCTCACTAACAGCCCAGACTGTCCGTAAGCGGAAAAAATTCGTGTAATTCGTGGCAAGTTTTTTCTGCAGTCAATCCTTCCCCCCGGGTTCATCCCGAGACTAACCGGTTACGAAGCACGAGGTTTCCAGGCTCCTTCGGAAGTTTTGCAATATTGTGAGCGCGTCAACCGGAGGCAACTCGGGCACGCCCACGGCATCTGCGACGTATTTGAGGCGGCGCATGCCATTCAGCACGCAGTTTAAGCCGGGAAGGTGGACGAGAACATTCATTGCCATACGGCTGAGGCTTTCATTGCATCTCGGGTAGCCGGCCTCGAACAGCCGGGCGCGTACTTCATCCGACGTTCGCTGCTCCCCGGAAGTTAGATGGCGGGTAATATCCTCGAAGAGCGGATTGACCATCTTTATGAAATCCTGCCGCCACGCCTGCCACCGCATGTCCCGGCCATAGCGCTGCTGGCACTGCGCAAGCCAGGAATGCAGGGGGCGGATCACGTGTTGACCCGCGACGGATTCCCAGTGGGACGCGGACTGAAGCTCCGGGACGATCTCTTCCAGCGTGGCGGCGAGCCCCTTGTTTCCGCCCGCAGCCAGGGGCGCCTGCAACTCTGTGTGCAGGCGCTGCTCGATATCGTGCAGAGGTTTCAGAATCTCCTTCAAAGCCTCGACGCCGGGAGGTTGCTGTCCTGGCTTGACGAAGTCGGCAAGACGAATCAGCCGGTGATTGTAGAATGCATTCAAGGGCCTGTTGACCAGGACGCCGATACCTTCGCGGTCACAAAACTCGAGCGCCGTGCGGCCCGCGTTGTTCTTCTCCAGAGCCCCTCCGGATTCAAAAAGGTTCATCGGAAGCTGGACCACGCGAAAATGATGCCCGCTCTGCAGGCCGCGCGCTTCCTCGATACAGCGGCTGACAGAGGTCATCGCCGGCTCCGAAGACGGCATCCCGAAGTTATTGGAGCTGACCCCGTACCAGCCGATGATGCCTGCATCCACCTGGGTTTCCAGGAATCGGAAAGCCTCACGAACCCTGCGATAGAACTCCTCATGATCGGCAGGAGCAGGGCCGGCGTGGTGCTCCTTTTCAGTGAGGAAATACTCCGGATTATGAAGAAGGTACACATCGATTTTCTTCAGCTGCATCCGATCCAGGGACAGCTGGATCTGAGTCTGTAGGAACTCGGGATGGATGCAGTGCCACAGACCTTCTTGATAACGGACGACCTCGGGGAAGTCGTGCTTTTGCGCCAGGGCCATGTTCTGCCCCTGGATGTAGCCTCCCTTGGTGACCACGATCGTCCTTTCTCGCGGATAATCCTTTAGAACATAACCGGCCAGGGTTTCAGAGAGGCCGTCCGTGTAGTTGGCGGAAGTATCGATCAGATTTCCCCCGCGGTCCAGATAGGAACGCAACGCAGCCTCGTGCTGCTCATTCCCATGGTTAATGCGGTAGCAGCCAAATCCCACGGGGTAACAAGCAAGACCCGTCGTTCCCAAGGTTCTAAGCACGTTTGTAATCAATGTGTCCTCGACTCTTGAAAAAAACCCATGATAACATCCGCTGTGTTCATCCGTGGTTTCATTTAGCATCGAATGGGGCGGAAAGGAGTCTAGCGTGGCCAAGCAATGGAAGCAGGAACCTCCGATGTCGATCGATCCCAAGAAAACGTACACAGCAACCCTGAAGACCGATGTCGGAGATATTGTTGTTCGTCTCTACACGGATAAAGTTCCGCGAACAGTGAACAATTTTGTCTTCCTCTCCCGGCAGGGATTCTATGACGGTGTGACCTTTCACAGGGTTATCGCCGACTTCATGGCTCAGGGCGGAGACCCCACGGGGACGGGCACGGGCGGACCCGGGTACCGGTTTGCCGACGAATTTCATCCGGAGCTGCGGCACGACGGCCCTGGAGTATTGAGCATGGCTAATGGCGGGCCGAACACGAATGGCTCCCAATTCTTTATTACTCATGTTGCGACACCCTGGCTGGACAAGAAGCATTCGGTCTTTGGCAAAGTGACCTCGGGCCTGGACGTGCTGTTGTCGATACCGCCGCGCGACCCGGGCCGGGCGCGCGAGCCAGGCATCCGTATCCAGACCATCGAGATCCGCGAAACCTGAATTCTTCGCGTCTTCGTGGTGGATTGGGCGCAGCCTTTACCACAAAGACGCCAACGCGAAGTTTTTGGCTGGGGCTGGGCCGCGCCGTGTAAATCGGACCTACCTTTTTAAGAATTCGACGTATCCGTGCTCTTCGAGAAACCGGAAGTAACCTACGAAATCGAAGCTGGAAGGACCGAGCTCCAGCTGCGTGAGGCGCATCACTTCTGCGAGATTCCGCTCGCCGTCGCACCAGTACAGCGCTGCGATCGGGACCAGATCCCAGGCGCCGGAAGGATAGCCCTTTCGCCGGTCTGGAGGAATCTCGTCGAGTGGAATTGTCCCGAACTTCTTGCGCTTGACGACAATCTCCGAAGCTGAAGCAAGTTGTGGATCGGGTGCAGGCAGCGGCCGGATAGGGGCCCGGATGCCAAGCTGCGCTGCTCTCTGCTGCACGGCTCTCTCGAGCCTTTCCGACTGCTCCTGACCGAAGGTGCGCAGGCTTGCGAGAAGGGGATCCAGAAGCGAGCGCGCCGGCTCCCGCCGCGCCTCCGGAACCAGACGCAGCACCGAGAGGACTGATTGGCTCTCGCGCTCTGCCAGGTAAGCGATCTTTTCGCGCGCCTGGGCCAGGATCTGTCCCAGATCCTCTGCACGGTTGGTGGAAAAGACCCGGTCGAGATTTTTGGCGTTCGCGTCAAGAATCTGATCGAAGCCACGATTCAGCGCGAGCTCCGCGAGCCACAGCGCATCGAATTCTCCCCCCGATGCCACGAAATACAGATAGGCAGCGGTGATTGCGGCCAGGTCGCGCAGGGAGCGCGGATCGACATCGGCGGGCGTGTCCGCGCTGTTGTGATGCGTGTGAATCCCGCTGCCACTGTAGGGCCACACGGTTGGGATGCCGATGGCTGGCTCGCCGAGATAGGTGTCGGTTCCGGTCATGTACTCTCGCCAATGCCATGGCCGAGGCTGAGAGAGGTTCGAGAAGTAGGAGCCGGCCACCCGGAGGATGAGGGCGTCCACATAGGATTTCGCAACGTGGGGATTCAAGTAGAAAGTGTACTCCGTTCCGGCGAGCTGATAAGACGCCGCGGGGGTATCCAGACAGATCGCCGCCACGGTGCGGCGAATCCGGTCAGGGTTTGTAGCGATGTAGTGCATCGATCCGTACATTTCTCCCATGGCCAGAATTCGAATGGCCCGCGCGGGTCTCGGCAATTGTCCCGACGCAATCAGGCGATGGAGAGTGGCGAGGGCTTCCAGCATGGCAGCAACTCCCGTGGCGTTATCTTGCGCGCCCTGTTCGGAAGTGTGGCCGAGTGTCAGCGTTTCTTCTCCCGGCTGGGCTCCCGGGATGAGGCCGGTTACGTAGGGATACGCGCCGTAATAGTAACGGCTGTCCACGGTTGCCTTGACGCGAACCGGGCTCTTCTCGACCAGCAGCTTCCGCAAGAACGCGGACTGGCGTGGAGTGATCGAGAAGCAGAGAAGGGGGGAGCTCCCCTTTGTGAATGCCCACCCGTTATCACCCCAAGCATTGATCCACTGACGGCCGTCCTGCAGATCGGCGTTCTCGGTGAAAGCGTTGATCGCGCCCAGGGCGCCCTTCCTGGCCAAGAGCCACTTGATGTTGCTTGGGTTTTGGTGTGTGACCACGAGCTTGTCTTTCAAATTCAGCTTTTCAGTTGCCTCGGGCGACGATTCTTTGAGCTCAACTACCTCCGCTGTAACGCCTTCGGGTGATGTGGCGCCGCTCCACATGCCCAGCGATGCGGGTACTTTTTCGTAATCCGCCAGCACTCTGAATTCCTCCGGAACTGCGGGGTCCATGATTTCCAATCGCGCATGTTTCACGTCCCAGGCCAGCGGCATCGTCCAATGTCCGAACTGGCTTATGCCGTCGGCGGGGGCGTCGATGACTTCGACGCCGCTCAATCCGATCTCCTTCATTCTGTCGCGCAGGTATTGCGCCGTTTCCTGGAACTTCGGAAAAGTGAACCAGCGATCCGTAGCGTAGATCCGCCGCATGTACTCCATTGCCTGTTGAGGTTTGACTTCGGAACGGATCTCGTGAATCAGTTGGTCCAATCGGGTTCCGGAACTTGAGGACGGGCTCAGTGTTTGGAGTTCAGCCTTCAGGCTGCCAGCCAAAGCCGGAGATCCGAGCGAGCCGAACGTGATTTTTTCACGGTTTCCCAGTCGAGAGGGCACCAGGATCCAGGACAAAAAGATCACAGATGCCGTAAGGACTTGACGGGCGCAGAACACGCTGGCCTCCACGTGCAGCTCAGCTTATCTTTCTTCCCAAGAAGAGGAAAGTGATAATCAACACAAAACTGAATTCTCCTGTTCTTCTACAGGCCGTATTCCTGGCGAGCCCTTTTCGCGCCCTTCGCGTCTTCGCGGTTAATTCGGGCTCAGTTTGACCGCGCAGGCGCCAAGTCCGCAAAGGAATACACCGCGGATGGCACGACGAAATACGGAGAAACCCGCTGCTTCCAGACGCCTCCGTGGTCTCCGTGGTGAAGAAGATGCTCCTCACTTTCCGTTTTGCGCCTGCTCGAGATATGGCGCCAGACGATAGGCCTCGGCAAAATGCTTGCGGGCTTCCTGGCGCCTGCCGAGGGTCTGAAGGACCCGGGCAAGCTGCAAATGCGCCTGGGCCAGCTCCGGGGCCAGGCGCACAGCTTCGCGGAATTTTGCGGCCGCTCCTGCGAGATCCTTCTTCTTGAGTTTCTCCTGCCCCACGCCGAGGGCGAACTTTGCGGCCTGCGTGTCGGCCTTCTTCTTGTTTATGCGCTGGGCTTCGGCCAGCGCGGCCTCGGCGCCCGCGGTATCGTTTTTCTCGCGCAGCGCCTGGGACAGGCTCAGGTACGCCTCGGCGTAGTCCGGCTGAAGCTCAACGGCCTGCCGGAATTCGACCACAGCCTCATCCAGCTTCTTCTGCTGCTTCAGAATTACGCCCATCATGTAGCGCGCCTCGGCGTAGTCCTGTTTGGGCGCGATTGCCGCTTTGAACGACTCGAGCGCCTCTTCCGGCCGTCCCGTCTGCCAGAGCACGACCCCCAATGTGAAATGCGCCTCCGGAAGAGCGGGATCCAGCGCTGTTGCTTTGCGCAATTCGACCTCGGCTGCCTGAAAATCATTTTGCAACAGAGCGCTGCCCAGGTTGTGCCGGGCGACCATGTTCTCCGGATGGTTCTCGATCAGCGACCGAAATATCTGCGCCGCCTCCTCCCCGGCGCCCTTTTGTATCAATGCGAGTCCCAGCGAGTTCGCGGCGTCCGTAAGCGCGGGGTCCAGCTCGTGGGCCTTCCGCAGATTACGGATCGCTTCGTCTGTCTCTCCGAGTTCCTGAAGAACAACGCCCAGTTGTGTGTGCCCAAGCGCGAACGACGGGTTCAGCTTGACGAGCTCGCGCAGATGCTCCAGGCTCGCATTCAGGTTCCCCTTCTGCTTCAGAGTCAGCGCCAGGTAGTAGCGCGCTTCGGCATGCCCGGGCTGGAGCGTCACGGCCTTCCGCAGCGCGGGGAGCGCTTCATCGAAATTCTTCACCCACCACAGCGTGGCTCCCAGATGATAGTGTGCGTCGAAGAAGCCCGGCTTGTGCTCCGCCGCCAACCGGAACTCTCGAAGCGCCTCCTCGATCTTCCCTTGCTGCCCGAGCGCGAAACCGAGCCGATCATGCGCCTCTGCCATCTTGGGAGCGTACTGCAGCGCGTTCCGATAGGCAGCGATAGCGGAGGAGAGATCCCTCTTCTGTTCATGAGCCACGCCGAGCAAGTAATAGGCTTCGGCCGAGGCGGGATCGAGTTTCAGCGCTGTTTCGAATTTGATCCGCGCCGCTTCGGCCTGATTGGCCTCGAGGAGCCTGGTTCCCTCAACAAGCAAGGATCGCGTCTCCTGCGCGGCTGCAGACTGTGGTTCACCGGGGAGAAACAGAACGAGAGTCAATAGGCAGCTGAAGGAAATGGCGAGCATTCGGAGTCCTATATTAGCACTCGAAAAAAAGGAATTTGGCGACTGTCCCCAAAATAACATATGGTCATTGGTCATTGGTCATTCGAATATGTCGTTGAGGGGGTGTTTCATGCTCTCTGTATTTTCGTGCCCGAGTCGTTACACTCAGGGACGGAATGCTACCGAATTCCTCGGACAGGAAATGACAGGGCTGGGGCTGCAGGGTCCGGCCTTGATTCTTGCAGGCAGAAGCGCGCGCAGCATGCTCGCCGAGGCCTGGCGCAGGACCCTGGGAGGGGCGGGCATTTCCTATGGGATCCATCCGTTTGGCGGCGAGTGCTCCCTCGCTGAGATCGAGCGCGTCAAAGCCGCCGCGAAGGCCTGCAAGGCGCGTGTGATCGTTGCTGCCGGAGGAGGCAAAGCGTTGGACACGGGTCGCGCCACCGCGGCCGATCTGGATCTGCCCGTCGTGAACTGCCCGACGATCGCCTCGAGCGACGCCCCCTGCAGCGCCCTGTCCGTTATTTACACCGAGGACGGCGTCTTCCAGCAGTACCGGATTTATCGCAAGAATCCCGATCTGGTGCTGGTCGACACCGCCGTCATAGCTCGCAGCCCCGTGCGCCTGCTTGTGGCGGGCATGGGGGATGCCCTGGCCACGATGTTCGAGGCGCGAACCTGCGTGGAAGGACACGTCAAAAACATGCGGGGAGGCGGTTCAACTCAAAGCGCGCTGGCGCTGGCAGAGCTCTGCTACCGGACCCTCCTGAACGACGGAGCTGACGCGCGCCGCGCCGTGGAGACCCGGACGGTTACTTCCGCCCTCGAGCGATTGGTTGAAGCGAACACGCTGCTCTCGGGTCTCGGCTTCGAGTCTTCAGGATTGGCTGCCGCGCATGCCGTCCACAACGGGCTGACCGCGGCCCCGGGAACTCACGCCTACTTCCACGGCGAAAAGGTGGCCTTCGGCACGCTGGTCCAGCTTGTGCTGGAAGGGAAGCCGAGGGGCGTCGTAGAGGAGATCCTGGGTTTTTCCAGCGAGGTCGGCCTCCCGATCACGCTCTCTCAAGTAGGACTCGCAGAGTTGCCCGTCGAACTGCTCGAGCGCATCACGGCCCGCGCAACGGCGGAGGGAGAAACCATCCACAACGAACCGTTTGAAGTCCGGCCGGACGCCGTGGCTGATGCCATCCTCGCCGCGGACGCAATCGGTCGCGCCTGGAAGAGCGCAAACAAGCAGGAGCTTCCTTGACCACGGAGGACGCGGAGATTCGCAGATCAGGGGAGCCGCAATCAAAAGTATGAACGGAACGACAGATGAACACAGATAAACACGGAGCAGCCCAGCCGCAACCAAAAAAATCTCACCTCAAAGACACGAAGCCACGAAGATTCACACGGGCAAGAACGTGGTGCATCTTTGTCTTCTTTGTGTCTTTGTAATGAAGACAGGAGCAGTACGGATCTGTGTTCATCGGTGGTTCCATTTTGTGCAGTTCACCCGGCGACGGCTCGACGGTCGTGATCATCGCGCGGGCGGCTCTGCATGGTAGAGAGCCCGGGCATTGCGCACAATGGAGATGACGAGCGCGAGACCAAGACCCGCGATGGCAACAATGCCTCCAACGTCGAAAAGCAGGAAGGCCCCCAGCTTGCCCAGGCGAATCCCAGGACCGTACAGGAGGCGGAGCGTGCCGATCGCCAGGATGATGCGCATTTCCGTAGGCCCAACGCCCAGGCTGGACAGGCGGAACACTCCGTGGACACAGGTCGCCAGAAAGACCTCCGCCGCGACGATCAGATACGCCACAAGAAGGCCGAGAGCTATAAGCGGGCTCATGTATCCCGACATGGCCAGACCTCCGAGCATGAAAACAAGTCCCACCATGTCGAGGACATGATCGACATAGTAGCCGTAGCGCGGGCGCTCCTGGTTTCGGACCCGGGCCAGAGTGCCATCCAGGCTGTCCCCGAACCAGTTCAGGGCGAGCGCGACTACGGCAAGCATCAACGCACCTGGCTTCCAACGGGCTGCCCAGTACGCCAGTCCGGCTGCCAGCATCGCTCCAAGCCCGAGCAACGTCAAATGGTCCGGCGTTGCCCACCTCGGGAGCCGCACGGCAAGCCAGATGAGGATTCTTTTTTCCAACCCGGCGAGCGCGCTTCGATGCTCTCGCACATGTTCGGAAACCGGCTTCATCATTACATGGCCTCCTCCGCCCTGTATCAACAGACCACTCCGGGCTCTGCAAGAACCGGGTCCAATTCGAAAGGTCACAACAGCGAAACTGTACCGTGATCCACAAGTTTCGCCGGCTTAAGTGGATAGATGCGAATTGAGGGGCGAGACTGAAACAGGCTGACGTCTGGCGGATGACATTGCCCTGGGGTGACATTTCCGGCGCCTGGCGAAAGTTTCGGCGCCTCTTGACCGGCAAATGCAAAAATGGATTAGTCACACCGCAAAATAGTTTTTCGGTTCACTGAGGCGAGATGCGAGCGAGGTCACTCGGGGCTCTCTTCTTTTTTAGCCTGGCTGGTTTGCCTCCTTCCGTTCTGACGGATTAAGAAAAATCGTTGGCCACGCGACACACGGAAGAGCTGGCCACGAATTATACGAAAACAGCCTGCCGAGCTTTTGCATCACGATTGCTAACGGTTAGACACCGTCTGTGATTAAGAAAATTCATGTAATTCGTGGCAAATCTTTCTGTCGTGAATTCTTTCCCCGCGGTTTGCCGATTGTAGGATTGACGATTTATTCCGGGCCTCATTCGTCAATCCGGCGAGGGCGCAATTAGAAGTGGGAGTCAGTTTCTACCGCGGGATGCACCCCATTCCGGTAGGAGATATTGGCCAGAATCGTGGCGTATGCGGCATCAATGTCCGCGAGAGGTTTTTTCCGGAGGCGCCGGACGGCCGTACTCGGTATCGTACAACAGGGGGACATCCCAGTAGCACTTGCTTTCCAGCGCATAGACAAGGCAGTGATCGTATGGCCGCGAGTAGATATGCAGGCTCGTGGCGCGCTCTCCGTATTCGGGCAGGTTCAGGACGGCGTGTATAGGCGTCTTCGGGTCCACGAAGGACGGGTTTTCGGGATCCATGACGATCCGGTCGGCTTCCCTGAGCTCGCAGAAATTTGTTTGGTCGCTGGCGCGCAGCAGCTCGTAATTCTGGACCGCGAGGCGCCCTATCGGCACCGCCATCCAGCAGTTTTGATTCTGGTGATTGTGAATCGCCGAACGGTGTCCCACGTCCCAGCAGATCGCGATAAGCTCGAACAGATCGCACTTGTAAATCAGGTTGCGCGTGTAGTGCGTTGGCGAGTAGAAGAGGTAGGGGGAGAGCGAATCGGGGTCCACGGGGTTGTCCCTCACGTATTCCGCCACCCGGGGCACGGTGAAATCCTTCTCCTGGATACTGGCGAGTACTTCCACAAAATTGTCCACACTTTTCACACGGTCCCCCCAGTCAGGCAATCCATTGGATTTAGTATCGGACAGGGGCTTGCGCGGCTTCAATTGATTTTCACAGCGCGCCATATCGGCACCAAACCGGTGACGTCTTTGCGTGTTGGCGGTAAAGGCTCCGCCCAATCCACCGCGAAGACACGAGGACGCGGAGAATCACGAAGCGTTTTCCGTCATTGGAGGAAATCAGAAGGCGATGCGCCGGTCGAAACCTGACTGGGGGTCGTGCTCCGGCACGACCCCCAGAGGTGCCGTGAATGGACGCACCGTCAGAACGAGAAGCGAAGACCGAAGCGGAACTGGCGCTCGTCGATTCCCTCCCGGCCGGTGCCGCGGGTGGTAGAGATCTCGCTATAGCCGTTGAGGTGGACCGTCCCGTTTTTATCGATGGTCATGTTCGCACGGTTTACCCCGGTCGATCCGGGCGCGTTGAAATGCGGCGTGTTGGTGAAGTTGAACGCCTCGGCCCGGAACTGTACGCGGAACCGCTCCGAGACCTTGAATTCGCGGAAGATCCCGAGATCAAGGTTGCTGTAGCGCGGCCCGCGCAGCGTGTTGTACCCGACGGTACCGAAGCGGTGTTCGTCCGCTGGGACGGACGCGAACGCGAATGGGTCAAACCACGACTGCCCAGGCCCGATGCCTCCAGGGTATTGCACCTCGGGCTTGATCTGGTCCGCCCGTTGCGTGTTTCCCGACGCATTGAGCGAAGAGCTCGACCCGGTGACCGAGAACGGAATGCCCGACTGGCGGGTGAAGATCGCGTTGATCTGCCAGCCGCCGGCGAACAACGAACCTACGCCGCCGCTGTTAAGGTACTGGCGGCCCCTGCCAAAGGGCAGCTCGGCCACCGTCGACCAGTGGAAGTTGTGAGGGCGGTCGATACCCATCAAGGACCGGTTCAGGTAGTAGAACTCCGGGATCTGGACCCGCGGCGTGTCGTCGCTGTTGTTGGTCCCGGAATTAGAAATCGCCTTCGAGTAGGTGTAGGCAACGTTCGTCTGGAACCCATGGGCGAAGCGCCGGTCCATCGTAACCTGCAGCGAGTCGTAGTGGCTGCCTCCGATCGGGCCGACGAGCACCGTTGGTGCCGTGCGGCCAAAGAGCTTGTTGAACGGAGCGCTCGCGAGGCCGCCGCCGACCCGCTGCGCGTTCAGGTCCATGACACCGAGCGCGCGGACCTGGCGGGTGGCGACGTAGCCGGCCTGCCCCACGAAGCCCCAGGGGAGCTTGTGCTGCACCATCAGGTTCCACGACTGGATGTAGCCGCGCTGGAACTGATCCGGCGCCAGCGTCTGGACGACTATGTTACCCGGCACGTCGATGATCCCGTTGCCGAGGCTCGGGGTCGCGATCGCGGGTATACCGGCGCTGAGCTTGCCCGCTTCGCGGTACGAGTTCGGCGCCGGCACAATCAGGCCGAGGAGCAGCGGGTGATTGGTCCTGAGGGGACGCGCGAGGTTGTACGGGTCGTTGGTGATCCCGTAGCCGGCCCGGACCACGAAGTCCTCGGTCACGCGCCACGCCAGGCCGAAGCGCGGCGCGAACATCGTCTTCGACATATTTACGCCGCAGTCCGTCGGGACCGAGCCGATGCCGCAGACTAGCATCTTGTTGTTGACCATGTCGTACCGCTCAAGGCCGCGGTCCCCGCGCGTCGGGATCGGGAAGTATTCCCAGCGCGTCCCGATCGCGAGGGTCAGCTTGCGGTGGACCTGCCACGAGTCGCGGACGTAGAGGCTGTGCGCCCAGGTGCGCGTCGTGAAGACCTCCGGCACCATGTAGATGCGGCCCATCTGCGTCGGCAGCCCGAGCAGGAAGGTCGCATAGCTGTTATAGGCGCTCCCGGATGGGGCGCCGGCCGCATTGATCTGCGTCGGGCCGCTGCCGAACGTGAAGCCCCCCTGTGCGCCGCACCCGTCGCAGTTGCCGGAGGACAACTCGGGCTGAGTGTGGTTCAGGTTCTGGTGCGAGATGTCGAGGCCGAACCTGACGTTGTGCTTCGACTTGATCCAGTTCGCGTTGGCCGTGTATTGCCACTGCGGGTCTGAGCGGTAGTACGGCATGAA
>QHZE01000054.1 GCA_003225335.1 Acidobacteriota bacterium
CCCTGCAACCGTCCTTCGAAGGAGCGCGGGGCTGCGAGCCCGTCCATCAACAAATAACCCCGAAGCGGAATGACGGCCCTCCAGAAATTCTCCAGCGCCCCGATGTACTCGACGCCGGCCTGGAGCGCCGTGCGCTGCGCGATCAGGACCTGGGGATACGCAGCTGCCATTTCTTGGAACTTCGCGAGATATAACTGATAGGCCTCCTCCGCGCGGGGGATCACTTCCTTCTTGTAGGTCTCCACAATCCGGAGAGACGACTGATAGCGGTTGAACCACTCGCTGAATCGAGTCCGGAGCATCATTTCCTCGCGCCGCACTTCTTCTTCGGCGTATTCCGCCCCGGCCCGGGCCGCGACTATATTTCCCTGGTTGCGATTGAAGATGGGGAGGGTTATTCCCACCTCTGCAAAACCCTCGAGGCCCACGGGCTGCCCGCCCACGTTGATCAACTCGCGGTTATTGCGCAGCCCTCCTCGAGCTCGGAGGTCCGGGACCCGCTGGCTGCGCGCATACGTCACGGCAGCACGCGCCCGGCCCGCGGCGGCCCGCGCCAACTTCATCTCGGGGCTGTTCCGCAAGATTTCATCTAGCGTCGATTCTGCATCCATTACAGGAATCGACTCCTCAAAGTCTCCAACCAGCGTTGCGGGCGGCAGATCGGGAGTGCCGGACAGCGCTGCGAGCTGCTGCCAGATCCGAACGTGGTCGTTCTGAGCCGTCGCCACCGCCAGGTGCGCCCGCTGCGCTTCCATTTCCACTTCCAGCAGATCCGGCTTGTCCGATGCGCCGACGTTGTAAAGACCCTTCGAAGTCTCGACGGCTTCGTCCGCCAGCGCGGCCAGTTTTTGCCGGGCCTCCAAGCGCCGCTGGGCGGCCAGCGCTTCGTAGAAGAGAACCCGGAGAGTGTTCAGAACACGCAGCCGCTGCGCTTCGGCCTCCGCTTCCGCGTGCCTGACCTCTTCACGGAAAACATCGGCGTTCTTTCGCAGCTTGCCTCCCAGCGGTATTGTCTGCTCCAGGAAAAAGCCGTGCTCTCCGCCGCGTATCACCGGCCCCGCCGAGATCTCGTCTCCTTCGTAGCCGACGATCGGGTTGGGATAGAGCCCTGCCTGTTTCATCTTCCCCCGGGCAGCCCGTACACGAGCTTCAGCCTGCTTCAGAGTCGGATTGTTCTGGAGCGCCGTCTTTTCGAGATCTTCCAGGCGCAGGCTCCCCGTCTGCTTCGCTTTTTCTCCGGACTGGGTTTGAGGCGCGTGCTGGAGCGCCGGCGCCTGCGCCATCAGCATACCGGAAGCGGCAGCGACGGCCGCGGTCACGAGAAAGGGTATCTTCATGGCAGGCCTCACTTGTGGATGTGCGTTGCGGGTTTTTGCTCCTTCCAGTTTCTCTTGATCTCCTGGATCTCGTCGTACTTCTCCGGCGTCAGCACGCGAACCAGCGTCATCATTCCCATCATTCCCGCCGTCCAGGACGCGCGCAGCCCGTGGGTCTCCGGCTTGGAAATCATCTCGTCCATCACCATGAACATATCCTGGGGGTAACCGGGCACGAGCTTTCCCCCGGGAGGCGGCACGTGGTGCCTGGCATGCGGTGACTGCTGCACCAGGGAGGCGCTGCCAGGCGTCACGGGCAGTTGAGTAAGCGTCTCTTGGTAGGTGCTCCCGACGCCGAGGCCGCGCCCTAAGCTCGGGCCGTTGTTTTCGGAAAGGGCGTGACCTTCCCGGATCATTCCCATCCCTGCTTCCATCGTCTTTCCAGCCTGAATCCCTGCGCCGCCGTGCACCAGAGGGCCCACCATGGAAGCCATCTGGTTCATCATGTGGTGCGGGAGGTGGCAGTGCAGCATCCAGTCGCCCGCATACTTCGCTTCAAACTCGATGTCCCGGCCCTGCGCAACGCCGACAAGCACGGTGTTTTGCGGCGTCCACGCCGCCTGCGGCACGCGGCCCCCTTCCGTTCCCGTGACGTAAAAAGTGTTCCCATGTAAATGAATGGGATGATGGTCCATGCCCAGGTTCACCATCCGGATTCGCACTCGCTCGCCCTGTTTGACCAGCATGGGAGTCGTGTCCGGCCCGGCTTTTCCGTTGATCGTCAGCCAGTTGAATTCCATCGAGAGCGTATTGGGAACCGTGTTGTTCGGCAGGATCGCCCATTCCTGAAAGATCAGTCCGAAATCCCGGTCCGCGCGCGGTTCATAGATCTCTCCGGGATGAATTACCATCATCCCGATCATGCCCATCATCTCCTGCATCGGCATGTGAGAGTGATAAAAGAACGTGCCGTGCTGATGCACGGTGAACTCGTAGACAAACCTCCCGCCCGGCAGAATCGGGTCCTGTACCAAGCCAGGCACGCCGTCCATTTCGAAGGGAAGCTCGATCCCGTGCCAGTGCATGGAAAAAACTTCCGGAAGGTTGTTCTCCACGACGAAGCGCACGCGGTCCCCCTGATTGATTTCGATCAACGGGCCGGGCATCGATCCATTGAAGCCCCAGCAGTCCACGACCCTCCCGGGGAGAAACTCGCGCCGGACAACGTCGGCGCTGATGTGAAAGACCTTGACGCCATCCTCCAAGGTCCACGGGAGTTTTTCCAGATCCGGCATTTCCACCAATGGGAGATGAGCCGCATGCCCCGGCGCGCCCGCCGCCTCTCTCTTCTGCGGGCCCGCGCCCTTCTTTGGCGACGGCTCAGGCGGATGATGATGCTCCTGCGCTCGAGCCGGCAGTGCCGCCGCGGACGCGCCGGCAAGCGCGCTCTTCAGTAAGAAGGTTCTTCGTGATTTGTTCATGGCTTCACCTCGAGTGGAAAGGACTCAACAAGACGTCCGCACGGGCGCGGGCTGCTCGCCGGGCGGGGCAGGAATGCTCCCCCAGGCCCTTGCAAATACTATACGCCCCTTCGCAGACTCAAGCCTCGGGAAGCTTTTCGCACATCAGCTTCACCACGGAGACACGGAGTACGCGGAGCCTCACGGAGAAAGATATTTTTGAGTTGAGGTGAAATTCGCCGGGTGAATCAGAAACATTACTTCATGGAGGTGCGACAATGCTCCATGAAGAGGCTCTAACCGCGCAGATTATCGGAGCGGCAATTGAAGTGCATCGAAGGTTGGGTCCAGGGCTCCTGGAGTCAGCTTATCAAGCCTGCCTGGCCAGGGGAATTATCGCTGCGAAATATCCCATTCGAACGTGAAGTATCCCTGCCCATTGAGTATGAAGGCATACAGATCGACTGTAGCTACCGCCTTGATTTTGTAGTAGCGGGAAAAGTAGTCATCGAACTTAAAGCAGTGGATGCTTTACAAAAAAGGTTCCCGAAGCTCAATTGTTAACCTACCTAAGGCTCTCCGGTCTTCGAGTTGGGCTGCTCATCAATCTCAATGTTGCTGTGCTCAAGGAGGGCATTCGTCGCCTTGTACTCTGAGCCAACTCCGTGAACCTCTGTGCCCTCCGTGTCTCCGTGGTGAAAGAGGACGTTTGAACCCTACTGTTCCCTTATTTCGCTGGAGCAGCTTGCGCGGAGCAGGCTTCTTTCGCTATTGTGCTAGCATGAAACGGATTCTCATCATCGAGGATGACAAGGACATTGTTGAGCTCGTACGCTACAACTTGGAGAGGGAAGGGTTCCACGTTACTACGGCCGGCGACGGTGTGACGGGCCTGGCGCAGATAAAGAAATTTCCGCCCGACCTGCTTGTGCTCGACCTGATGCTCCCGAGACTCCCCGGTCTGGAAGTCTTCAAGGAGATACGGCGCGATCAGCAGTTGAACAAGCTGCCCGTCCTGATGCTTACGGCCCGCGGCGAAGAGGCGGATCGCGTGTTGGGGCTCGAGTTGGGCGCCGACGACTACGTGACAAAGCCCTTCAGCCCCCGCGAGCTGGCCGCGCGCGTGAAGGCGCTGCTGCGGCGCATGGAGCCGCCCGAGGACACCGAGAAACCCATCGAGGTGGGTGAGCTCTTCATAGACCCTTCGGCGTACCGCCTGACGCGGGCGGGCACGCAAATTCCATTGAGCACGCTCGAGTTCCGGCTGCTCTATTTCCTGGCGTCGCGCCCGAACAAGGTCTTCAGCCGCGGCCAGTTGCTTGACGCGGTGTGGGGAACCGAGCGATTTGTCACTCCGCGCAGCGTCGACGTATACATCCGCCGCCTGCGAGAGAAGATTGAAGCGGACCCCGAAGAGCCCGTCTATCTGAAGACCGTCCGCGGGGCCGGCTATATCTTCGAGACCGATGCAGACTAGGTTCTTCTGGAAACTGGGACTCACCTACCTGCTGCTGCTTTGCGCCGTCCTGCTGGCACTTGATATTCATGCCGCGGGAGTCCTGCACGATGACTACCTGCGCGCGGGCTTCGAACAGCTCGAGGCGCTCATGCGCCTGGCGGAAAGCCGCCCCCCGCGACTGGAGGACGTCGCCGAGGTACGCGCCTGGGCTGCCTGGATGGCCCGGAGCGGCGCGCGTGTCACCGTGATAGCCTTCGACGGCCGCGTTTTGGCGGATTCCGCGCACGATCCCGCCACGATGGAGAATCATGCGACCCGGCCCGAGATCCAGCAGGCGGTAACTACAGGGAAGGGCCGCAGCGTCCGTCACAGCGAGACTGTTAACCAAGACATGCTCTATCTCGCCGCTCGCCACCAGCCTTCCGAAGGTCCGCCGCTCGTGCTACGGCTCGCCTCGCCGCTCAGCCGGATCGAAGAGGCGCAGGCAGCCATTCGTCGCCGTCTGCTTGCCACGTCGCTGGTCATGCTTCTGCTGGCCGGAGGAGCATCGCTCTTGTTCTCCCGCGCATTTTCCCAGCGCGTGGAACGGTTGAAGCAGTTCTCCCGGCGGGTGGCCATCGGTGACTTCAGGCCCTTGCGTATCGAGCCCGGGGGAGATGAGCTGACCGAGCTGGCCCGGGCGCTTAATGAGACCGCCGTCCGCCTCGACCAGACCATCCGGTCGCTGGTCGAGGAACGCAACCGCTCAGCCGCCATTCTGCGCAGCATGGTGGAAGGGGTCGCGGTCATCTCGCCCGATCAACGGATCGTTTTCTGCAACGAAGTCTTTTGCCGGGCCATCGGCGTGCAGGAAGGACTCTGCGTAAACCGCCCTCTTCTTGAACTTGTCCGGCAGTCGGATCTGGTGGCGGCCGTCCAGCAGGCGTTTGCGCGCGGAGAGAGCGTGTCGACTGAGATCCAGGTGGGCACAGTGAATCCCCGGATTTTTGGGGTGAATGCAACTCCTGTGCGCGCAGCGGGAGATGACCTCCATGGCGCCGTTTTGGTTCTGCACGATATTACGCAGCTGCGGCGGCTGGAACGTGCGCGACGCGACTTCGTGGCCAACGTGTCGCACGAGCTGAAAACTCCGCTTACCGCGATTCAGGGTTTTGCGGAAACGTTGCTGGGCGGCGCGCTGGAGGATGCGGAGAACGGCCGGCGGTTCCTCGAGATTATCCGCAATCATGCTGCGCGCCTGGGACGGGTTACCGACGACTTGCTCAAGCTTTCACAGGCCGAGGCCGGAAAGCTGGAGCTGGAATTCCGCGCAGTGACAGTTGAGGAGGTGATCGAGACCTGCGTGGAAACAACCCGGCTGAAAATTGCTGACAAAGACATTGCCCTTACGGTGGACTGCCCGCCAGGGCTGCCGTGCGTTATGGGCGATACGCGCCGGCTGCAGGAGGTGCTCCAAAACCTTCTTGACAACGCCGTGCAGTACACGCCGCCGGGCGGGCGGATTGCGGTCCAGGCAACGGCCGGCGACCGCCAGATCGCGATCACTGTCGCCGACACTGGAATCGGCATCCCCAAGGCAGAGCAGGAGCGGATTTTCGAGCGCTTCTACCGCGTCGATGCAGCGCGCTCCCGCGAGGCCGGAGGCACTGGACTGGGTCTCTCCATTGCCAGGCATCTGGTCGAGGCCCACGGCGGGCGGATCGAAATCGAAAGCGACGTCGGCCGAGGGTCCACCTTCAAGGTTGTGCTTCCGGCGGGCCGATTCCATTGACGAGTAACGAGTGACGAATTCAGGAATGGGTCCTTTCAGTCGCCGATCGTGACTCGTCATCTCAATGCAATACGGCAACCTGATAATTCAGATTCGCAATCTGGGCCTGATAATCGTATTTGGCGCTCGCCTGTTCGATTTGTGCTTGCGTCTGGTTCAGCTGCGCTTGACTCAGCTCGACAATCGAACTGAGTCCGAGTCTGTACCGCTGCTGCGCAAGGTCCATAGCCAAATTGGCGTGGTCGAGTTTCTGCCGCAAAGGCCCAGGTCTCTACCGTTCGCTGTACTGTACGCCATTCGAGCGGGTAGCGACCGCGTTCTGTGGGTGACGGCTCGGCGCGGCCGGCGGCTGCAACCAAAGGGGACGTTCCGTTCTTGCCGCCAGGCGCACCAGGGAATTCGCGGCCAAGCAAGGGCGGCTCGCCTAGCTAGAGCAGTCTTTCGCTATCGTGCCTGGTATGAAACGCGTTCTCGTCATCGCGTAACTCGTCAATGCTTTGGCCTTTCATTCGTCAATCGTCAATCGTCTGTAACCGAAAATTCACATCGGCTTTATCTTCCTTTCAAATCTGGCTCCTACACTGCGAACAGCACTTCCTAGGGAACACGGCTTCAAACACCTTCACAGATTCACAGGAGGCTTTCATGACGCGACAGCGTAATAACAGAAGTGGCGAACTGAAGGTCAGCGGGGCGACATCCGCAGAGACGCGGTCTCGCCCGGGATCCTTCACGAAAATCTTTCCGAGATTTTGGGCAGGAGCACCGATGAAGCGAAGGCTATCACTTTTGTTGGCAGGACTCGTCACGATCGTCGCAGTGGCCGATGCGCGGGAGAGCACCGCCGGCGCTCGCCGCAGCAGGGCGAAGGACAACACGAGCATGTCGGCGGAGCTGGAGCAGATAAAGGCCATCTTGCAGCGCCAACAGCAGGAGATCGAGCACCTTAAGCAGCAGGTCGCCGCGCGCGATCAGGCGCTCGAAACCGCGCTGCAGGCGAGGAATGCCCAATCAGCGGCGACTCAAGCCGTCAGCAAAGCAGACACTGCCGCATCGCAGGGTTCCGCGA
>QHZE01000055.1 GCA_003225335.1 Acidobacteriota bacterium
TCCCAAGCTTCGGACGCTCCATGTGTGTCCCAGTGGGGCGCCCAATGTCGCACGAATCCGCTGGGAAGAGAGAATATTTCAGAAGAGATTCCTTGAACCTGCTTTCCGGCCCGCAAAACCGGGTTTCATTGCCCAACAAGGTTCTCACCTCCGCTGGCCTCGAGATAGAATGTCCTATAGTTCCTTGCGGTTCGGACTGGGTTGAAACACGCCGGCGCGAGTCGTTCCCGGTTGAGCCCTTCCTGAGTCAATAGCGGCCCCGACCGCTATCGACGGCGGCGGACGCGGCTCAAATGGGTCGAGCATTTTGCAAGCAGGACTCTGGAGATGCCGAAGAATCCGATCGACCGCGCATTTGTTTGGGGGCTGATCGTCAGCATCATTTGAGTCTTCCAGGCACAGGCAGCGTCGATCCAGAAGTCGGGCCTGTCTTTGACTACACCGGGCATCGGCGCTTCGCGGCCGCAAGTCGATGCGAGGCAACTACGCGTCAGATCCATTTCTGGATCCAGGCCAAGGCATCTTCCTGCATGTTCGGCGGGAAAGAATGGCCAACGTCATAAAACAGCCCGCGGAAGCGCTCTGGAATGCCTGCCTTTGCATAGATTTTATTCAGCTTTTCCACGGCTCCTTTCATCCCCTCGGGCGGATACAGGTTATCGCGATCGCACTGCTGCACGAGCAGAGCACCTGGCGCAGTCATAGCCGCGGCGTCGGCCAGATCTAAGGAAGCGTAGAGACCAGGAATGTAGACCATCCACGTGTGCGATCGCAAATAGTTGCGAAGCTGCGTACCGAACTCTGTCATCCATCCAGCGACGCAAGCAACCTTGATGCGAGGGTCAGCCGCGATCAGGTACGCTGTTCGCAATCCACCGATCGACAGGCCAAGGCAACCGATCCGCTGCGCGTTTACTTCCGGCCGGTTGCACAGGTAATCGACGCTGCGCATATCGTCCCAGACCAGAATGCCGGGCCAAGTTGCGCCCGCGGCAAAGATGGTTTTGGCAGTGAGAGATTCGTAATGCCAACAGAGTCGATTGACGGCTGAAATCCACTCGCGCGTATTCATCCTGATTCCAGACAGTTTCTGTAGGGCCTCTCGCATGTCACTCGGTGCCGTGGCCACATCGATGTCTTCCGGCCGCAGCCTGCGTTGGCCGAAGTAGAATCCGTCGATCACGAGCACGACGTAACCCTTGCGTGCCAATAACTCCGCATAAGGCCTGCCATAAGAGGAATTACGATATTCAGTCAGTGCCGGATGCTCATCGGGATGACTGATAATCTTTTCGTGGCCCCAGATGTATGCGCCCCCATGGTCATGTATCGCAATTATGCCTGGCACAGGCCGTTTGAGATTATCGGGAATCAGCACCCAAGCTGGAATGTGATAGGCCGAGGTCGCGGGAATGTTGACAGCTTCGAGCAGGAATCCGTCACGCCGTTCCCTGCTTATGACTTCGGTGGAAAGCGGTTCTGGCTTGGGATTGTAGCGCAGATACTCGCGGAAAATCGGTCGAGTCAGTTCCTTCCATTCCTTCAGGCTTCTCCATCTCGAAGCCAGGAACGACAGACGAGGCTGGTTCTCCCGGCTGATCCAATCCATCATCTCGTAAAGATTGGCCAAATCAGGTGTCGGCGGCGTGGGGAGGCGGCCCGGTATCTGTGAGCTGGCCGGCGAGCCACGGGCCCGGGCAGACGACGGAATTGACCGCAAGACGCCGGCTCCTGCCGCAACCAATAGTTCCCGTCTCCCTATGCCTCCGGCTCTGCTACTCATCTACCTTTCACCTCTGAACGCTGAAAAACTGTCCCACCGGCACGGCGGTCCGCCTCCACAGCCAAGCGGAGCGCAAACGTCCATCGACGCGCCAACCACGCATACCCGATGAACTCCTGTGCGCCGCTACGCCTACGGTCGCAAGCACCATCCCCATAACGCATCTTTCCTCTTTGCTACCGGGTTCCCCGGCGTCCGCATGCGCCCGTTGAGTCACGTTTGAAAGCCCTGCTCACCTTTCGTCTGGAGGAACGGCAGATTGACCCGGTTCGAATAGCCGGGATCGGTCCCTTGCGGCATGCTCGCGCAGCGCGGTATACCGCTTCAGTAATGGTGGAATCTCGTTACTCTTTCCGCTTCGGCGCAACGCCAAAATCAAATGATACAGAGCCGTCTGGTCAGAGGGATCAGCGCGGAGCGCCAAACGGCTCTGCTCAATCGCCAGGCTTACTCTGCCCGAGTTGAGGTACAAACGCGCAAGAACATCATGCGCGAGCGCCAGGTCCGGATCCAATTGCACTGCTTTCGCCGCAGCCGCAATGGCTCGGTCCATTTCGGAACTTCCCTCCGACGCTCCACGGCGCGCCAGGATTTCAGCCAGCAGATAATGCACAAAAGCGTCGTTTGGTTTCTGGCGCAACTGCAACTGCACGGTTTCCAGGGCCTGGTCAAGATTATTCCGTTGAATTTCAGCGAGCGCCTTTGCCGCCGTGGCTGATGCCTGGTTTGGGTCGACTCGTTGTGCGGTTTCGAAATCAGTTTCCGCCTGCTCATACTTTCCCATTTGGACCAACAAGACACCTCGCGCCAAGTAGAGCGGCGCCGAGTCGGGTACGAGACTCAGTCCAGCGTTAACTATGTCGATACCGACCTGAAAGGAGCCATGCACCAAGCAGAGGTCCGCAAAATCCAAGTAGTAGCTCACGTTGCGCGGCGCTAACCCGATTGCCTTACGAAGAGCTTCCACGGCGCGTGGGGTGTCACCGACGGCCTCATAGGCCGCAGACGCCAACTCGAGGGCATCAGGATCCGGAGTGGCGCTTTCTACGAGAGGTCGCAGCGTCTGGATCACGTCGCTCGCGCGTTGATTGTTGAACTCGATTGTCGCAAGCTTCATTCGCACCTGGGGATCCGCCGGTTTTAGAGTAACAAGCTTCTGGAGGACCGATATCGCCTCGTCCGGCCGCTTCAAAACGGCCAGACAGGTGGCGTATTGGTCGAGTGCCAACGCCTGAGAGGAGATGGCTGTCGCCGCGCGACCGAAATGTTCCGCCGCCGACTGACAATCGCGCTGCTTGTACGCCATTGCGGCCAGCATCGCGTGGGCAGTCTGATCAGCAGGCCGCAACAACAGGACGCGCCGTAATAAAGGGATAGCACCACGGGTGTTTCCCGCCAAATACTCGATCTGCGCGGCGCCCTCCAGCGCCGGAAGATAGTCTTGCTTGAGCTTGAGGGCGTGATTGAAGGAAATAATCGCCTCGCCGTCATTGCCCAGCCCAGAGCGCGCCATTCCCTGCAAAGTCCATAGCCGAACATCGTTTGGCGACTGCCCCAGAGCGCCCTCTATCAGCTTCAGCGCGCGCTCATACTGCCGCGCTTGCACTGCCGCCGTGATGGACTGCAACGCATCCGTGCTCACCTGGGCTCGGACAGGAACTGCCGCCGCCGCGACCAGCAAGGCTATAGCACCAAGATGCATCGCTCGGTTTTCCATCGACCTCCTGTCTAAAAGCTTAGGCGAGCGCCAAGCTGAATCCAGCGAGGATTGAACTGCGACGTAGAACGGCCAAATGTGGTACTGGGAAGTTCGGTGTTGACAAGGCCCAGGTTGACCCGATTGAAGAGGTTATAGACTTCGAAGCGAAGCTGTAACCTCAGTTGCTCCGTGATGGCGGTGTCTTTCGAAAGAGCGGCATCGGTCCCGGCAAAGCCGGGGTTGCGGAATGCGTTAATTCTTTCGTCCCCCTGCGAGCCCAAAGACGGGTTGGGAAAGTTCGCCCTGGTGAAGACACCGGCCAGGTAACTCTGGCGGTCAGTCGACTGGCTATAGCTGATGACATCGGGATAGGCGAAGTTATCCCCGGTTGCGGCAAAATCGCCGCTGCCAGGAGCGAAACCGATGATCTGTCCGCTCGAATCCCGAAGGGGAAGAAAGGGCGCGTGTGTGGCCACGGTAAAGGGTGTACCCGACTGAAGAATGGTGGTGCCGCTAACGATCCAACCCGTCGTAACGCGTCCCACCAGACCACGGCCACCATCCAGGCCGGGTAACTCATAGTGCCAGGAGAGCGAAAAGCGATCCGGGGTATCCCAGGCCGACGGTCCCCGGTATTGACGCAGATTGGTTGCGGTCGGGTAAATACCTGCATCATCATTTGAGCGAGAGTGCATGTAAGAGGCACTGAACCTACCACGCGCGCCAAAGCGCCCCCGCACCGCCGCAATAACGGCGTCATACGCGCTGTCCGCCGCATTGCGCGAGTATCTGATCTGGCCAAAGCTAGGATTCAGGCGCTTCGGCACACTGCAGTTGCATTGGATCAAATCCCCAGGGAACTGGTTGATATTGATGGCATAGAAGTTGTTGTTAGCGTAATTGCTCGCGCCACTAGCGGTCAGCAGGTCTCTGCCACGCTGACCAGTGTAGCCAAGGCTCGCCACCCAATTTTTTGCAAGGCTGCGTTCGGCCGTTGCCGTAAAGACATAAATAGAAGGCGCCCTGAGGTTCGGGTCAATGCCCCGAACGTTTGAGTTCGAGCCAACCAGACCGCCATGCGAATCCAGGCCGGTCGCAGACAGCTCTGGATAAGGGAATCCAAAAGGATACTGATTGTTGGCGCCTAAGGCGAATATGGGCGGATTTTCCGTTCCGCTGAAAAACGTCGGAACAATAAAGCCTGGGGGATTGCCGGCCAGGCCATTCGCGGTATTGCCGAGGGTTGGCCAATCGTGATAGACCCCAAAGCCACCTCGCACGACCCATGTGCCGTGACCGGTCGGATCCCACGCAACTCCGAAGCGGGGACTGAAGACGTTCGCAAGGGAATGGTTGTACAGGCGATCCTGCTGCTGGAAGAAGCCGTTGGCAATCTGTTGATCTGGGGTCTGACCCGCTCCGAAGTAGAAGTTCGCGAGCACCGACTTCATGACTGGATACGGGTTCCCGAAATCGTCCCAACGCAGCCCATAGTTGATCGTCACGTTGTTCGAGACCTTCCAGGTGTCCTGCGCGAAAAGGCCGGTCGTGGTCGCAGCGTAACCATAATTCGTGAGGCCTGCCGGCTTACCAGTCAGCGGCTCATAGGCCAGGTTGCTTTCGGAGTATGGGAGGTCCTGCACCAGATTCAGCATGTTTGTGAAAAAGAAGCTCGGTTGATCCCTGGTGGGGCCGTCGAGCGACAGGGCCTGTCCATGCCAACCCTCATAACCAAACCTCAGGCTGTGAGATTTACGGCTCAGACTGAGAACGTCCCTCCAGTGGTAGTTGGGCTGGGCGAAGGCGCCCTGGGCATATCCAATCCCAAAGCTCGAGCCGAGGCCCTGCACGTTGACGACGGGAACATTCAGGTCGCCTGTGTTATTGATAGCACCGCGCACACGGACGAAGCCAAACATCGCCTCATTCAGCGCACGAGGCGAGAACGTATGCGTTTCATTCACCTGCAGCGAGTTCGCGTGGAAGTTGTTTGTAGTATTGAACCGTGGGCGCACGTTCGGCCCGTTTGTGTCCAGCGTCGTCCGAAAGAAATTCCCATAAACTCGGTCATTCTTAAAGTACTTGTCGATGCGCAGGTTGTATTGTAAGCCATTTCGATAGTTTGTGGCGCTGAAGATGCCGGTGTCGAACACGGGCGAGTTGCAAGGTGGCGCAAGCCCGGCGCCACAGGTTCCGGGAAGTGCTTCTGCTGCAGTCTGAGAGACGCCGGTGGTAGCGGCGTTCAGGGGAGGATAGCCGGTCAGCAACTTGGTCCCGACGGTGTTTGGGAAATTCTGACGAGACCAAGCCGTAAATTGGGGGTCCTCGTACGTGACTGAACCCGCCGCGGAATTGGATGACCAAAGCGGCTCAATCCCGAAAAAGAAGAAGGACCCACGATGGGGAATAATCGGCCCCCCGATCGTAGCGGACATGTTGTTGCTGTGGAAGGGCTGGTACTTGTGGACGAACTCGGTTCCCGCCCAGAGCTGTTGGCTCGTGAAGTAATCGCTTACAGCGCCGTGAAACTTTTCCGCACCGGATCGGGTGGTCATTACCATTTGAATCGAACTGGCGCGGCCGTACTCTACTGAAAACGTATTCGTCTGAATCGATGCTTCCTGAATTACGTCGGGATTCGGAACCAGATTGAGAACGCCCTGCCGGTAGTCGCTCGTTACGTCCAGTCCGTCCAGAATGTACATGTTGCCATTGAGGTTCCGTCCGTTTGCGCTGGCGTCTACCTGCAGTTCCGTGCTGTAGTTGTCAACCGCGGATCCCGGACTGCCAAAGGCCACAGTTCCCAGGCCGGTCACCCCAGGAGCCAGCGTCACCAGATTGAGCATGTTGCGGCCTGCCAGTGGAAGCGAGTGAAGTTCCTGCGTTTCGAGCGTCTGCTGGTTACGGCTTTCGGCCGCATTGAGAACGGGCGCCTCGCCTGTCACCTCAACCACCTGCTGCGCACTAGCTACCGGAAGCGAAAGCGGAAGAGCCAGTGTTTGGCTCGTTCGCAGAGAGACCTCCACTTTGACTTCGGAGAAACCCTGCGCCTTGGCACTGATCTGATACTCACCGGGGGCTAGACTCACGAACCGGTAGTTCCCATCAGCATCTGATGTTGTCGACTTTGTGACGTTGGTAGTCGTGCTCAATAAGGCAAGAGTCGCGCGCGGGATCCTGCCGCCTGATGGATCCCGCACAATCCCCTCGCTGCTTCCGCTGAACTGGGCGTAAGCGCTACTCGCCGAAAGTAAGAGAAAAATCAGACCATTACACCCGAAGAGATGCTTGGTCGACATAGATTCTCCTCCTTAGTGGTCCCTTCGCACGTTCAACGACATAGGACTATTCATGCCCCTCCCATTCCGCGAACGGCGACATCTTGGGTCGTCACTATCTGCCAAAGCCGAGTAAATACTGAATTGCTAAAGAGCCTTGTGTCTTGAATAGTCCTGAATCGGGCCAGAGCAAGCAGTTTCGAAAAGGTGTGGTTGCGGGTAAGTGTAGTTCGTCCCAGCCGTTGAACAAGATGCCCCAGCGCGCCAGCTTATTATCACGGTCTCGAACGGCTTGTCAACAAGCCCTTGTTCAGCCATCGTTCACCCACTGCGAAGTTTCGACGATACGCCACCAGCCTCGGGATTCGGATGGAATTGCCTCTCTTGGATCGTTTCCTCCAGCATGGGGGTTCCGCAGCCAGCCACTATTTTTGATGGGGGCCGCGAGCCCGCGCGTTCTC
>QHZE01000419.1 GCA_003225335.1 Acidobacteriota bacterium
ATAATCCTGTCGGTCCTCTTATCCTATCTCGGCCGTTATCCAGTCTGTTTGCCTTTCGTATCTTCGAGGTACACCACAAAGCCGAAGGAATGGAAGGGCTTCTGCGTCTGCCTCCGTGTCTCGGTGGTCTGTTCAAAAGGCATTTCGGTAGAGCGCGATCTCTTCAGTTTTCTGCCCCGGAGCCACGACCGAAACTATGTCAAAGCGGTAGGTATACTCGCCAAGATCGTAGCGGGCTATGAACTCCTCTGCCGCCCGCCGCAGGCTCTGTTGCTTCTGCCAGTCGACGAACTCCCAGGGATCCCCGAAAGATTTCGTCGCACGGGTCTTGACTTCAATGAAAACCAGCGTCTCGCCTTCAAACCCGATCAGATCCAGCTCGCCGCTCCTGCCGCGGAACCGGCGTGCGAGTATGTCGTATCCCTGTTTCAGCAAGAAGCGACAGGCGATCCTTTCTCCCAGGCGTCCTTCCAACAAGTGCAGCGCAACCATGATCATAATGTTTCCGGAACCGGGCCTGTATTTCAAACAATCGAGGGACCGCTTCGAAGTTTTCGTGGTCCAGGACGAGTAGCTTCTATCGCCAAGACGCGAAGACGCACAAGAATCGCAAAGTTTTGGTTGCCGCCGGGCTGCGCCCTGGAAAAGCCCCTCGCGGTTCTTCGCTCGCGTCTTCGTGGTGGATTTCAGACGGCGCGGAGGCAGTCGTCAAGAATGGAGAGAGCGCCGTCCACCTGTTCTCGGGTTATGATCAGCGGGGGGCAGAAGCGGATGCTGTTCTCCCCGCATCCGAGCAGCAGCAAGCCGCGCTGGTAGGCTTCCTGCAGGATCCGATCCCTCAGCGCCTTGTTCCTGGTGTCCTTGGTGGCGCGCGGCTTGACGATCTCGATTGCCTGCATCAACCCGAGCCCGCGCGCATCGCCTATGAACGCGAACTGTTCCTTGAGCCGGGCAAGTCCCCGGGCCAGTTGTTCCCCCTGGATGCGCGCGTTCTCCATACAGCCGTTTTCGATCAGCTCGATCGTCTTCAGCGCGGCGGCGCACGCGATCGGGTTGCCGCCAAAAGTGGAAGCATGGGCTCCCGGAGGCCAATCCATCAGGGGCTCCCGAGCCACAATGGCCCCTAGCGGCAGGCCGGAGGCGATCCCTTTGGCGGTGACCAGGATATCGGGAACGAAGTCGAAATGCTCGCTGGCCCAAAATTTTCCGGTCCTGCCCATGCCGGACTGCACTTCGTCGGCAATAATCAGCATTCCATGTTGACCGGCAATGTCCGTGAGAACCTTGAAGAACTCTTTGGGCGGAACCACATACCCGCCTTCACCCTGGATTGGCTCCACGATGATGGCAGCGATGGATTCCGGCTCGACGACGGTCTTGAACAGAGTCCGTTCCATGAACGTAGCGCACGCAATCTCGCAGGACGGATACGTGAGGTTTATCGGGCACCGGTAACAATAGGCATAGGGATTGTGATACACCCCTGGGATGAAAGGGCCAAAATGCCGGCGCTGCACGGTCTTGCTGCCGGTGAGCGACAGGGCTCCAAAAGTGCGCCCGTGGAAGCAATCGTAGAAGGCTATGAAATTCTTCCGCCGCGTGTGATAGCGCGCGAGTTTCATCGCGGCCTCGACCGCTTCCGCCCCCGAGTTTCCGAAAAAGACCTTCTTGGGAAATGTCCCCGGGGTGATCTCGCACAGCTTCTTGGCCAGTTCCACCATATTCGGGACATAGAAATCCGCGCCCGCTATGTGGATCAACCGCGCCGATTGTTCGTGAATGACACGCACAATCTCCGGATGACAGTGCCCCGTGGCGCAAACGGCGATTCCCGCGGTAAAATCGAGAAAAACATTTCCGTCCACGTCCTGCACCATCGCTCCATAAGCGCGGTCCACTACCAGAGGATAGCTTCGCGTGTAGGAGGGTGAGATGTACGTCAGATCCTCGGTCAGGACTCCCTGTGACCTGGGTCCGGGGAGGGGAGAAGTGACCCGGGGGAGCGTGGTTTCAATGGAGTCTCTTCCAGCGTGTGCCTTCTCGTGTGTCTTCAAGTTGGATCCCCTGCGATAAGAGCCAGTCGCGTATCCGATCCGCTTCCGCGAAATCCCTGCGGCGCCGCGCAGCCAGCCGTTCTTCTATTTTCTGGTGAATTTGAGAATCGAGGAGTGTTTGCTGCTCGGGCATGACGTCAAACACTTGATCGGCCTCGCGGGCGAAACCCAGAGCCGTACGGGCGTCGCCTCCGCTCAAGCTTCCCTGATCGAGCATTTTGAAAGTTGTGCTGACAAACTCAAAGAGCACTCCGAGCGCCGCCGAGGTGTTGAGGTCGTCATCCATGGCCTCTATGAACTTCTCGCGCGCCAATCGGACCTGCTCGAAAAACGAGGGGCAGGGATCGGAAGAGTCGGCCTTCTCGGACATCCTCAGTGAGAAGTTCTCCAGCCTGTTGAGCGCGGAATGAGCCTGGTGCAACCCGTCTGCCGTAAAGTTCAACTGCTTGCGATAGTGCACCGAAAGAAGGAGATGTCGAATGGCCTCAGGCCTATGCTCTTTTGCCAGGAGGTCCCGCAATGTGAAGAAGTTGCCCAGCGATTTGGACATTTTTTCCCCCTCGACTATCAGAAACTCGGGGTGCACCCAGTAGCGGACGAAGGGCTTGTCTGTTGCGCACTCGCTCTGCGCTATTTCGTTCTCGTGATGCGGGAAGATGAGGTCCACGCCGCCGCAATGGATGTCAAAAGTCTCGCCGAGATATTTCATGCTCATGGCAGAGCATTCGATATGCCAGCCTGGCCGGCCCGGGCCCAGTTCCGTCTCCCAGAAATCCTCCCCTTCCTTGGCCGCCTTCCACAAGACGAAATCGCGGGCTTCGTCCTTCTCGTACCGATCCGCATCCACACGGGCTCCCGGCTGTATCCCGCTGCGGCGATAGGTATAGCCTTTCTCCTCGAGCCGCCGGATCAGTTGCACCATCTCCGGAATATGATCTGTGGCCAGCGGCATGATGTCAGGGGGAAGAATCCGGAGCTTCCTGCTGTCTTCCAGAAATGCCTCGGTATAGCGCGTCGTGTATTCCTTCAGCGGAATCCCCAGGGCTTTGGAGTTCTGTATGATCCGGTCGTCGACGTCGGTGATGTTCATGACATGGCGGACCTGATAGCCGCGATACCGCAGATAGCGGCACAGCAAGTCCTGGAACACGAAGGTCCGGAAATTCCCGATATGCGCATAGTCATAGACCGTCGGGCCGCACGTGTACAGCCGCACCAGCATGTCCTCGGCAGGCTGGAGTTGCTCTTCGGCCCTGGTGAGCGTGTTGTGGAGGCGCAACATAGGGGACTATCTTAACAGCCGGGGGTCTTGGAGTCGAGTTCAGACCTCAGGGGTCAGACCTCAGACTTCAGACTCAGACTTCAAGTAAGTGCGTCTTGGCCCAATCCGTGAAGGGTCTGAGGTCTGACCCCTGACCCCTGAGGTCTGATTTAACGGTGGGAGATGCGAAAGAGCCGTAGCTTCCCCTGGCTCCCCAGTATGCTAACGGAGAATCCCTGAAGTTTTTGAAGTTCCTCGAACCGGAAGCCCTGCGTGACCACGAGGAAGCTGGGATTGCGCAGAGCAAACTGCTTCAGCTCTTTTTCAGTCTGCAGATACCCGGCGACCTGATATCCCGTGTAATAAAGAAGGCTGTGATGAAAGAAACGATATGTGATGATCGGCTCCAGTTTCAGGCGGTCCGCAAGCGCCTGCCGGGCGATGGTCCTGGTGGAATGATAGTCGCCCAGAACCGGAAACGCGAGCCATCCAACCCCCATTATTACCAGCAATCCTTGGAGCATGGTCCACCGCATCGCGGTCTCAATCTTCCCCATGCGACCCTGAAGAAAAGCCCAGACGCCAGGTCCCAGCACGCATGATGAAAGCGCCAGGCCAGCCTTCCAACGCCCACCATAGCTGACGTTGAAAAACAGGGGCAGGGCTCCAGCGACTCCGGCGCAAATCAGAAGATAGGTCCAGGCGGCCGCGCCCGGATTTGCTGGAGACCTGTTCGCGAGGTCCTGGAGTTTCCTTCCGAGGAGCAGCGACATCGGTGGCAAGGAAGGTAGGATATAACCGGGAAGCTTCGATTGAGAAAGAGAAAAGAAGAGAAGAGGAAAAACTGCCCAGCAGGTCAGGAACAGAGTAGCAGGGTTCCACTCCTGAGCTGCATACCAGCGTCCCATCGGACGGGGCGCCAGAAACAGGGCCATCCAGCCACTCCAGGGGAAGAACAGTGCCAGAAACACAGGGACGTAATAAAAGAAGGTCTCCGAATGATGATGGATACCGCTCACATACCGCACCAGGTTATGGTTGACAAAGAAGAACGATACGAAAGCGAAACCGTTCTCACGAAAAACGAGAAAGAACCACGGAAGCGACACCGCGGCCACCGTTAGAAGACCCGCCCCCATACGCCACTTCCGGAGACTGCCTCCCCGTTCGTCCAACCACCAGAAGAGCACGCAGGTCCCGGCGGCCAGCACCAGTGCCACGGGCCCCTTGGCTAGAACCGCCAGCCCAAGAACTCCGTACGCGCACAGTAGGCTCCATGATGGCGTCACCGGGTCAACGATGCGGGCACAAAGAACAGAGAGGGCCAGCGTGAGGCACGCGGTGAGCGGCATATCTGTGGAGGCGCTTCTGGCGAATCCCACGAACCCGATGCTGGTCAGAAGAATGGCCGCCCCGTAGAAACCACCGAGCGGAGCCCCAAGGCGCCGGCCAAGCCAGAAGACGGTTAGAGCGCAGGCTAACCCGCACAGAGCCGGCGCCAGGCGCGCGGTAGTCTCTCCAACTCCGAGCGTGGCAAAGAGCGGCATGGTCAGCCAGTAATAGAGCGGCGGTTTCTCAAGCCAGGGACGGCCTTCCAGCACCGGGGTTATCCAACGGCCGCGCGCGAGCATTTCTTCGGCGATGCGCGCGTACCTGGGTTCGTCGGATCCGCAGAGAGGAAGACCGCCAAGGCGGAAGAGAAGAGTTGCGGAAGCTATGAGCAGAAGCAGCAGGCAAGAACGAGCCGGGCTCCAGGCGAGAGTCTCCACGATGGAGGAGGATGTTAGCTCAAAATGACAAATGACACATGACAAATGAACAATGACAAATAGAAGTCACAAGGCCGGACAACGAACTGCGATTTGTCATTTTTCATTGGTCATTGGTCATTTATTTGGCTGCTCCCCGGCCAGGCTTATCGGTGGTTTGGTTCTCGCTGGCGTGGTGAGTCTGGTCGCGTCAGCGCCGCCGGGAAGTTCGTGGCGAAAACGAAAGGCCCCGCGGAACGGGGCCTTTCTTGCAGTCTGAAAATGTTAGGGTGCGGGGCTTAGTACATTCCCCCCATTCCGCCACCGCCGCCGCCTGGAGGCCCAGCCGGGGTCTTCTCATCCTCTTTGATCTCGCTTACGAGCGCTTCCGTCGTAAGGAGCAGCGCAGCAATCGAAGCCGCGTTCTGCAGAGCGCAGCGTGTCACCTTCGTAGGGTCGATGACACCCGCCGCGACCAGATCCTCATACTCCTCGGTCTCAGCGTTGAAACCAAAATTGGCATCCTTGCTCACGCGCACCTTTTCCGATACGACGGCCCCTTCCTGTCCGGCATTGTAGGCGATCTGCCGGAGAGGCTCTTCGAGAGCGCGCCGAACGATTGAGACGCCTACGGCCTCGTCGGGTTCCAGCTTTAGTTTGTCGAGAGCGGGGATGCAACGCAGCAGCGCCACGCCGCCGCCCGGAACGATACCCTCTTCCACGGCGGCTCGAGTGGCGTGCATTGCGTCTTCGACGCGAGCCTTTTTCTCTTTCAGTTCGGTCTCCGTCGCGGCACCCACCTTGATCACGGCCACGCCGCCGACCAGCTTGGCGAGTCTCTCCTGGAGCTTCTCACGATCGTAATCGGAAGTGGTCTCCTCGATCTGGATGCGGAGCTGCTTGACGCGCCCTTCGATATCGGCGGACTTACCCGCGCCTTCGATGATCGTGGTGTTGTCCTTGTCAATAGTGAGTTTCTTGGCCCGGCCGAGATCCTCAAGCCGCACGTTCTCCAGCTTGATACCCAGATCCTCCGAGATCACCTTGCCGCCTGTCAGGATCGCTATGTCCTCCAGCATCGCCTTGCGGCGATCGCCAAACCCCGGGGCCTTCACCGCCGCGCAAGAGAGGGTTCCGCGCAGCTTGTTAACCACCAAGGTGGCCAACGCTTCGCCCTCCACGTCTTCCCCAATGATCAACAACGGGCGACCGCTCTTGGCGATCTGCTCCAGCAGCGGGAGGAGATCCTTCATCGAGCTGATCTTCTTTTCATGAAGCAGGATCAAGCAATCGGTCAGCTCGGCTTCCATCCGCTCCGGATCGGTGACGAAGTAAGGGGAGAGATAACCGCGGTCGAACTGCATCCCCTCGACGACTTCCAGCGAAGTTTCGATCGTCTTCGCCTCCTCCACGGTAATCACTCCGTCCTTGCCGACCTTCTTCATCGCCTCGGCGATAATGCCGCCGATAGTCTTGTCGTTGTTGGCCGAGACGGATCCCACCTGGGCGATCATTTCACCCTTCACGGGTTTCGAAAGCTTCTTGAGCTCCTCAACGGCCGCCTCCACCGCACGCTCGATACCGCGCTTCAGGGCCATGGGGTTCGCTCCGGCGGCCACGTTCTTCACTCCTTCGCGAAAGATGGACTGGGCCAACACTGTTGCGGTGGTAGTCCCGTCGCCCGCGACGTCCGAGGTCTTGGAAGCGACCTCGCGCACCATCTGAGCTCCCATGTTCTCCAGCCCGTCTTTGAGCTCGATCTCTTTAGCCACGGTGACGCCGTCCTTGGTGATGACCGGCGAGCCGAACTTTTTGTCGAGTACGACGTTGCGGCCTTTGGGGCCCAGAGTGATCTTTACCGTGTCTGCGAGCTGGTTCACGCCACGCAGGATCGCCTGGCGCGACTGTTCTCCTAAAATGATTTCCTTTGCCATGTCTTCAAAGCTCCTTTGTCGAATTAGAATGTGGATCCTACCGCGATGCAGCCTTGGGCCTGGCGGTAGCGTGCTCAAACACCGCCAGAATCTCTTCCTCGCGCATGATGACGTAGTCCTCTTCGTCGATCTTTATTTCGGTGCCGGCGTACTTCCCGATCAGAACCCTGTCTCCCGCCTTCACATCCAATGGAGTTCGCTTTCCGTCCTCCCCCACCTTCCCGGGACCGACAGCCACCACTTCACCCTCCATCGGTTTCTCCTTGGCAGTGTCCGGGATGATGATGCCACCTTTGACTATTTCCTTTTCCTCGATCCGCTTGACAAGCACACGGTCGTGCAAAGGTCTGACTTGCATTTCAGAATCTCCTTTCGTAATTCGTTGCCTTCCCATAAGGGCTTGATTTTTAAGGAACTTGCAACTCTCAGTTGGCACTCGCTGGAAGCGAGTGCCAAATAATATAAGAGCGCTCTACCCAATGTCAACTGGAACTTTTGCTTCCCCTGCTTCCCCAGGTATTGCGCTAGCTGCCGCCTTTCTTCGCGTGGAGTCTATTCCGAGTTCCAGAAATCTTTGAGGAAGACGTGATCGCAATCCACTGTGCTGTTTGGAGTGCGGCGGCTTGCTGGGGACCTTGCACGCATCTCGTTAAATCAGCTAGTTTGGGGAATCCGGGAAAGCAACGGACGCCGGAAAGGCTCGCCGCGAATTTGACGAATTACCCGAATTCTTCCTGCTGGCTGGCTCGCCGTCCGTGTACGGCGTAGGTGATGTCCGCCAGGCCGTTTTCGTGCAATTCGGGAAATTCGCGGCCTGACGTCTTCATCTCTTGATCTTGTATTGGTAGATGCGTTTCGCGAGGGTGTTGCGATGGAGGCCCAGGCGCTCCGAGGCGCGGACCAGGTTCCCTTCGTCTCTGCGGAGCACCTCGGTGATAAAGCACTTCTCGAACTGACCCATTGCCTCGGAAAAGAGGATACCCTTGTCGATCATCTCGACGCACATGGCTTCCAGACGCTCCTTCAGTCGAGGGGGCTTTGTTGCGGGCGAATCACTCATTCCTTCGTTCGTGGAACGCTCAGGGATGCCATCACCTTCCGGTACTCCTCGTAGAAACGGTCCTTGAGCTGCTGTGGAACCATCACTACGGCAACGCGGGCCCCAGTCAAAAGGTACGGAGCGAGAATGGATCGCGCCAGAGCATTTCCCCCGGCCGTGAACGCAATCAGGGCCAGCACGATGATCGAAGCTATCAACCATCCTCGGAGAAGCCCGTAAACGCCCCCGAGTAACCGGTCCGCCCATTCCAGCGACGTCTTCTTCAAAAACCGGTTCACCAGGAAGGAGGCCGCCGCCCCGAGCAAGAGAATGCCTACAAATATCGTCAAAAAACCGAGCAGGTTGGCGATGTCTTGGGTCTTTGTAAAAGACACAAGGAAGCTCGCGACCTTCCAATAGTAGAATGCGGCCACCAGGAAGCCGCCCAATAACGACACCAGGCTGATGATCTCCCGCATCAAGCCTTTGGTGAGGGCCAGCGCCGTAGATATCAGAATAATCACCGCAAAAATAAGATCGAGGAAAGTCCAATGGTCTTCCATCAATCCTCCTCCGGGGCGCAGGTGCGCATATGAAAATCCAGGTGCTCCACTGCTCCAGAAAGCACAGCCACTCCAGTCGGGGACCTACGTAGTGCTCTATGGAGGAAAAGGCGCGCTATTCTACCCTCCGCAAAAATTTCATTTCAAGAAAAACCTGCGCAGACCATTAGACACGGATTTTCACGGATTCGCCGAATTAACACGGAGCAGCCTAGCCGCAACCAAAATTCATTCGGCGCAGAGAAACGCGGAGAGAGATTTGGCAAATGATAAATGACCAATGACCAATGAAAAATGACAAATCGCAGTTCGTTTGTCCGGACCTCTGACTTCTATTTGTCATTGTTCATTTGCCATTTGTCATTTGACGGCGCCCCCATACGAGAAGAATCACAGAGGTCAGACGAGGGAGGAGCCGGTAAGAAGACGGTACGCTTCGAGATACTTCCCGGTTGTTCCTCGGACCACGCTGTCTGGCAGCTCCGGCCCGGGTGGCTGCTTGTTGAAATGGATGCGCTCGAGGTAGTCGCGTACATACTGCTTATCGAAGGACGGTTGCGGTCTGCCGGGACGGTAGAGGGTGCGCGGCCAGAAGCGCGAGGAGTCCGGCGTCAGGACTTCATCGCAGAGGATGATTTTACCGTCGTGGACGCCGAACTCAAATTTTGTATCTGCTATGATAATCCCCTTGGGAAACGCATAGGCCGCCGCCTGCAAGTAGAGGGTAAGCGTCAGGCGCTTCAACTCGTCCGCAGTTTCTTTCCCGACAATCCGGACCACTTCCTCGAAGGGAATGTTGATATCGTGGCCTTTCTCGGCCTTCGTGGCAGGGGTGAACAATGGTTCGGGCAACTGGTCGCATTCCCGAAGCCCGGGAGACAGTTTGATTCCGCAGACGCTCCCGGATTCGCGGTACTCCTTCCAGCCGGACCCGACGAGATACCCGCGGGCAACGCATTCGACGGGGAACATCTCGGCCTTCAGTGTCAGCATGCCGCGGAAGCGCAGCACCTCGCGATGCGGCTGGAGCTCGTCAGGAAAGTCATCGACATCCGCGGTAACGAGATGATTTGGGACCGTGTCCCGGAACATATCAAACCAGAAGCGGGAGAGCTGGGTGAGCACCGCCCCCTTCATCGGGATCGGCGTCGGCAGCACGACGTCGAACGCTGAGATCCTGTCGGTGGCGATCATCAAGAGCATGTCGCCGAATTCGTACACATCCCGCACCTTTCCGCGGCGCAGCAGGCAAAGGCCGTGCAGTTTGGTCTCGATGCAAACATTCGGGTCATTTTCCAGCGTAAAACTCTGTCCCATACCTCACCAGCCCCTTTCTGGTAGATACCTCCGTTAAAAAACCCGATTGACGATTTACGATTGACGATTTGGAAATTGTCAATCGTCAATCGTAAATCGTCAATCGTCAATTCACAGAGCCCGGAAGTCGACGCTTACGACTTTTGAAACGCCGGGTTCTTCCATGGTCACACCATAGAGAGTGTTGGCGATCTGCATGGTCTTCTTGTTGTGGGTTATAAGAATGAACTGCGTGTCCTTGCTCAACTCGGTAATGAGCTGGGTGAACCGCAGGACATTTGCGTCGTCGAGCGGAGCGTCCACTTCGTCCAGGACACAGAACGGGCTGGGTCGATAATGGAATATTGCAATAAGAAGGGCGAGCGCCGTCAGAGCCTTCTCACCGCCGGAGAGCAGCAGCACGCTTTGCAAGCGCTTGCCCGGAGGTTGGGCGATAATGTCGATGCCGCTTTCCAGCACATCCCCCTCGTCCAGAAGGCGCAGATCGCTTTGCCCTCCCTTGAACAACATCTGAAAGACATCGATGAAATTCTCCCGGATCCTTGTGAACGCCTCTTGAAATTGCTCGATGGATCTTCGGTTTATCTCCGCAATTGCTTTCTGCGTGTCGGCAATCGACTTTTCGATGTCGGCCCGCTGCTTGCCCTGGAACTGGTAGCGTTCCTCCAGTTCCTGGTACTCCTCGAGGGCTCTCATATTGACCGCGCCAAAATGGTCCAGCCGATCGCGGAACTGATCGTGCTGCTGGCAGACCTCGTCATAGTCTCGTTGCCAGTCCCCTTCCGGGATCTGGCTGATCATATCGGAAAGCGGAACATGATACTCCACCTCGCAGAGACGGGACAGATGATCGAGATCGTTGTCGAGACGAGTCTTTTCGATTTCGATTCTGCTCCGCGACTCCATCGCAGCTTCTCGCTCGCCATGGAGCTGGCCCACGCTTTCTTCGATCGCGGCGAGCGCCTGCCTTTCGCCGCTTAACTGCTGTTGCCTCTCGGAAACAGCGATCTCCGCAAGCTGGAGATCCCGGGCCAGACCCGCGAGGCGTTCCTCAGCATCGCGCTGCTCGCGCTCCAGCACTTCGGACAAGGCCAGAATGCTTTCGCTTTCGTGTTCCATGGCTCCGATTCGCGCCTGCACCTCGGATTCGTCTCGTAGAAGACGGTTCAATTCCGACTCCGAGCTCGACTTCCGTTCCTGCCGGGCCGCCTGGGCCACAGAGAGCGACGCCAGCTGCTTCGAAAGCGCGAGGGTGTCGGCTTTCAGGGAATCCAGCTGCAAACCGAGGTCGCGCAACTCCTGCTCGCCGCTACGGCTGGCTACTTCAATTTCTTCGATATCGGCCGCCGCTTCCTTCATCTTCAATTCGAGATCCTGCTTCTCCGCCAACAACTGCGACAGTTCAGCGCTGGTGACGTTCTCGGTCTGGTCGAGCTTCTGAATCTCCGACTCCAGGCGGCCGATGAAATGATGCAGTCCCACAGCCTCCATTTCAAGCCGGCGCATTTCCGCGGAAGAGGTTTTGAGCGATTCCTCGATGCCGGACTGCTCTTCTTTAAGCCGCGCCAGCCGCTCCCGGGCCACGTGAATTTTTCCACGAAGGGCTTCAAGCCTGACTTCCAATTCCCGCTTCTCACGTTTCAGGGCGAGGAACCCTGCCATGGCTTTGCGCTCCCCTACCGCGGACAGAGTCCCGCGAGGGGAGTAGGATTCGCCGCCCAAAGTGAGGAAGCTGATTCCCTCGGCTGTTTCGGCGGCACGGAAGGCGGTAGGGAGATCGGTGACCATCACCGTGGAGGCAAACTCGGGCAGCGCGCGTTCAAAGGCGTGCCGGACATCTTCCTGCATGCGCAAGAGATCATCCAGGTAGCCGATGATCCCGTCTCCGGACAGGCAGGGCCGCGGAACCGAGCGGCCGTTGGCGCGTGCGTCGCGCAGAGCGAGGAAGGTGCACTTGCCGGCTCCAATTTGTTTGAGCCGCTCCACATTGTGGACCGCCTCCTCAAGGCCCTCGACCAGAATGTACTGGAGGGGATCGTCAAGATAGCTTTCGATCGCGGCCTCGTACCGAGGATCGGTTTCAACGTAGTCTGCGAGAGTATGGGCCGGCGCGAATTCCTCTCCGGGCAGGTGCGTGGAGAGGAATTTCTGCACCCCTTCGGAGTAGTTGCTCCGCCTTCGCTCCACCTCCTCCAGAGAAGAGTACCGGTGCTGCATAAGGCTGTGCTCCTCCTGGATCTCCACAATCTCGTTGGAAACCTGCTCGATGCTCTGAGCCAGCGCGGCGGCGCGGCGCTCCGCCTCCTCGTGAGCTGCGGCCATTGCCCGCTGACCTAGCGCGTTCGTCTCCCCCTGCTCTTTCAGCCCGGAAAGTTGAGACAGAAGATTCGCGCGTTCCTGCAGGCCGCTCGCGCGCTCCTCCAGCAACCGGCCGGAGCGAGCCTCGATGCGTTGCGAGTTTTCCTGGCAGCGCCACTGAAGATTTCTCAAGTCCGACAGTCTTCCAGCACCGTTCAGGAGCGAAGAACGCAGCTCTTCCATCCGGCCTTCCGTCTGCTCTATCGAGACAACGAGGAGCTCGCTGCGCTCCTGTTCCTGCTCCACCACCTTCTGTTCGCGCTCGATCTCCTCGATGAGGCGCCGCAGCGCGAGCTCGAGACCCTTCCTTTCCTTAGCGATCCCATGCGCGCGCCCTTCATCGGCGTTGCGGGCACGGTGGATATCTTGAAGACGCCTGCCTAGTTCCGTCTTCTGATTCTCCTGGCGTTGACGCAGGCTGCTCGCGCGCTCCACATCGAGTTTGAGGCTCGCGAGATTCTCGCGTTCGCGGTTTAGAAGTTCTTCCTGCTGGAGGCAGGCTTCCCGGCGCAGCACGCGGGCCTGATCGAGCCGCGCAAGCTCCGCCAGAAGCGCCTGCTCCTGCTCTTGCGCAGATCTCAGGCGCTCGGAACAAAGCCCCAATTTTTGCTGGAGCTGCCTCTGCTCCATTGCCAGTTTCAGCTTGTGCAGGCCGCGCATTTCCTCACGCAGGCGGCCGTACCGCCGGGCCTTGGCAGCCTGGCGTTTGAGGGATTCGAGCTGTCGCTCCAGCTCGCGAATAATGTCGTTCACCCGTAGAAGGTTGTGCTGCGCGAGCTCCAGCTTCGTCTCTGCCGAATAGCGCCGGGCCTTGAACAAGGTAATCCGCGCCGCTTCCTCAATCAGGCTCCTGCGGTCGGCAGGTTTCGAGCTGAGAATCTGTCCGATCCGGCCCTGCTCGATAAGCGCATAGGAGTTCGGCCCCAGGCCGCTCCCTTCAAAGAGCGCCTGAATATCCCGCAGTCGACAACGACGGCCGTCCAGCTGATATTCGCTCTCGCCGGAACGATAGAGCACACGCCCTACGGTGAAACCCTCCGGGCTCAACTCCAGGCCTTCGGGCACCTGGAGGCTTTCCGGCAAACGGAGCGTCAGAATAACCTGGGCCATGCTGGTGGCTTTGCGCGTCTGGGTGCCGTTGAAGATCACCCCCTCCATCCTGTCGGTACGCAGGATTTTCGCGCTCTGCTCGCCTACGACCCAGCTAATCGCATCGGCAATGTTGCTCTTGCCGCAACCATTCGGGCCAACAATAGCTGTAGTTCCTTCGTCGAAAATCAGCTCCGTGCGGTCGCAGAAGGATTTGAACCCTACGAGATCCAACTTCTGAATCTGCTGCATCCCTTACCTTGGCTCTCGCGGGGGGATCGGATTCAAGGGGAGATTGGACATAAAGAAGTTCGCGACATGACGGTTGTAATCCTTGAGGCTCTCTGCAGTCATTACATGCGCGCGCGCTCCGGGAAGAAAGAGCATCTCTTTCTGCGGTTGCAGCCGGGAATAGAGCCGGGTTACCAGCGGAGCGATCTCCGGCCGGTTTTCCCCCTGGATGAACAATATGTTGCGATCTGACAGCGACTCCACCGGGATCTGTGCATTGAACGAGCCTTTCGAATCTATCATATAGAGTCTGAACGCCTGCCACATTGCAAGAGCCAGAAGCCGGTTGTCCGAGCCCAATTCTTCGCGCATCTTCACCGCAAGAAAGTCAAAGATCCTGTCATAGGGCGAATCTGCAGCAATGGCGCGCACTTGACTTCGCGCCGCTCCCACCATCAAAGCGGCTCGCGCGCCTATGTCCACCCCCCATATCCCCGCGCGCTCGCGGTTGACGCCCGGGCGAGCCAGCAGGAAATCCAGCGCCGCCTGCATGTCGTCCGTTTCCAACAATCCCAGCGTGCTTTTTCTCTCAGTCGCCGCGCCGCACCCGCGCTGCTCGTAGATCAGAAGATGGAAGCCATTCTCCCTTAGAAGGAGCGCAAGACTCAGAGCATCCGCCCGGTTCATGCCATACCCGGGCGCAAGAATTATCCCTGGCGCATTATCACTGGCGCCGGCGATCCACCAACCGGCAAACTCCGTCCCGTCCGTGGATGTCCACCTGACGTCCTGCGCGGGAAGAAGAAAAAGCGAGGGATTTGCCGACTCCTGAGCGGGAGCCGGATGCGTAATACGATAGACACTCAGGCCGAGAAAAACCGCCAGACCTGCCAGAAGAATCAGCACGCCCGGGAGGACCACCCAAAGAAACTTCTTTAGTCTAACTTGCGCCGGAACCTTACGCCGCATCTGAACCTGCCTTAGACTAAACTATCTGTTTCCCTGCAATAAACGGCGCCCACTATACCACGGATGATTCGGGAATCACCAAGAATCATCGAATTAACTAACCCAAGATATCGTGGTTCGCGTGATTCTGTCTACCACATATTGTGACACTGCCGGAGAATCTTCCTAGAACAGGCCGAAATTCTCCAAATCCTCCGGGGAGTTAAGGTTACACAAGTCGCCTGTCTGGAACATACCCTCTTCCGGACCGAGGAGTCGAACCTGCAGCGATCCTTCGTCAAAGATCCCAGTCATCTTGTTGACCCCTGACAAAAGGTTTTTTTCTATGGCGGGGAGGCATGTCTTCCGATAGAGCCCGCATAGCGGGTGGAAACGACCATCCGCAGTTCGGGGAATAACAGCGTCGGAATCTCCAAGGTTCGCGACGAGGTTTCGAAGCAGTGGTTCACCAACGCGCGGCAAATCGCAGGCAAGCAGGAGGACGAGTGGACGGCCGGTGTGTCGCATTCCGGAATGCAGGCCCGCCAGTGGTCCTTGGCCCTGGTAGACATCCTGAATTACGGGAAGGCCAAGAAACTCGTACTTGAATTGGTCGTTGGCAGAGATCCAGATCTCGTCTGTGATCATGCGGACCCGATCCACAATTGTGCCGATCAGAGACCGCCCTTGGAGAACAAGTAAGGCTTTGTCTGTTCCCATCCGGCGACTGTTCCCACCTGCGAGGATGACCGCGCTCAGATCCGGGATCCGGAGAACGGACATAACAGCCTGTCTCTCAAAGAAACAAGATTATATCGAAAAAGCGAACTCAAACGGTACAAGGTAAATTGCAATAAATAACGAACACGGCTATCTTCGGAGCTCAGCCTTTGGCCCGCTTGCAGATCGAACTCGGACGGCAGCCTAAAGGCTGAACTCCAAATCTCATCTGTGTTCATCGGTGGTTTCATCATAGTCTAGGTTCGTGAGATTCGTCGTGGCGCGGTGCGGCTTGACCCCGATGTTCACCGGGTTCTATACTTCCATCTTTACCGAGGAAAGGTTGGAAAAATGACGCGAAGGCGGCTCCTCATCGCGGCGGCTGTTGCGGTGCTTTGCGTATCACCGAATGCCTGGCCGCGCCAGGAGTTCTTCCCTGTGGAGGAATTACGACCTGGCATGAAGGGAACCGGCAGAACCTGTTACCAGGGGAGCGCGCCTGAGGAGTTTCAGGTAGAAATACTTGGCGTGCTCCGGGGCGTCGGACCGGGCGCGGACGCCGTGCTGGCACGCTTGAGCGGGGGGCCGCTGGAAAAAACCGGGGTCTTCGAGGGAATGAGTGGAAGTCCGGTTTTCATTGATGGAAAGCTCCTCGGAGCTGTGGCCTTCTCTTTTCAATTTCCCAAGGAAGCGATCGGCGGCATCACGCCCATACGTCAGATGGTGGATGCATTCAAAGAGCAGCCGATAGAAAGCGGATCCGCCAGCGGGGGAAAAGTTCTCAAGAAGAGCATGCTTTGGAACTACCAGTTACAGCCTCCCGATGCGGCTTTGAACGACTATGGATTGTGGGCGAACCCAAGCGACACACGCGCGCAGACTGCGCTGGCGGCCTTCCCCGGTCATGCTCTCGTTCCCATCGCGACTCCTCTGAATCTCGCCGGTTTTAGCCCTAAAGCGCTTCAGGTTTTCACGCCGCATCTGCGCAATCTCGGCCTCACCGCTCTCCAGGGCTCCGGCGCGCGGGCAAGCACAGGCAATACACCGCCTCTTGAGCCCGGCTCCAACATCGTCGTGCCTCTCGTGCGCGGGGACATGGACGTCGCCGCGGGCGGGACTGTCACGTATATTGAGGGTAACAAGGTCTACGCCTTCGGGCATCCTCTTTTCAATCTGGGTTTCGCGGAATTGCCGATGCACAAGGGGCGGGCTATCACCGTGTTTCCCAGTCTGCAAAGTTCCTTCAAGGTCCTCGAAACCACAGAACCCGTAGGGACGATCCGCCAGGACAGAGGCTCCGGAATCTTTGGCATTCTCGGCGAGAAAGCGAAAATGATCCCGATCAACGTCCGGCTTGCAACGAGCCGCGGTGTCAAGAAGACTCTGAAATACGAAATCGCCCGAGACAGGTTTCTGACGCCGTTCCTTGTCAATTTCACCGTCTTCAACAGCATCATCTCTTCCGAACGGGGTTTGGGTGTGTCCACGGTGGAACTGAAGGGGAAGATCAACATCAAAGGAGAACAGCCGGTCGAGATTGAAAACCGGTTTTCTTCTGAAAGCAACTCGCCCGTAATCGCTTCGCTTTCGATCGCCGTACCCGTGAGTTTTCTGCTGTCCTCCGGGTATAAAAACCTCGAGTTCGAAAATATCGATCTCGACATTGCGGCGGTTGAAGATGATCGGGCTGCGGTACTCGACTCGGTCCGCTTGGACCGGCCGGAGCTCAAGGCGGGTGAAGCGCTCAATCTGGATCTTTTCTACAGAAAGACCGATGGAGAGGTCGTACAGGATTCCTACCCGGTCAGAATCCCCCCCGACGTGACGCCGGGACCGATCCATATGCTGATCGCGGACGGGACGAGCTTGATGTCCATGGACGCGCGGGAGCAGGGAGAAGACTTCATCCCGCGGGATTTGAGCCAACTGATCAAGTTCATCAACAACCTCAGGAAAAACGACCGTTTGTACATACGAATCTTCCGGCGCGAGGCGGGAGCTGTAGTCAAAGGAGAAGGGCTCCCTGGCCTCCCTCCGTCCGTCCTTTCGATACTCAGATCCAATCGCAACGCGGGAGGGATGAACCCGATCCAGACCTCAACTTTCATGGAGTACGAACTGCCGCCCTCTGACTATGTTATAGCGGGCTCGAAGATTCTCACACTCCAGATCAAACCCTGATTTTGCCAAATGGCAAATGACTTATGGAAAACGCTTCGTGATTCTTCGCGTCTTCGTGTCTTCGTGGTGGATTGGGGACAGGCTTTACCACGAAGGCGCGAAGACGCGAAGAATCGCCAAGTTTTTGGTTGCGGCTGAGCACGCATGAGATACAAAGTCATCCTTGTCCTGATCGTCTGCCTGGCCGTATCGATTACAGCGACGGCGGTCACCCCTCAATTCTGGGAGAACTTCACACAAGAAGAGTTGCTGAAAGGAACTCTCACGCGGGTTTCCCTGAGCTCCGACGGAAAGCTCTTTCTCGCACCTCCGTACGATCTGTTTTACGACACCGGCCAGCCGTACGTCTTCTCGGTAGCTCGCGACAGGTCCGGAAACCTCTACGTTGGGACAGGACACGAGGGAAAGGTTTTCAAGGTGGACCCGCAAGGAAAGGGTAGTGTCTACTTCCAGGCCAAAGAGCTGGACGTATTTGCACTGGCGCTGGATTCCTCCGATGTCCTTTATGTGGGCACCTCGCCGGACGGAAAAGTTTACAAGGTCACGGCCCCCAACCAGGCGACCGAGTTCTGCAACCCCGAAGACAAATATATCTGGTCGCTCCTCTTTGACGAGGCGGGCAATCTCTATGTGGGCTCGGGAGCGCGCGGGATCATCTACAAAGTCGACAAGAGTGGTAAGAAATCGACTTTCTACGACAGCGACGACACACACATCGTGTCACTGGCGCGCGAAAGCAACGGAAATGTGCTGGCAGGGACTTCACCGGGAGGCACGGTGCTGCAGATCAACCCGCAGGGGAGGGCCTTCACGCTTCTGGACTCCCCGATGGAAGAGATCCGCGCTCTTGCGGTGGACCGCTTCGGGACCATCTATGCGGTCGCTTCAAGTTCCAAAGGTCTGGTACCACCAGCCCCGCCCAAGACCGAGCCCACAACTGAAGCGACGAGCGAGGCGCTGCCTCTTGTGACGATCCAGGCGCTGACCAGTCTTGCCGAAAAGTCCAAAGAGTCCAGGTCCTCCGTGTCGGCTCCAGGGGGCGAGAAGGATTCGGCAGGTTCCAAGTCCTCAATTTACGCGCTGTCCAAAGATGGGAGCGTGGAAACCCTTTTCACTTCTCGGGACCAGATGATCTACGACCTACTCGTGCGCCCCGACGGCAGCGTGCTGGCCGCGGCCGGCGGCAAGGGCAGAATTCTCTCGATCGATACCGCGAAGCAGGTGTCGGTCATCACCGATTCCCCGGAAGAGCAGATCACGCGGCTGCTTCTCTCCGGCGACGAGATATTTGCTGCGGGCAGCAACCAGGGGAGAATTTACCGGCTCCAGTCTCAGAGAGCCCAGACCGGCACTTTCGAGTCCAAGGTACTGGACGCCAAGACCGTGGCGTCCTGGGGCAAGATAGCCTGGGTCGTGACCAATGCCAGCGGTGGAACAGTGGAGACGGTTTCGCGCTCCGGGAACACAGAGAAACCCGACAGCTCCTGGAGCGACTGGAGCACGCCCTATACTGAGTCTGAAGGTCAGCAGATTACCAGTCCCAAGGCGCGCTACTTTCAATGGAGGGCAACCTTCAAACGTGGACGTTCCCAAACCGCCGGCGCGCCCTCCGATGTTTTCGAGCGCGTCAGGATTGCGTACTTGCAGCAGAATCTCCGTCCTCAAGTTACCAGCATTAATCTCCTGCCCCCGGGCATCACGCTGCAGAAGATTCCTTCCCTCCCTTCCGGGACGATCGGTCTCGGCAGCTCAGGAACGGACGGCGCTCCCGTCAGCTCTCCCCGCGAACGAGGAAAAGACAAACAGACGCTGCCACCGCGCCAGGTAGCACAACCGGGAGCTCAGGCATTTTCGTGGAAAGCGACGGATGACAACGAGGATACCCTGGAGTATTCGATTTACTTCAGAGGAGAGGGAGAAACCGACTGGAAACTGCTCGAAAAGAACGTCAACGACACCTTCTATACTCTCGAAAGTGGCGCGCTTCCCGATGGCGTATACACGCTTAAGGTCGTAGCCAGCGATGCCCCGTCGAACCCGTACGGGAAAGCCCTGATCGGCGAACTGGTTTCCAAGCCTTTCGTCATCAACAACAGCACCCCTCTGGTCGAGATCGCACAACATAAGATCACCGGCAAGAAAGTGGATCTGCAGTTTCGCGCGCGCGTCGCCACAGGGCGAATTGCCAGCGGAGAGTTCTCGATCGACGGAGGCGAATGGTTTCTGGTTTTTCCCGTGGATGGGATCGCCGATTCTGCGCAGGAAGAGTTTCAGGTGACCACACCGGAGCTCACGACCGGCGAGCATTCCATCGGCCTGCGCGCAGGAGACACGGCCGGAAACACAGGCTCCGCAAAACTCGTCGTAAGAATTCCCTGATTGCGGATTTGGGATTGCGGATTGCGGATTAAATTCAACCAATACGCAAGGAGCAGTCAGATTCTCAATCCGCAATCCGCAATCCGAAATCCGCAATCCTATTGAGAGCCTGAATTTCGCCGGGCTTAAGGCGCCGCCACTTGCCAACTTCCAGATCTTCCAGCGTCACGGGCCCGATCCGGATTCTTACAAGTTTCAGGACTTTAAAGCCGACCGTTTCCATTATCCGGCGCACCTCACGATTCTTCCCCTCCGTGAGAACGACTTCCAGCCAGCTGTACTTGCCGCGGTCTTCCAGCCAGCGCACGCTCTCGGGCCTCGCCCAGTCACCCCGGCTCATCCGGACTCCCTGCTGGATCCGCGCAACTGTTTCTTCGCCGACGATGCCGTTGACCTTGACAACGTACGTCTTGGGAATCCGCGATCGCGGATCTGTAACGCGGTCCGCGAAATCCGTGTCGTTGGTCAGCAAGAGTAGTCCGGAGCTGTCCTTGTCCAGCCGGCCGACAGGAACAACCCAGTTCGCATTCTCGCCCAGATAACAGTATACGGTTCGGCGGCCGGCAGGGTCTCCATGGCTCGTAATTACCCCTTTGGGCTTATACAAAGCGAGGTAGAGCTTCCGCGCGGGTTGAACGCGCTCCCCATCCAGGTGAATGACATCCTTTTCGGGCCGCACCCACAAATCGGGATCCCGCACCCGGCGCCCGTTCACCTTCAACCGGCCCGCCAGAATGGCGCTGCGAGCTTCGGCGCGCGACGCCAGGCCGAAGCGTGAGAGCACGCGGTCCAGCGTCATCGTGCTCTTGGGCGTTGGTCTCTTGGACTCTGAAAGCGGCATCGCGGATCCTCGGCAGCCCTCAGCCACGGAGACACAGAGAAAATCCTATCGCTGTGTCTCCGTGTCTTGTGGCTAGATCGCGGTCGGGCCGGCCGGGGTATGTCCTTGTACTCGGCGTGTTTTTGTGGTCAACTTACTCTTTCCCGCTCCTCCACGCGATCTTGCTGGCGTAGCGTTGCGACTCTGATTGAACCTCACGTTTCTTGGTTGGAAACTTCAAATGCCAGCTACTCTTTCACCTGGAACACAAAAAAAGAAAAACAAACGGCGACGAAGTATGGTACACTACGCGCCAAGTAACGCGCGTCAAAGGTCCGCTAAATCTAAAACATGGCTATGCTAGAGGTGCAGTCCACGAGTACACCTGACCGGCTCCTGCGAATCCTCATAGTCGAGGACAACCTGGCCGATGCCGACCTGTACGTGCGAAACCTGAAGAGAGCCGGCTTCGAGGTCATACCCGATATCGTGCAGGCTCCCGGTGAATTCGTCGAAAAGCTGTCCAACGAACGATACGCTCTTATCCTCTGCGATTACCGCTTGGGGGGGTGGACCGGTATGGACGCCCTCCTGACTCTACGGCAGTTGGACAAAGATATTCCTTTCATACTCATCAGCGGCACAGTAGGAGAGGACCTCGCGGTCGAATTCATCAAGAAAGGCGCGGCGGATTATGTCCTGAAAGACCGCATGGCTCGATTGCCGCTGGTGATCCGGCGGGCCCTGGAAGAAAAGAGCCTGCGCGAAGCGCGCCGCCGCTTCGAGGAAGAATTGCGCGCGAGCGAGGAGCGCTACCGCGACCTGGTTGAAAATGCCAACGACATTGTCTACACCCTGGACCTGCAAGGCAACCTGACTTCCTTCAATAAAGCGGGCGAACGAATTACCGGTTACAATCGGGATGACATCCTCGAGCACAGCCTGGGCGAGATCATGCAGCCGGATCAGCTCGCCTTGATGCAAGAGATGTTGAAGCGAAAGCTCGCCGGCCAAAAAGTCACTGCTTATGAAATCCAGATCACCGCCAAAGACAGCAGCACCGTGGTTCTGGAAGTCAGCAGCCGGCTTATCTACAAGGACGGGAAGCCCGTCGGAGTTCAGGGTATAGCGCGAGACGTCACAGAACGCAAGCGCGCCGAGGCAGAGTTGCGCAAGGGGGAAGCTCTCTTTCGAGCCGTTGTGGAGACGGCGCTGGACTGTATCATCAGCATAGACCACACCGGCAAGATTACCGAGTTCAACCCGGCCGCAGAGAGGACATTCGGTTACACGCGCGACAGCGTCCTGGGCAGGGATCTGGCCGAAACTATTATTCCACGCTCCCTGCGCGAACGGCACCGGAAGGGGCTGGAGCGTTATCTCGACGCTGCGGAAGGACCGGTTCTCTTCAAACGCGTCGAATTCACAGCAATGCGCGCGGACGGCACCGAATTCCCCGTCGAGCTCAGTATCTCTCCCATCCCCCAGCAGGGCCAACCGGTATTCACGGCATACCTCCGCGACATTACCGAGCGAAAGCAGGCGGAGCGAGAGCGCGAAATGCTGATCTCCGAGTTGCAGGATGCTCTGGCCAAGGTCAAGACGTTGAGCGGCCTGCTGCCGATTTGCGCCTGGTGCAAGAAGGTTCGCGATGACCACGGGTACTGGAGTCAGATCGAGGTTTACATCGAGCAGCATTCAGACGCGGCGTTCACCCACGGCGTGTGCCCTGATTGCGTCAGAAGGATGTACCCGGAAATCCGGTAGCCAAGCCCCACAAAGACCAGGCCACTTCACCGCTAAGACTCCGCTAAGACGCAAAGAAACGTGTCTTACACGAGGATAACTGCTTTTCTGACGCACTCGGCATTCTTTTGCGCCTTCGCATCTTTGTGTGAGAGTGACGAGGTCAATCGTAAACGCAGATTTTGCTGAACGACAGTACCAGGTGAGAATCGACGGCCCTACCATTCTGGCTCGCCGGCCTCAGTTGCGCAGAGCTGAGCATGTGGTTGAAGCTGTGAAGGAGCCTGCTGTCGGCGGGGTACTCGAGCACATTCTGGATTTTGGCCGAACCGCTTCGATCCACCACAGTAAAAACCGAGAAGGAATCATCCGAGCCCGTCCGGGACGCACTTTCTCCGAATTTCAGCAAGTAGAGATCGTTAATCATGGGTTCGCTTGAGCTGATAGGCTTGCGCTGCATCTCCACCGGAACCAATCCCAGATTCTTGAGCACGTACACCCCCAGATTCTGCCGGAGGTTCTGCGAAGGGCCCCGCTCGAGAGCCCGGTCGCGCAGGTCGATATAAATAGGGTTCATCGCGGAACAGAGCGCAAAAAAGAAAACGAAAGCGGAGGCGGTTCCCAGAAACCGGGCGACGTACCAGAGACGCTCCGTGGTCCGGATTCTGGACCACCGCAACTCAAGAAACTCCCGGAGGCGTTTCACGACGTAATCGTTTTGGGCTTCGGCGATATGGAGACGGACGAGGTGCCGGAGGTACTGGGGTGCGGGAACCCTGCGCAGCGAATGGAGCTGCTGACGCAGCCGCGACAGGCGCATGAATTCCCTATTGCACTTGCGGCACGACCACAGGTGCTCAGAGACTTCGACCGCAAACTCGCTTTCCAGCCTTTCATCCAACAAAAGCGACAGGTGCTTCGTTACTGCCCGGCAATTCATGACCACCTCCCCACCGTTTCCCCCAGCGGCTCACCCCAGCTCCCCGTTCAGGCGGCGCTTGAGCTCTTCCCGCCCACGGGCAATTCTCGACTTGACAGTGCCCAATGACACCTGCATCGCTTCAGCAATGTCTTCGTACGACATGCCCTCTACGTCTCGCATGACTACGGCGATACGCTGGTGTATGGGAAGCCGGAGCAGCCAGCGCTCTATTTCAGATCGCTTCTCTTGCAACAGGAGCGCATCTTCAGGAGAATTCCCTTCTGCCTCCAAAGTTTCCGAAAGATCCGGGTTCCGATTCCTGCCCAGATGCTCGTCGAGGGAGACGGTCCCACGGCGCCGAAGACGATTCCACCACCGGCACCGGTTTGACGCGCGATTGATCGCGATGCGAAAGATCCAGGTCTTCAGCGAGGATTCCCCGCGGAAGCGATGCATCTTGCGATAGATCGTGAAAAAGACCTCCTGAGAAACATCCAGAGCTTCCTCACGGTCTCCCAAAATGCGAAACGCAAGGTGGAACACCATGGAGTGGTATTGCTCGAACAGGCCGTCAAAGGCCTTTTCTTTGTCGGCCCGAATTCGTTCTAAGAGGGCCTCGCGCTCCGCGACCGTCGCTTCGCTCTCGTAGCGTTCTAGTGCGATTTCTTTCGGAAACATCTTTTCGTTTTCTGCAAGAGCGTCCACTCTGAAAGTCCTCGCGCTTATGCCCTTGCGGACTTAGACCCCCTGTCCCTACAAAAGTTCCCATCCTTTTTCACTGGACCCCTTCCCGCGAGGTGGTCCTTGCGCCACTCAGGAGCTCGTCCAGCTCGCGCGAATCCAGTTTTTGTACTTTTTCCAGGTATTGAGAGATCTCGAGGAGCCTTTCCAGGCGAGCATGACTGTCGGGGAAAGACTGGAGATGCGCGTCCAGTCTCCTTTCAACCTCCTGAGCGGCTACCCCGGAAGGTGCCTTCTGGACCAATGTCTGCCGGACCACAAACGAAACCAGAATGGGCGATTGATGCAGTGCGATGCCATAAATGACTGCGCCCATCACCACCAGACCTCCCAGGACCATCGTGCGTTGCTTAAGGGTCATTTTGTCACAGTCTCTCAGTTGCGTGCGGTGGCAAACAGGGCGCGGATTACCTGGCTGCACACGGATCTTCTGTGGATCAATTGGTTCGGTTCTGTGTTTTGATCCGCGAGATCGGCGCTCATCCGCGTCCTAACTTAAACCGTCAACTCCTGTAAACTGACGCACTCCTAAAAGTATATCAGATTCCAGGACAACGGCCCGTAAAGCCTTGTGAGCAGGCAAGGTCTCGGCAAAGTCAGCAATTTCTTGAAAATGACAAATGGCAAATGACCAATGATAGATGACAAATCCCCGGGGGCAATCCGATCCGGTCTATTTGTCACTTGTCATCGGTCATTCGTCATTTGCCATTTGGAGTCCGGGGAGGGCCTGAAGGCCTTGGATCTCCGCGCTCGGAGCGTGAAGTGGTCCAAGATACCTTTGCAACGACTTTGCCGTTGCCGTATGTGAATGCGATCTTCAATCCAATCACTACGGTAGGCGCACAGAAAGGGATGACTTCACGTTCGGCGGCGGCAGTGAGGCGGGGGAAGCATTTGAAATTTCAAATTTGAAATTTGAGATTCAAAAGGATGCACTACCGGGCCTTCGGCCCCGGTGTAAACTGAAGTCCGTTCAGGATAAACCGGACCCGACAAAAACCTTCGAGAAAATACCGCTGCTGTCTGAATCGCAGTGATAAAATCCAGTCTCTATGATCTGCCCGCAGTGTCAGAAACCCGTTGCGGACGCCTCCGTCTCTTGCGCAGTCTGTGGCAGCCCGACCGGCAGCCAGAACGTCCAGTCTGGGACCATCAACGCAGCTGCGAGCGGCGTGGCTCGTTCGCAGGTGGGTGCCGAGCTGCCGGAATGGAGACGGGAGCTAGCCCGCCGCTTGCAACGCATCAAAGAGAAGCGGGAAGCCGCAATTCCGATAGAGGAGAGTCTCTCCAACATTCCGTCTCTACCGCTAAAGACAGCAGAAGCGCTTCGAGCCGAGACCGCCAGCGCACCGGCTCAACCTGTGGTTCGAACGCGGAGGTCCCCCAGGAAATCTTTTCGTGACAACGCCGTGGCACCCAAGGCCGTGGAAGAAAGCCGGCCGGAAATTGTGGAAGCTGTTTCCGCCCACGAAATAGCGGCTCCAGCCCCCGCGCCCTTGCCTGAACCGGAACAGCAACTATTGGAACCGGCCGTCGAGGCCGTTGCAGAAGAGTCTGCTCCTCCCGTCCCGGAGCCGGCAGTCGAAGTCCCCAACCCGGAACCGGAGTCAATTCAAAGCCAGGTCGACAACGTTATCCCCGCGCAGACTTCTTCGGCGGTACAGGTTGCCAGTATCGTGGAGGCCCCTCCTCCTGCTATGCCCGTAGCACACGCGACCGATAAACTCATTCTCCTCTCACGAACCCTCTCCGGGTTGGTGGATCTGACCGTGGTGTTTCTCTGCGGGTTTAGCTGTGTCATGGCGGCGGAGATCGTTTCGGGATTTGCGGACGTGGACGCATGGAGCTGGGTGAACTTTGCTCTTCTGCAGACAATCATCTTCTTTCTCTATTCCGTCTTCTTTCTGGGAGCCGCCAATCAGACCATCGGGATGATGGTTACCGATCTCCGGGTTGTGGATCCGGATCATCAGCGGCCGCGAATTTCGCAGATCTGGATCAGGTCTGCTGCTTACCTGACGTCGCTTCTGGGGTTTGGCATCGGCCTGGTGTGGGGTTTCTTCGACCGGGAGTCGGCCTGCCTGCATGACAAGATCTCGAGGACTTGCGTCATCCGCATTTCGTGGCCTGAAGATCAAACCAATGCTTAGGGCCCGTCAGGAAATAAGGTGTGCATTTTGGCGCGAGCGCCGGGCGGGCAGATGCGAGGCGCCGCGACGCAGGCGATGCCGGTGTGCATCGTCGAGGAGCGGCAACAAAGCAGATGCCCGCCCGCCGCCGCGCCCCTCCGGGCTGCGGCCCGCAGGCCCGCTGGCGGTGTTGCTCGCTCCTTACATACCGCACCGGGTATGCTCGTCGCTCGCGATTACACGAATTTTTGAATTCTTTGGCCCCCCGGGAGGTCTGGCTCCAGATCAAGCCCATGGTCCGCCAGAAGGGAGGCTCTTTTCGTTTAATTCGTGGAATTCGTGGCCAGGCGTCTTTTGGCTTTTTAGTTGGAAAACGCTTCGTGATTCTTCGCGTCTTTGCGTCTTCGCGGTGAAGAAGGGCCGGTCCGCACTCAGAAGTTTTTGAACTTCGAGCTGTCCTCCCGCGGAAGGCCTACAATAAATCGGACTCTGGCTCCGTTGCGCTGGATGGAGTGATACTCGCCGTTGTCTTTCCAGGCAAACCCGCCCGAGGTGTCTTCGGATTTCTTGCCCCCGGGAAAACGCTGTTGAAGCCAGCGGGAAAACGCCTCGTAGAACTCGCCCGCCTCCTCCGGGGAATCCCAGACGGACTCCTGAAAGACAGTACAACCGTTACTTCCATCCTTTTCAAGAAGCAGCAGGCGATCGCCGTCCCAGCCCGAGGACGCCTTGAGGGATTCCTCGTCGGAGAGAAAGAGCTTCAGCAACAGATACGTCGTGAACTCCCCAAGGACATTCCGGTAGCTGGTTCTCCATCCTTTGCCCAAGCGCGCGGAAGGGTCCTCGATTTCCACGGACTGAGGCTTGTCGCGAACATCGAAGTACTTCTCCGGATGGATGATCTGTTCTGTGGATTCCGGGAGGTCCGAATAGATTCGGTTCACCGCCGACCACGGCTCTTTCGAACGGATCTTCTGCAGGAAGGCCGCTCCATACCCGTACGGGAAAAGCAGGGTTTCTTTAAGAAACATGGGCGCGTTCTTGAACACCTCGAACTGCGAATCCACCGCTGTGAGCTGGCTGCGCATCACGGTGACAATATTCGGCAACTCGGCAAAGCTCTTTCCCACCGGCTGCAAGAGATAGTCGAACATAACTGCCATGGCCTCGCCTTCTACCAGGGCCTGACGCGCCAGCACCATGTCGTCGTTCTCCATCTTGCGCACCTGTTTGATGAATCGGTTCAGGTCGAAATATTGATCCTGTAAGGCGTGCGTGAGCTCGTGCACCATTACAGGCTTTTGCTGCTCCAGGGGAAGCCAGCCTGATATAAAAAACGTCTTCTTGTCGGGATCGTAATAGCCGCCTACCTGTTCCGTGAGCAGCTTGAGGATGAACTCCTGGTAATCCATCTCCTGAGGAATGAGTCCGAGTTTCTTGAGAACTTTGCCCTCCCGGCGCAATTCGCTCGCATCGTATTCATCGCGAATCCGTTCCCGGAGGTATTGTGCGATTTCCTCCTTGCTCTTAATCCCCTTCTGAACGGGGCCCTTCAGTTCCAGGCCACGAATGCGCGCGACCTCCTTCAGAATCTCGTCGGCGGTCTTGAGAAGGTCCGTGTCCGAGCTCTGAAACGCGATCGCAAGCGCCCCGCCCAGAACAATGATTGTTGCAACGAAAATCACGCGTTTACCGTTCGATCTGTAATCTTTCATAAGGACCTCATCATAGTGTGGGCATTCAGAGCAGTCAACCGCTGGCGGATTGCGGATTGGGGATTGGGGATTTCGGATTGCGGATGTCTTTTTCCAATTCCAAATCCCCAATCCGCAATCCCAAATGCCGTTTGCTGACTGGACAAGGGAGGCTGCGAGCCCTAAAGTATTTCGTTCGGTGTTTGATTTTGGAAAGAGCCGATGTAGATTACTCGGCGAAATTTCGCGACACCTGTAAATGGGTGAAATATGGATCCCATTACCGCTTTACTGATCATGGCTGTGCTGGCGGGCGCGATCGCGGGCTCCTTTGTCTTTCTCTCCGCCATTCTGGGGCCCAAGAAGCGGACTCCACTCAAAGATGAACCCTTTGAATGCGGCGTGGAGTCGGACGGGATGCCGCGCACGCCGATGCCGGTCAAGTTCTATCTGACGGCGTTGCTCTTTATATTGTTCGATGTGGAGCTGGCCTTTCTCTTCCCATGGTCGGTTGTCTTTCGCGACCTTGGATGGTTCGGTTTTGTGGAGATGCTCGTGTTCTTCGTCATCGTAGGAGTGGGATTCGTCTATGCGTGGAAGATTGGAGCATTGGAATGGGAGTAGAAAGTTCCGTGGCACAGAACCTTCCCGAGACGGCGACCCTGGATCTATTACTGGCGACCTTCGAGGAAGATGTGCAGGAAATCTCTTCACCTCAGGGTGACGCCACGGCGGTGGTCCTCCCTGGAGGCTTGAAGAGAATCATGGAGTTTCTGAAGGATGATGCTCGGACGCGGTTCAATCTGCTGGTAGATATCACAGCCGTGGATTACCTGGGAAGAAAACCCCGGTTTGACGTGGTCTACCACCTCCTCTCCCTGAGCGCCAAGCGCCGTCTGCGGATCAAGGTTCGTGTGGAGGAGAGCAATCCGGAAATCGATTCGATGACGTCCTTGTGGGGAAGCGCAAATTGGCTCGAGCGCGAAGTGTGGGACATGTTCGGCATCCGGTTTACGGGACATCCGAACCTCAAGCGCATCTTGATGTACGAAGAATTCCAGGGACACCCCCTGCGCAAAGATTATCCCGTAAATAAACGCCAGCCGTTGATCGGGCCGAAAAACTGAGGAACAGCACCGTGGCGGAAAAGGTGACCTTCACCATTGACGGGCTTACGGTTCAGTCCCCCAAGGGGATCTCTATCCTTGAAGCGGCAAAGCAGGTGGGCATCAAGATTCCTTACTACTGCTATCACCCGGGCCTCTCCGTCGTGGCAAACTGTAGAATGTGCCTCGTGGAGATCGAGAAGATACCCAAGCTGCAGCCCTCGTGCGGCACGGCGGTAGCCGAAGGCATGGTCGTCCGCACCCAGAGCCCGGAGGCCCTGCGGAACCGCCAGTCAGTCCTCGAATTCCTGCTCATCAACCATCCCCTCGACTGTCCTGTGTGCGACCAGGCCGGCGAATGCGAGCTCCAGAACTATTACATGGACCACGGGGTCTACGATCCGCGTTTCAACGAGAATAAGAAGAAGCGGAAGAAGGCGTTTCCTATCGGGCCTTATGTCATCCTGGACCAGGAACGGTGCATTCTCTGCACGCGGTGCGTGCGTTTCACCAGGGAAATATCGAAAACAGGAGAACTGGCCGTGCATGACCGCGGACACCTGAGCGAAATCGATGTCTTCCCCGGGGTAGATCTCAATAACCCGTATTCAGGTAACGTCGTGGACATCTGCCCGGTGGGAGCCTTGACCGACCGGGACTTCCGGTTCCAATGCCGCGTATGGTTTTTGTCGAGCACTTCTTCCGTCTGCCCTGGATGCAGTCGCGGATGCAATATTGAAATCCACGTTAACGAGCACTTCAATCCACGTTATCACGACAAACGCGTGCCTCGCCTGAAACCACGTTTCAACCCGGACGTGAACGGCTACTGGATGTGCGACGAAGGGCGTTACTCCTATCCTGCTATCGACGCCCCCAACCGCTTGCGGGCGCCGAGGCTGCGCCAGGGCAACGGCTGGCAGGAGGTCAGCTGGCAAGAAGCCATCCAAAAAACCGCGGCGGCACTGCGGGAAGCCCTGGAGATTCAGGGGCCCACGGGTGTCGCCGTCCTCGCTTCCCCTCAAATGAGCAATGAAGAGCTCTTCGGGCTGCGCCAACTGTTCCGAGACGTTCTCGACGTGCGCAACATAGAGTATCGAGTGCCCCTCCGCGATAAAGTCTACGCGGACGACTTCTTGATTACGGCCGACAAGAATCCGAACTCACGCGGCGCGGAGGCTCTCGATTTAGGCGGGAACGGCTGCGAGGCAGTGCTGCGGGATTGCGTCGAAGAGCAGATTCGTTTTCTCTACATCTGCCAGCACGACCTGACACGAGGATTCGACGAAGACCAGGTTGTTCGGGCTCTGAGCAAAGTACAGTTTGTGGCGTACCATGGCTCGCGGGAAAACCGGACTGCCGCTCTGGCCAACGTCCAACTGCCGGCGGCCGTGTACGCGGAAAAGGACGGAACCTTCACCAACATTCAAGGCCGCGTGCAGCGCATCCGTCGCGCGGTGGCTCCTCTGGGACAGTCGTTGCCGGATCTCGAAATCTTGGAACTCCTGGCCAGGGAACTGGGCCTTGAGGTCCAACCTGGCTCACCGGGAGAGATCTTTCTACAGCTGGCCGAACAAGTTCCTGCATTCCGCGGCATGAGCTACGAATCCATCGGCGATCTCGGCCAGCCGATGCATTCTTTCGGGTCTTAACGGAAACCACCGATGAACACGGATCAGCACAGCCGAACCCAAGAGCCTGCTCTGTGTACATCGGTGGTTTCATTTTATGCAGTCTAGCGGCCACAGGAAATGTGGATTGATCTGGTCATTCTGTTCACCAAGGCCTTTGTCTTAATCAACGCCGTCCTGATCCTCACTTCTTTCTTGACCTGGATGGAGCGCAAGCAGTCGGCCGTAATGCAGGACCGCCTCGGAGCCAACCGCGCGCCGATCTTCGGCGTTCGAGCATTCGGACTCCCTCACATACTGGCCGACGCGCTGAAGATGTTTTTCAAGGAAGACTACGTGCCTCCGGGAGGGGACAAGCTCCTGCATACGGTCGCTCCGCTGGCGGCCGTGTTTTTCGCCCTGATGAGCTTTGCCGCAATTCCCTTTGGAGACGCCATACGTGTTGGCAGCAGAGAAATAAAGCTCCAGGTGCTCGAACTGGATGTCGGCCTGCTTTTTGTCTTTGCCATGATGTCCATGGGGATCTACGGCACCTTTCTGGCAGGCTTTTCCTCCAACAATAAGTTCGCATTTCTGGGGGGACTGCGCGCCTCCAGCCAGATGATCAGTTATGAGATCACCATGGGGGCAACCCTCGTCGGGCTGCTCATGATTTTCAAAACCCTGGATCTCAATCAGATCGTCCGCGAGCAGGGACAGCTTCTTTGGGGATGGCTGCCAAGCTGGGGAATAATCCTGCAACCCTTTGGTTTCTTGTTGTTCTTGACAGCCGGGTTCGCCGAAACCAAGCGCGTTCCCTTTGATCTGCCTGAGGGCGAATCCGAGATCATAGGTTACTTCGTAGAATACAGCAGCATGAAGTTCGGCGCCTTTTTCATGGTCGATTTCGTGGAGACGATTCTCATCGCGGCGCTGACCGCCACCCTGTTCCTGGGTGGCTGGCAGATGCCCTATCTTTACGGCGACGGCTTCCATTTCCCCTGGGGAACGACTCACTCTCTATCATCCGCGAGCGTAACGATCCTGCAGGTCGCATCTTTCGGGATCAAGGTTCTGTTCGTTTGCTGGCTGATGCTTCTTATTCGCTGGACTTTGCCGCGCTTTCGCTACGACCAGTTGATGCGTCTGGGCTGGAAGATCCTGCTTCCTCTCTCTGTGGCCAATATCTTCCTCACCGGCTTTTTTCTCATTCTCCTGCAGTCCCGCTGAGCATAATTGATGATTGACGAATGACGATTGAAGGCCATCAGTCTTTCATTTTCCATTCGTCAATCGTCATTCGTCAATGTCAGCTGAGGAGGCGGGCGACGGTGTCCCGGAGCCTGCGCGTATCGTCTTCGTATGAAGCTTCTCCCTGAGAGGCCGTCAAAGGTTGTCCAAAAACGAGCGTGATTTTGTGAAGGCGTATCTTCCAGGTGTCCCGCGGCCAGGCTTCATACGTGCCCTCAATCCGCACGGGGACCATGGGCACTCCCACTTCGCCCGCCAGAATGGCGGCTCCCTTTTTGAACTCTTGCAGCATTCCGTCGAAAGAGCGCCCTCCTTCCGGGAAAATGCAGAGAATGCGCCCCTGGCGGAGGCCGCGAGCTCCGACCTTCATGGCCCGGAGCAGGTGGGCATCCGGATCGACGGGAACGATGTTGGCGAGGCGCGCAAGAAACTTCATCAACCAGTTCTGAAAGTGCTCGCTGTAGCCGACAAAGAAAGTCCTTTCGAACACGCGGTACGGCATTGCCGACACCAAAACGAAAGAATCCAGATAGCTCAGGTGATTGGGGCAAATGAGATACGCCCCCCCTTTGGGAAGGTTTTCCAGACCCCGTACTTCCAGCCGGAAAAGAATCCGGCAGAAAAAATAGATCATCCTGACGCAGAGGTGCTTGATCCGTGACAGGACCGGCCCGGAAAAGCGCACATCCAACGCGCCCTCGTGACGGAGCGTTTCATCCGAGAGGATTTCTTTCCAGCTCTGCCTGCGCGCGCCCGCTACGCCGGCGACATCGGTCGCCCGCTCTTTCAGCCGCACGATCAGATCACGCACGGTGAATATCTCCGCCCCGAAATCTTCAGGCAGCTGCACGCCGAGCGATTGTTCCAGGCTGGCGAGAAGCTCCACCCGTTCCATCGAGTCGAATCCCAAGTCGAGCTCCAGGTTCATCGACGGATCAACCGGCATCTGCCTGCGATGCCCCTCGCGCAGGCAGCGCAGAACCTCGCTTGCTACGGCGGACGCCATCAGCGCCTGGTCCTCAGGGGAGGCGGTCTCCGGCGGCCGCACGGGCTCTGCTTCCTGTAACGCGCCGCTCTCGATCATGCGTTTGAGCTCCAGGCGCTTGATCTTTCGCGTAGTCGTGCGCGGAAGAGGGTCCTTCTGTATTTGATAGCTCATCAGCCGCTTGTACTTCGGAAGCTGGTTGGACAGAGCCGCTATTTCGTCTCTCAATATTTCCCGGGCATTGGCGATCTTCCTGGCCTTCAGATGCTCGAAATTGGGGACCACCACCGCATGAAGACGTTCCGCGCCTTCGTACTGGCCGGGACTTGCGATACCGAGGACCGCAATCTCCTGTATGTACGGGTTCTGGAGGTAGTGGGTTTCCAGCTCGTCCGGATAAATGTTCTTGCCATTGGGCAGGACAATCACTTCCTTCTTTCTTCCGGTGATGAAGAGATTTCCCCGATTGTCCATTCGTCCCAGGTCCCCGGAGAAGAACCATCCATCACGCCACACCTGCGCCGTCGCCTCCGGATTCCGATAATAGCCGTTCATGACAATCTTTCCGCGTATCGCCACGTCTCCTACGCCGCTTTCATCCGGATCCACAATCTTGATCTCAACTCCCGGAAGAGGCTTCCCTACAGAGCCCAGCACATTGTCTTCGGCGCGGGTCGTCGTTGCCGCACCGCTCGTCTCCGTCAGGCCGTATCCCTGTAAGACGGTGAAGCCAAGATCATGAAAATCCTGAGCCACCCTTGGATCAAAGGAA
>QHZE01000056.1 GCA_003225335.1 Acidobacteriota bacterium
TAACTGAGCGGTTACTTTGAAGTTGTTGATAGAATTGAAAATACGCTACGTCATCCGTTGACAGGCACTGGAGCCCTCTGTTAGATTAAGAGTCTTTAGTCGATGCCACTCGCTTTGCGAAAACAAGAGCCTCGGGCGGCGTTCCGGGGCAGGGCGCTTCGGAATGCTTTGCTTTTCGTGCTCTTGGCCTCCTCCCTGGGGGCAGGTTGTGGCGTCAAGCGCTCTGTAAGAGTCCCGGTGTCTCAGAAAGTGCTGGAGGCGAAGAGCGCGACTCTGGATGAATTGCTATCCCTGATAAGCTCCTATGACGCAAAGCTGACGACGCTCTCGTCGAGCAGCCTCAAGGTCAGTTTTACGTCTGGCAAGGTAGAGAGCGGCAAGCTTCAGGAGTATCGCAGCGCTCCGGGTTACGTGCTGCTGAAGCGGCCCGACGCGTTGCGCTTGAATATTCAAAACCCTCTGACCAAGACTACCATCGTAGAGCTGGCTTCCCAGGGGGATGACTTCTTTCTCTGGTATCCCAGGGAGAACAAGTTCTTCGTCGGACGAAACAGTGTCAGGGAATTCGATCTGGAAGGGTCACAGAACAGCCCGGTTTTTTCTGCCCGTCCCATCCACATATTCGAAGCGATTCTTCCATACCGGTTACCGCCGGAACCCGGAATGAGAATCGCCATGGAAGAAGATCGCGATGCGGGCGCAAAATACTATGTGGTGTCGTTCTTTGATGCGGTGGGTCAGGATCGACTACGCCCCTTGCGGCGCCTCTGGTTTGAAAGGTCGGCGCTGGCAGTGGTAAAGCAAGTGACCTTTGCGAAAGACGGCAGCATTACCAGCAGCATCCGTTACGCGGATCTTGTTTCCGTCGGCGGGCTGCTGCTGCCACATTCGATTCATATCGAGCGGCCCGCAGATGGATACTTTCTTGATTTGCAGGTCAAATCGTGGCGCGTCAATCCCGACATCCCGGAGACCGCCTTTATGCTTTCACCGCCCCCCGCGGCGCAACGAATCACTCTCAAGGAAAAGACCAAGAGTCCGTAGATGGAAAGCCTGATTACCGCCAATATCCGATCTCGCCCGACAAGAACCCTCATCAGCGTCCTGGCAGTGGCGCTCGGCATTATTCTGATGCTCATTGTAGGGGGCATCGCCACGGGCACGCTCAATGACTATCTCCAAAGGACCAGAATGGTGGGGGCGGATTTCATTCTTCAACCCAGCGGCTCAACCGTGTTTTATGCCTTTTCCGGAGCCTCTCTCCCGATCAAATTGGTGGACAAGCTGCTGGAAGTGCCTGGTATTCGAGCCGCGGTCCCGGTTCTGGCGAAGTTCAACTCCTCTGATTTCGGACTGGTCTTCGGTGTCGATCTGGAAAAATACAACAGACTTTCCGGACGGCTGAAAGTCGTGGAGGGCAAGGAATCGTTGCAGGCAGACGAAGTCATCGTAGATGAACTTTTTGCCAAGTCCCATCAACTCTCGCCCGGAATGAAGCTCACGCTGCTGAACCATACTTTCACAGTCTCGGCCATATGCCGAGTGGGTTCGGTGGTTCGTGTCTTCGTTTCGCTTGGGACTCTGCAGGAATTGAACGGTACGCCGGACAAAGTCACCGCCATCTTCATCCAGGCTGATAAAGGGGATCTCTCGCTTGCGTATGAGCGCCTCAGAGTAGCCTTTCCCGGATTTGCCATCATTCGAACTTCGGATGCATCCTTGCTCCTTCAGGACACGAGCATGCCGGGGTTCAAGGAGTTCCTTCTAACTGTCATTCTGGTGTCGACGCTGCTCAGCTTCATGGTGATTCTTCTGGCCATGTACACGACAATCTTCGAGCGAACGCGCGAGATTGGAATCCTCAAATCTCTCGGAGCCTCCCGCTGGTTTATCGTTGGGATGATCCTCAAGGAATCTGTTATCATATGCGGTTTCGGCGTGCTATTTGGAGCTGGCGCCAGCGCCGTCATTCGGAAGGCGATTATCGCGGCGTTCCCAACCATGCAGGTTTCCATGTCGGCCAGAGATCTCTTGTTCGCATGCGCCATGGGCCTGGGGAGCGGAACGCTGGGGGCGATTTATCCCGCGTACAAGGCCGCCAGGCAGGATCCTGTGACCGCCTTGAGCTACGAGTAGGCCGGAGAACATGGGCGAATCGGTTCGGCCGCACGTGATAGAGACCGTAGATCTGACGATGATCTATAAATCGGGGAAGGTTGAAGCGTGCGCCCTGCGCGGAGTCAACCTCGTGGTGAAGGAAGGGGAATTTGTCGCCGTAATGGGGCCCTCAGGGTGCGGGAAATCCACGCTTCTGCATCTGCTCGGCGGCCTCATGCGGCCGACGCGGGGCCGGATCTTCATAGATGGAACCGACATCGGGCGTCTCGGCGATGCCGGACTTACTGAGGTTCGACGCAAGAAAATAGGATACGTCTTTCAACGCTTCAATCTCTTCCCGACGCTGACGGCGAAAGGGAACATTGAGCTGGCCAAGAAAATCCACGGCAACGGACACCTGAACGCGCGGGGCGCCGAGGAGATTCTCGAAATGCTTGGGCTTAAGGACAAGGTGGCCTTTCGGCCGCCGGAGCTCTCCGGGGGCGAGCAACAGCGAGTGGCGATTGCCCGGGCGGTGATCAATCAACCAAGGATCATACTCGCAGATGAGCCTACTGGCAGTCTCGATTCTCGCAACGCGCGAATGGTCTTGCGCATGATGCGGGAGCTGAACGAAAAACTGAATCAGACCATAGTCATGATCACCCACGACCACGAAGCGGCAGCGATGGCCAGCCGTATCATAGAGATGCGTGACGGACAGATACTGCATCGCGCGCAGCATTTCGCTTACGAGCCGGAGTTCGAAGGTTTGTTCTAGTGTCACTTGATGCGCACAAAGTTCACAAAACGATCAAATTCACCTCGGGTCGTGGTCGCTCGCTAGGTATAGTCCGATGGGAAAAGTCGACGACAGCGCACGCAAAATTCTGATCTGGTCTTATGAGAGAGGCTCTCTTCAGTACGACATCATCTGTGCGCTGATATTGGCGTTCATCTTTTTCGTCCCTCCTAGTTGTTTCGTCAAGAAGGAGGTTCCGCAGAAAGCGTCGCGTGAGACGGTCCCTGAGGCTTCGCCAGGCGAAACGAAACCTTAGCAAAACCCCAGAATGAAGAGCGGAGGAGCAGAGGAGAGGAGCAGGGGAGCAGACGAGCAGAGGAGACTCTCGACGCCTCCGCCCCTGTGCCTATCTGCCCCCCCGCCCCTCCGCCCCTCCGCCCGTTTAGCGCTTGTGATTTGTGTCTGCCTGGCTCTTAAGGGTCTCGGCGGAGCTCAAAGCAAAGCAGACGAAGACCTGAAGCAGGTGCTCCGGCAGATGGAGGCCGCCGGCAGGAACTTTCAGAATTTTTCCGCAAAATTCTCGCAAAAGAAATACACCGCTGTCTTAAAAGAATTCGACACGCCCGAGTCCGGAATTTTCCTTTACGCTCGCGCCAAGGATGGCACCGCTCTGTTGCGACAGGAAGTAACAGCGCCTGCCCCCAGGATTCTCACGATAAAAGGCGGAGCGGCGACCATATTTCAGCCGCGTATAAAACAGGCTCAATTCGTAAACCTAGGTAAGAATAAGGACAAAGCCGAGTATCTGGCTATGGGAATCGGTCAATCGCCCGCGAAGCTCAAGGAGACATTTGAACTGACGTTCCTCGGCATGGAAAGCGTCAACGGAACTTCCTGCTCGGCCGTACAGCTCAAGCCGAAGAGCTCCGCGGCTGCCGCATACTTTTCTTCCATAACCTTATGGATCAAGAAGTCCAGCGGAATTCCGATACAGCAGAAGCTTCAAGAGCCAAACGGAGATTATCTTCTGGTGAACTTTATGGAGGAGAAGCTCAACACCAAGATACCGGACTCGAAATTCGAACAAAAGCTTCCGCCCGACACGGACATACAAAGAATAGGCTGAACGCCTTTTCTCCGGCGCCGCCTTTACCGCGAGGACGCGAAGGCGCAAAGAATCGCCAAGCAGTCCTTTTCAAAAATACAGCAACGCATGTTTTCAAAAGAACAGCGATGGGACACGGAACCTGACGAATCGGACGGACGAACACGGAAAATCCGTGAAGTTCCGTCAGATCCGTGTTCATCCGTGTCCCATACGGCACTTGGTTCCGCTTTTTGCGTGACTGGGAATCTTAATGCGGGGCGCTCACTTCGGACGGGGTCTTCAGGCCACTGCCGACAGCGTTCCGGCGTTTGGAAAGACTCGCCTCGGCCGCGTGGTTATCGGCCGGGCGCTCTTTTGGCAACTCTTTCCACGTGTAATAAATTCGGCTTATGACGGTCCAATTTCCAAGCACCGCCAGAACCCACAGAACGGCCTCCATGCGGTTGAACAGCCCTCCTATTATCAATAGGACGATCCGCTCGGGCCGTTCCATGAAGCCGACTTTGCAGGTTGGGATCAAAGACTCGGCGCGCGCGCGCGCGTAGCTGGTCATGATCGCGCCCATAAAAGCAATTCCAACCAAGACCACGTAGCCGAGTCTCTGCTGGCGAGCGTACCAGACCATCAGACCCTGCAGGAGAATAATGTCCGAATAGCGATCAATGACGGAATCGTAGAATGCCCCGAATCGCGTTTCGGATCCGCTTAGACGAGCCACTTCTCCGTCGAGCGTATCGAACAGTCCCGCCAGAATAACAATAAGCGCGCCAGTCCGCAACGAGCCGTGTCCGAAATGCAAGGCGGCCCAGAAACTGAACAGGACTCCCGTAAACGTAAGTAAGTTTGGGTTAATGTGGAAGAAACTCAGAGCTCGCACGATCTGGTCGAGAATGAGCTTCCCGGCCCGGCCGATGGAGCTGCTGATCATGGCCCTAGGCTAGACAGATTCCAAAACCTTGTCAAGGGTCAAAACAGGCGGAACCGGATGGTCAGATACTTTTTCGGATCCTGTCTTAAGTCATAGATAAACTTGGCGATCTCGGCTGACGACTGGTTCAGGTTGTTGTAGAGCGCCGGGTCCTTCACGAGTCTGCCCAGCGTTCCTTCTCCCTTGTCGATCTGATCCACGAAGCCGGCAAACTTCTCCATCGCCCGGCGGCCGGAATCGTATAGCGCAGGATCTTTGGAAAGTCTGCCCAGTGTTCCGTCCCCCTTCTCAATCCGGTCCATCGCGAGGTCGGCTTTCTTGAGCGCCGAGTTGGTGTTGTCGAAGATCTGGGGATCATTGAGCAATTTCGGCAGGGTCCCGGAACCACTTTGCAGCCTGTCGGTGAGACTGGTCATCTTGTCGAGCGTCTCATTCAACCTGTTGTACAGACCAGGGTCGGCCACCATGCGGCCTACGCTTCCCTGGCCGTCGCGCAACTCTTTTACCAAACGCGTGGTTTCCGAGAATGTCGTCGAGGCTTCGTGAAGCGCTGTTCGCATGTCGTCCAGCGTCCCGGCCATATCGGACCCAATCCTGTCCGGGTCAATCTTTCCCGCGATGGATCGAAACTGTTCGGAAAGAACGCCAAAGTTTGCGATCACGTCGTTCGCGCCTGTTAGGATTTCCCGGAAACCGGTGGTGCGCACCGCTTCGATTACATAAAACTCTCCCTGCCGTTTCGGAGGGATGCCCGCCGTGCCTGGCGACACCTCGAGGAAGGAATCTCCAATGAGACCTCTCGAAGCAATGGCGACCTCGGAGTCGATGCTGATCCGGTTTATATACTGCTTCTTGATATCCATCTGAACTTCGACCAGGCGAAGCTCGAGCTTGAGGTCGCGAATTTTGTCTATTTTGTCCGCGAGTAGTTTGCCGTAGTTGGGATTGTTGCGATCCAGGCCTTCGATCTCTTTCTTGATTTCCGAGATCTGCTTGAAGACCCGCGCATTGCCGGGATAAAGCTCGGGAGACATGATCGACACCTGGCGGACTTTCCCGATTTCGATTCCCGCCAGCCAGATCGGGTTGCCTGGTTTCAAGCCGCCGACATCGGGCAGGTAGGCCAGGACTTTCTCGCTCTCGGAAAACCAGGCTATGCCCCAGCTCTGTTGGAGTATCAAAGCGGCCAAAAGAACCAGCGCGGCCGTGACCAATGCGCCCACCTTCAATTCCGCCATGGTAACTTGCTTTCTCTGTGCCATGTTCTCCCCTCCACAGGATGATACCTGTTTTGCCTCTGTGCGAGGCTAAGTACATGATTTCATAAGTACGGTAACGTGTTTTTCCGCTTTGCTGGGAGCGTCCCGCCGAGCGGGACCCGGGGTTTCAAGAAGATGCGTGCGCTCCGAGGAAGCGCGGGAAGACGCCCTCAGCGGCATCACAGGCAAGCTCAGATAATACGTTACTGTATTTGTGAACACGTGTAGTACGGCTAATGAACAAATTCACGGATATAGGATTCTTCAGAGCCCTTGAGTTGTTGCAGCGTCCCTTCGAACAGGATCTCTCCTTCGTAGAGCATGATGAAGTGGATGTTCAGGAGACAAAAGTTGTTGTCGCATGGAACCATTCGGACGTCCATGTCCGGGCCAATGTCCGCGTACTCCGTCGCTACGATGCCCGCTGCCGGCAGATCGTGAGTGACAATGATCGAAGTGACCCCCTCGAAATCCCGCAACTTGATCAGCAGGTCCACGATCGACCGGGCAGTGATCGGATCCAGACCCGCCGTAGGCTCGTCGTACAGAATGATCTTCGGAGAGCCCACCAGCGCGCGCGCGAGGCCGGCGCGCCGCTTCATTCCACCGGAAAGCTCCGAAGGCATCTTGTCAATGGCGTCCTCGAGTCCGACAAAGCCGAGGACTCTGCGGACGATGATTTCGATTTCCTCCTCCGGCATGCTCGATTCTTCGTACAGGCGATACCCCACATTCTCTCGCAGGGTCAGTGAATCGAATAGAGCGCCTTCCTGGAAAACCATGCCGATCTTCCGCCGCACCTGTACCAGCTCTCGTTCCGACATTTTTGTGATGTCTTGTCCCTCCACCAGGATCTGCCCCGAATCCGGCCGTATCAGCCCAAGGATGAGCTTCAGAATCGTCGATTTTCCCGATCCGCTGGCGCCCAGGATTATTTTCGTTTCGCCGCGGCGCAGGGAGAAGCTGATATTCCTGAGCACGACGTCATCGTTAAACGATTTCGTCACGTTCTTGAATTCAATCATACGTTCATGAAGGGGGCCATGTAGATGATCAGGTTGTTCAGGAAGAAGTCGGCTGCAATGATCATGATGGAGCTGCTCACGACCGCCTGGGTTGTGGACCTGCCTACCCCTTCGGTGCCGCCGTATGTGCGAAGCCCTATATAGCAGCCTGTCATGGAGATGATGAAACCGAAAACTATGGGTTTGATAAGTGTGCCAACGACGTCGGAGAATTCGAGGGCGTTTATGGCATCCGACCAATACTGGCTGGAGCTGATCAGGAGTTTGTAGCGGGCAATCAACCATCCCCCTGTCATTCCAACGCCGTTGCATACGATGGTCAGCAGCGGCAGCATGGTTACCGACGCTACCGGAACCTATGCGGCCGGCCACCATCAGAGCGGCGAGGACGGGGCCCAATTCGCGGATCAGGGTCAGCGAGACAAGCTGTCCCGTTATGCTTACGGCGCCGTACCTGCGGAGAGCGCTCTCGGATTGGATCCCCAACACGGCTCCGGTAAAAAACCCCGTCAGCACGATAATGGTAAGCGAGCCGACGCCTATCCGGTCCATTTGGAGGACCATGTCGCGGAAGTAAAGGGGCTTGGTGAAAAGATTGGCGATGGCCCGGCTGCTGAGAAGAGTGTAGGATTGGATCTCCAGGAGCGATCTCAGCAGAAAATTGTACGGCGCGGTTGACAGGTTCGTCAGAATGCCCGAGTTTCGCATTTTGAGCCGAGCAGAGTGTATGGAGGTCCGCTTTGGCAAGTCAAGGGATAAAGCCGGGGATCGTGGCTCTAAGTTTGTGAGTTGTTTGAACCTAAGGGTCTGTGATGAAATGTTTAGGAGCACTGAACGCCAGCCCCGCAGGCCCGCCGGCAAGGGGGCGAGTCACGGGCGATATGGGCGTATGTGAGAAGGACCAAAGCTCGGGGCTTGTGCTCAATGACAAACGACAAAAATGACCGATGACAAATGACCAATAGAAATGACCAATAGACTGGGGCAGCTTTGCCTGGGGACTTGTCATTTATCATGGGTCATTTGTCATTTATCACTTGTCATTTTCGAGAACTGCTGACTTTGCCGAGACCCAGAGCGCCTGGGAGGGCATCTATGCTTCGTTTCGTGACATCCGGAGAATCCCACGGAAAGGGCCTGATCGGCGTGCTCGAGGGTCTGCCGGCCGGCTTGTCCATGGATCTGGATTTCATAAACCTCCAACTTCACCGCCGTCAATTAGGTTATGGTCGCGGCGGGCGGATGCGCATCGAGAAGGACCAGGTAGAGATCATGTCCGGAGTTCGCCATGGCAAGACCCTGGGGAGCCCCATATCTTTCGTCATCCAGAACAGGGACTGGGCAAATTGGCAGTTGCCCATGGCAGTAGATACTGTGCCGGAAGGAACCAACGTTCGTTCGGTTACACGGCCGCGGCCAGGCCATGTCGACCTGGCCGGTGCCCTGAAATTCCAGACGCGGGACATCCGTGATGTCTTGGAGAGGGCGAGCGCCCGGGAGACCGCGACGCGCGTGGCCATCGGAGCGTTCTGTCGTCTCCTGCTGAGACACTTCAGCATCCAGGTGGGAAGCCACGTAGTCGCCATTGGAAGAGAGAGGGTGAGCCCGGAGTTTGAAAGTCTGCCATGCGAAGAAATCTTCAAGCTCGATCCGGAGTCGGCTCTGAGATGCGCCGACCCGGAAGCCGCGAACCGGATGATGGCCGCCATCGACCAGGCAAAGCAGTTGGGAGACACGCTTGGAGGAATCGTGGAGGTCGCGGCGAGCCCGGTTCCGGCGGGCCTCGGCTCGCACACGCAGTGGGATTTGAAGCTGGACGGGCAGGTCGCTCAAGCACTCATGAGTATCCCGGCGGCAAAGGCCGTGGAGATTGGCGCAGGCATAGCCGGGGCGCAGAGCTTTGGCTCCGAGGTGCACGACGAAATCTTTTACGACCCGAAGATAAGGCGGTTCTATCGGAAGACCAATCGTGCCGGTGGCCTGGAAGCAGGAATAACGAACGGAGCAGACCTGAGGGCACGCGTGTACATGAAACCGATTCCCACCTTGCGGAAGCCCTTGATGTCGGTCGACATCGTGACCAAGGAGGTTTTTCAAGCCGCCTTTGAGCGGAGTGACACCTGTGTTGTCCCGGCCGCGGCCGTGATCGCGGAAGCTATGGTTTCGATCGTGGTAACCAGAGCCTTTCTTGAAAAATTCGGCGGCGACTCCCTGAAGGAGCTCGAGGCAAACTACGCCAACTACCAAAGACTACTCGACGACTATTGATCCCCGCACTCACTTAACGAATCCACACGGAGCCCAACTGGACGAGAGTTCGACCAGGTCGCCGAAGCTTATATATCGAGGGGGTAACATGTCATCCAAAAGTCGATGCTCGTCCAAATACGCCTTTCGCTCTTAGCCCGCGAACTCATTTGTGCGCAGTTTTGGATCTCAGTCTTCAGGCTGCATAAGCAGGCTAAAGCCTGAACTCCGAACCACGCAGGGTTGCTTCAGTCAGCGAGTGCAGTCAGTGCGATGGAGGATGGGTGAAAGGTCTGGACAGGCCCCAGGCAGGGCAATTAAAATTCGCAGTTTATGATACTGCCGATTCTAAAGTACGGGAAGCCCGAGCTGAAGCGGTTGAGCCTGCCCGTGGATCACTTCGACGGCGAACTGGAAAAGCTCGTTAAGAACATGATTGAGACCATGTACAGTGCCCCCGGCATAGGCTTGGCCGCACCGCAGGTCGGTCTGAATATACGTCTGGCTACCGTTGATCTGTCGGTCGGCGAGGACTCGAGTAAGCTCATCACGATCTGCAATCCCGAAATCGTGTCGACCGAAGGGGAACAGAAAAGCGAAGAAGGCTGCCTGAGCATACCCGACTTCACCGACACTGTCATTCGACCCAAAAAGATGATCGTCCGTGGGCAGGACATTCATGGTGAAGAGGTTGTCATCGAGGCCGAGGGACTGCTGGCCAGATGTTTCAGTCATGAAATCGACCATCTCAACGGCATTCTCTATATCGACCACCTGAGCACGATCAAGAAAAGCCTGATTCGTAGCAAAATCAAGAAACTGGCCAAGTCCGGCAATTGGTAAAACCATGCGCGTGGTTTTCCTGGGGACGCCGGATTTCGCCCTGCCTTCGCTTCGCGCGCTGGTGAACAGCCGATTCGAAGTGTGCGCCGTCGTCACGCAACCGGATCGTCCCGCGGGTCGCGGTCTCAACACTCAACCTCCACCGGTAAAAATCTTTGCGCAGGAGTCGAGGATTCCTGTCTATCAGCCGGCCAAGATTCGTTCTGAAGAAAACCGTCCTCTTTTCGAATCTTTCCGGTGCGATTTTCTGGTGGCGGTGGCGTATGGCCAGATTCTCCCGCGCTGGCTTCTTGACTTGCCTCGGCTGGCTCCCGTCAATGTGCATGCTTCTCTCCTCCCAAAGTATCGCGGCGCGTCGCCTGTCGCGCGAGCCCTGTTAAACGGGGAGACCCTGACGGGCGTCACGACGATGCTGATGGAAGAAACACTCGATACGGGACCCGTGCTTCTCCAGAAGGAAGTTCCAGTCGAGCTGGCGATGACGTGTGGCCAGCTGGAATCTCTGCTGGCCGAAGTGGGCGCCGACCTTTTGGTGCCGACGCTTGAAGGGCTCAACTCCGGCAGCTTGAGGCCGAGGCCTCAGGACCATAGTCGGGCAACCCTCGCCCCGAAAGTCACAAAGGAGATGGCAGTCCTGCGCTGGGATCAAACTGCCTTGAGAATTCACAATCAGATCCGGGCCCTGAACCCATGGCCGCTGGCGAGGACAGAGTTCAAGGGCCAGACTGTCCAGCTCTTCCAGAGCCTGCCCGCCAGCGTTGTCGAGTCTCAAACCCACCGCCCTGGTACGCTCGTCGGCCTTACCCAAGGGGGAATTTGGGTCCAGTGTGGCGAGAACACAGTTCTTGAGGTCTTGCAGCTTCAGGTCGCGGGAAGGAAGCGGGTTACCGGACGACAGTTCGCCTCCGGGGCCCGCGCGTCCCCGGGAGAATCCCTGTTCCCCATCACAACCTCCGAATGAGCGAGCGCTGTTTATGGTGGCCCCCGCACGCAGAGTGTCTTTGCAGGTCCTCTCACAGATTGAGACGCGCGCGGCTTTCAGCGACTACGTTCTGAATTCTGCGTTGACAGGGGAGTTGGAACCGCGCGATTGCCGCCTTGTCACGGAGATCGCCTATGGAACTCTGCGCTGGCAAAGCCTCCTGGACTTCGTGCTCCGGGGCGTCGTCTCAGGCCAGTGGAAACACATCGATCCCCTGGTGAAGACCCTTCTGAGGATGAGCTTGTATCAAATGTGGCTGATGCAGCGAATACCCGACCATGCTCTCGTTCATGATGCCGTCGAACTGGCCAAAGACTGTACAAGGGGAGGCGCCGACAAACTCGTGAATGCCGTTCTCAGGCGATTGAGCAACGACCGTCCGTGGCTCCGAGAGGACTTCGAGAGGCGGTGCCCCGCTTGGGACCGTGTTTCTCTTCCTCGGTGGCTGTGGCAACGGTGGGCGCGCCGCTACGGGCAGGAGATAACCCGCGAATATGCGCTTTCGTTGAACAATCCGCCTCGGGCCGCGTATCGCCTGCAGACGCCACCCGGACGCAGGCTCGCGCAGGATGGGCCAGAGCCCTTCGAAGCTTCGGATCTGGTTCCGGGAGCCATTTTTGTTCCCAAGGGAGGGGAAGCGGAGCCTTGTGAAAATACGCGAGCGCAGGATGAAGCGTCCCAACTGATTCCGCATTTACTGGGCTCCATAGAGGGCAAGCTGGTGTGGGATGTTTGCGCTGCTCCCGGAGGCAAATCCTCCATTCTGGTCGAACTTGCAGGATCGGCGGGCCGTGTTATCGCGACGGATCTTCATTACACCCGGGCCCGTCGTCTGAAACGGTCGTTGGAGATCTCGTGCAACGGAGGCTACGATGTTCTCGTCTTGGATGCTTCCAGGGAGGTGCCCTTTCGACTTCCCTTCGATGTCGTTGTGGTTGATGCTCCATGCTCCGGCTTAGGCACGCTGCGCCGAAATCCGGAAATCAAGTGGCGCGTGGGCCCGCAGAATTTGAAATCGCTTCACGAGGCGCAATCCAGGATCCTGGAAGCTGCGGCGCGCTCGGTCCGGGTAGGGGGACTGCTGCTGTATTCGACCTGCTCGACAGAGCCTGAAGAGAACGAGGCCGTCGTCGCTTCGTTTCTGGCCAGCCACGCCTCCTATGTTCTGGTCCGGCCGGTCAGTCCGCCTGGCATCGACTCGTGGACTGGCCCTGACAATATGGTGCGAACATTTCCCAGCACGCGCCTCTGGGACGGGTTTTTCGCCGCGCTTTTACAGCGTAAAAACTAAGATCCACCGCAAAGACACAAAGAGCACGAAGAAACTTCAAGCGTTCGCTCTCTCTTTTAGCTTCTCCGCCTGGTCCGCCTTTGCATTCTTAGTGCCTTTGTGGTGAAGACGGTGTGGGAATCGCCCTTGAATAGGCATTTTCCGTGTGTTACGCTTCGCCCTTAGTCTGGCGCGGGAAAAGACATTGGGACGGATGATAAAGATCGCGCCCTCAATCCTTTCCGCAGACTTCGCAAACCTGGCCCAAGAAATCGAAAGAGTGGAAAGGGGCGGGGCGGATGTGCTCCACGTTGACGTCATGGACGGCCATTTCGTGCCGAATATCACCCTGGGTCCGCCGGTGGTGTCTTCGCTCCGCAAGGTCACGGAGCTTCCCCTCGACACGCATCTCATGATCCAGGAGCCATCGCGCTACATCTCGGAATTCATCCGGGCAGGGGCCAACTGGCTCTCGATCCATGCCGAGGCAGACCCGCATCTGAATCGCACGATCCGATACATTCAGAATCAGGGCGCCCGAGCGGGCGTGGCGATCAATCCTGCCACGCCCCTGAGTGCCCTCGAGGAGATACTTCCCGATGTCGATTTTGTGCTCATCATGAGCGTAAACCCCGGCTTTGGCGGACAGCAGTTCATTCCGGCATCTCTACAGAAAATTCGAAGGCTCCGGGAAGTTATTGCATCGAACGGGTGCCGCGCCGAGATTGAAGTGGACGGAGGGATCGGCCCCCACAATTTACAGGATGTTCTGACTGCCGGCGCGGAGGTCATTGTGGCAGGTTCCGCGATTTTCAGCAGGGGCGCCGACGCGACGGAGGCTGTTCGGGAGCTCAAGAAAATTGCCAATTGTCACGCCCGCGTCGTGGAAACTGCCTGACCCGCTTTTCCGCTTGGTTTTCCGAGGTTATGGGAGGTACCGTCATGGTATCTAAGTTGCGCTACGTATTCCTCCTCGTTCTCCTGGGGACATGGGGATGCGGTCAAAAGGGGGCGAAACTCCAAAAGAGTGTGGTGCCGCCGGACAAGACCCTCTTCGAAACCGGACAGGAATATGCTCAGAAGAGCCAGTTCATCAAAGCTCGGCTGGCGTTCCAGACCTTGATCAATACCTACCCCGACAGCGAACTGTCCTCCGAATCCTATCTCGCTATTGGCGATTCCTTTTACAAAGAAGGCGGTACGGAGAACCTTCTGCAGGCGGAGGATCAGTATAAGAACTTCATCATATTCTTTCCTACACACCCCAGGGCCGCGGACGCGCAACTGAAGATCGCCAGCCTGAACATGAAGATGATGCGGGATCCCGACCGGGATCCGCAGTACTCCGCCAAAGCCCAAGAAGCTCTCCAGAAGTTTATAGAAATGTTTCCGGATCATCCCTTCACCCCCAAAGCAAGAGATTATTTGCGGGACGTTCAGGAAAACCTGGCTGAAGGATTTTTCGGGATCGGAAAGTTTTACGCCAACAGGGGGAATTACGTGGCGGCGCGGCAGCGCTTTGAGGCCATAACGAAGAAGTTTCCCGAGTTCTCTGAAATGGAAGAAACCTATTATCAGCTGGCAAAGGCGCTGGAGAAGAGCGAAAGATCGGACGACGCCGCGATTTACTACGCCCGCATAGCTGAAGGATATCCTTTTGGGAAGCATTTTGGAGAGGCGAAGGCGCGGCTTGCGGAAATGGGCAAGCCTGTGCCGCCTGTGAATGCGCAGGTCGCGGCCAAGAATCAGACGCGGCAGAAGCCGTCCGAAGGATTCTCACCGCTGAGCCCAATCACGGCGTTTGCCAAAGCCATAGGCTTTAAGGGACCCCCGGATGCCTACGAAACGGCCAAGAAAGAAATCGAATCCAAAACTGAGGCGGCCGCATCGCAGACGGCGGGTGCTCCGGATGGCGACAAACCGGCGGACGACGCTCTCATCAAGGCGGAAATCAGAAAGTCACAGTCCGGCGCAACTGAGGCAACTCTTGGATCTACCACTAAGGAAACCCGGCCGTCTACCGATAAGAATGGAGGTGGCAAGAACAACTCCAAGAAGAAAAAGAACGATAAGAAACCGAGCTGATTAGAATCCCCAATGCCCAAGAAACTGCTTGTCGCAGACGACAGCGTCACCATACACAAAGTCGTGACTCTCACCTTCGCGGATGAGGATGTCGTCATAGAAACGGCCACCGACGGCGCCAAGGCGATTGAAAGTGCCAAGAGGATCAAGCCGGATTTTGTTCTGGCCGACGTCTTTATGCCGGGGCGAAACGGTTATGAGGTCTGCGAGAGCCTTAAGTCGGATCCGGAACTTGCCGGTGTGCCGGTGATTCTGATGGTGGGCACCTTCGAGGCTTTTGACGAAGGGGAGGCCGCGCGCGTCAAATGTGACGGCCATCTTACCAAGCCTTTCGACACTTCGGAACTGCTGCGGATGTTCAGGTCTCTTACGGGGCGCAAACTTGCCTCCGCACAAGGAAGCAAGAGCGGCAACGACACTGCCGCAGCGCCCGGTTCAGGATGCGGAAGCGGTGCCCGCAGTGCCCCGGTGGGCTGAAACCACCGCTGCACCTGCCGTGGCCGAGAGCAGCGCTCCTGAGGTTGAAGAGGCCGAAGCGGCGCCAAGAGGAGCCGATCTCCCCGGTTCTCAAGTAATACAATTCCCCGGGGCGCGCGAGACCAGCCCCGAACCTTCTCCGATCCTGCTCCCCGAGGACATGATCGATGCCATCGTGGAAAGGGTGGTACGCCACATGTCCCAAGAGGTCGTGAAACAAGTGGCCTGGGAGGTGGTTCCAAAGATCGCTGAGACCCTCATACGCGAACGCCTTAAGGAACGTGGGATCGCCAGCAAGAGCTGACTATCCCCCCGCCTCCTCCCCCCAATCTTTCCGAAGAATCGCCTGATCTTTAAGTACAAGGACGGCTGTGCCACAAAGCCATCGTGGCACGGGCGTCTCGCCCGTGACTGACTCGGAGGTATGCTCAAGCCGCTATCAATAGCGAGCAGACCTCATACCGCCGAGGGTAGGGAACCGCCGATGCACGCCGATGAGCGGCGCCGAACATCCGCGTTCATCGGCGGTTTCAAACAACTGCGCTTGTTCCATTTCTCTTTTATCAACCATGCCTCTCGGACGAAATTTGACCATTTTGTGAACTTTGTGTCCACCAAGTGGACCTAGGGAGAAAGTCTTATGGCTCCGAGGCATTCACAGGCGAGACCTGGCATGGCCGTCCCGGACCCCAGGTTAGATACCCGTTTCCCACAGGGCGGGACGCCCGTGCCACGGGCCCGAGAACCCAGGTAGACTCCAATCTGCTTTTCTAATAGAATACGTTGGTTTTGGCCCAGGCCGGGATTGTAACCGGGACCCGACGCGTGCCTTAAGGGCAGCGAATGCGCTTGTCTGTAAAGGGAAGGTATGCCTGCACCAATGGAGAAAACCTACGAACCGCGCCCCGTGGAGCAGAGATGGTATGACGTCTGGGAAGCCGGAGGGTACTTCGTCGCCGACAACAAGTCGACGAGACCCCGTTTTTCCATAGTCATACCGCCTCCCAATGTCACGGGTTCCCTGCACATGGGCCACGCTCTGCAACACACCCTGCACGACATTTTGGTGCGGTGGAAACGTATGAGCGGATATAACACCCTATGGCTCCCGGGCATGGACCATGCCAGCATCGCGGTGCATTACGTGCTCGACAGACAACTCGAAGCCCGGAACCTGACGCGGTTCGCCCTGGGGCGGGAA